>CAYTRL010000199.1:0-10754 GCA_964439795.1 uncultured Thermodesulfobacteriota bacterium
CCAGGTGATCATCCAGACGGTTTTCTTCTCCAGGAGAGTCCGGCCGGACCTTGTCATCAAGGTGTCCTTTTTCTTGGGGCTCAGAGGTCCCGGTCCGCCACGCGGGCGAACTCCCTCAGCTTTTCCATCATGCGATAGAACTTTTCCGGCTTGAGAGATTGCGGGCCGTCGCTTTCCGCTTGGTCCGGCTGGGGATGAACCTCCACCATGATCCCGTCCGCACCGGCGGCGACGGCCGCATAGCACATGGGCGCCACATACCGCCAGTGGCCCGTTCCGTGGGACGGGTCCACGATCACGGGCAGGTGTGTCTTGCGCTTCAGTACCGGAACGGCACTCAGGTCCAGGGTGTTGCGCGTGGCGGTTTCGAAGGTCCGGATTCCGCGTTCGCACAGGATCACGCGGTCGTTCCCCTCGCTGAGGATGTACTCCGCGGAGAAAAGGAATTCATCGATGGTTGTGGCCATCCCTCGTTTCAGGAAGATCGGTTTCCGGGTCCTTCCCAGGAGCTTGAGGAGCGCAAAGTTCTGGATGTTCCTTGCGCCTACCTGGATGATGTCGGCGTACGATTTCACCAGCGGCAGGTCCCGGGGGTTCATGACCTCGGTGACGATGGGCAGACCGGTCTCTTCCCGGGCCTTGGCAAGCAGTTTCAGCCCCTTTTCCGCCATTCCCTGAAAAGAGTAGGGCGAAGTCCGAGGCTTGAACGCCCCGCCCCGGAGCACGGAGGCACCGCCCTGCTTGGCAACCCGGGCCGAAGCGAGGATCTGTTCCTCGCTTTCAACGGCACAGGGGCCTGCCATGACGACGATCTTCGCCCCCCCCACTTTTACTTTCCGTGCCACGGTGACCACGGATTTACTGGTCTTCACTTCCTGGCTTGCCAGCTTGTAAGGTTCCAGAATGGGAACCACCGATTCCACTCCGGGCAGGGATTCCAGGTCCTGGAGACGCGCCTTTCCCCGCTCGTCGCCCACCGCCCCGATCACCTGCCTCGTCTCTCCACGGATCACGTGTGGGTGATACCCCAATTTTTGTATTCTTTTCTTGACCGAAGCGAGTTCCGCCCGTGATGCCCCCTTTTGCATTACGATGATCACAGATGGCACCTCCATGCCCGTACGTTGTGGTTTGATCCTGTGATTATAAAACGACAGGAAAGGGTGTCAACCATATGTTTTCAAACCGTTCGATCCGCCGTGCCGGAGAGAATGACAAGCAGCATGCTGAGAAAAAAACCTTTTCAGTCACGAGACCCCTCCTTATGGGATGTTTTTGTTTTCCTGGATCATTTGTGAAAAAATACCCTTTTACCCGGAATCCGTTCCCGGCTGCCAATGACCCGGCTGAAACCCGCAGACTTTCCGACTCGAGCGCCCGTATTCCTGCCTTCGGAGAACTGTCATGAGCCAAACCAGCAAGACCCTGCTGTCCCGAATCGCACGGTGGAACCTAGGTCTCTCCTTCAGGGACCTGCCGGAACCGGTTGTCGAAAAGGCACGCTGCCAGATCATGAGCGTACTTGCTTCCGTGTATGCAGGGCGTGTTCTGGGGGAGTCCTCCAGTGTCCTGAAGGCGGTGAGGACCCTGCAGCGGGGGGAGGCGGCCACACTGCTGACCACCGGGGAGAAATCCACTCTGGAGGGGGCGGTCCTGGTGAACGCCTCCATGAGCATGGCACACGATTACGACGATTACCTTTTCATGGGGCACACAGGCCATTCCGCGGTCCTGGTTGCCCTGGCCCTGTGCGAGGCAACCGGCAAGAACGTTTCCGATCTGATCACAAGCCAGGTGGCGGCCAACGAACTGGCGGGCCGGCTGGGTGCATCGGCCTTGCTCGGCCCGTTGAACGGCCAGATGTGGAGCTTTATCCACCTGCTCTCCGGGGCCTGTATCGCCGGCCGGATCCTGGAGCTTACTCCCCGGCAGATGGAACACGCGGTGGCCATCGCCTTGTCTCAGCCTCTCTACCCGTCCCCCGCGGGTTTTTTCGGGTCGGGAACCAAACTGTTGACCGCCTCCTGGCCTTCGGTGATGGGGTTGCAGGCCGCCTTTTTCGCCGCTCACGGCATGACCGGGCCGGATCAGATCTTTCATGAGGAGCACGGATTCTACCGGGCGTTCAGCTACTACCCGATCCAGGGGGCATGGGATGGCCTGGGGGAGAGTTGGCTCACGGAATCGCTGGCCGTCAAGCGTCATCCGGGATGTGCCTACATCGACAGTGCCCTGGACGCCATGGATTGGATCCTGGAACGGTTCCGTACCGATCGGGGGCGTCCCATGCGCCCCTCGGATATTGAACAAATCCAGGTGTTGACCACCCTCGTCAGCTGCGAGATGGAGAGGTTGTCAAACGATTGCGGGAGCGAGGACCACCCGGTTTCCATGAACTTCTCCCTTTGCAGGAGCCTGGCGTGGCGGGTGCTCAAAGAGGGCCTGGACCCGCAGACTCTCACCGAGCAGGGGGTCTGTGAGGAACGACGAGCGGTCGATGAACTGGCGGACAGGATCGAGGTCCTGCCGGACCTTGCCTGGAACCGTGTGCTGCTGGAATCCCTCCTGGATAGGGCGGGTCTGCGAGCCCTGGTACGCGAGATGGGGGGCCGTGGCCTTGTCTCTCTGGCCCGCCGGGCCTCCGCCCAGTACGGGTTCCGGGAGCACCTGCCAAGTGGAAGTCAGATACGGGAATATTTGCGATCCCATCGGTTGGGACGCGATCTTCCACGGGGGCTCTGGAGGGCTCTGTCACACATCAGATCTTCCGGTGAGGGCGTCCGGAACTCCCGGTTCTCCCTTGCGGATGTCGCGCCTGAAAACATCGAGTTTCCGTTCGCCGCCACCGTGGTCGTTACTCTCCGGGACGGGGGCCGGATCCACCGGGAGCAGCGGGTGCCGGTGGGCGCCCCGGGAAATCACGAGCGGGCGTTGCATGAGGTCGCCCGTGAAAAATTCATACGAGCCGCCGGCGGACTCCTGGGACCGGAACGCGCTGTACATGCCGCAGGCATCCTGGAAACCCTGGATCCGGACCGGCAGGTTTCCGACCTGGTTCCCCTGATCACCGTAGACGAAACCATGCAGCAACCCTGAAATGTTACAGATTTAATTTTTCTGCCAACACGAAGACACCCGGAGTACTCATGGAAGACATGAAACAGTACGTGGAAGGTTTGATCCGGCAGACCCGTGAGGACCTGGAGTTCCAGAAAAAGACCGACCCCGAGGACCCCTGGATCAAGTTTCTTGAAGGAAAGATACAAGCCCTTCGCCTGGTCCAGGAATATATCGACAAGAGGTACATGAAAGATCAACTCCACTGAAAAGAGAGCATCATCATGAAGGAAACCGATTTTGACAAAGAAACCCTTTCCCCGGGACTGCGGATAATCAACGACGGCTTCGAGGCCGTGGGAAGCCCTGACGGTCTGGGGGCGCTCCTTGTGAACATGGAGCCGGCAAAGGCGTTTCGGACCCGCATGGACCAGCAGGGGACCCGGATCACGTTCCTTCACCTGCTCGTCAAGGCCACCGCTCTGGCCGTGAAACGCGTCCCGGAATCCGCCTATTTCCTGAAACGCTACACCCTGTTCAAACCACGGTCCGTGAACGTGGGTGTGTCGGTCGCAGGCAAGAACAACTACGCTCCCGTGATCCTCGTGAAGTCCGCGGAGAACCTCTCCTGCGCGGAGATCGCCGCCACCGTACGGGAGGAAAGCCGCAAAAAACGCACCAGCGAAGAGGAGGACCTGCGGGAGGCGGCGAGGTTCTACCGGTTCCTGCCGTTCCGTTATCTTCGCAGGCTCGTTCTCAGAATCGTACTGAGTCTGTTCTCGGTGGTGCGGGGGAACTACGGGAGCATCCAGGTCTCCACCCTCGGCAAGTTCGATTTCTTCTGGCCCCTGCGCACCACCACCACTGCCTGCATCGCCATGGGCGCGGTGGTCCCCAGGGTCATGGTCGTGGAGGGTGAGATCAAGGCCTGTTTGAGTGCATTTCTGACCATCGGGATGAACCACAAGGTGCTGGACGGCGTGAAAACGGAGAATTTTCTGTCTGAGATCCGTCGATTCATGGAAAACCCGGAGGAACTGGACCGTCAACCAACGGACATGGTATGATTCCTCCGATTGCCCCCGTAGCTCAGTAGGATAGAGCACAGGATTCCTAATCCTGGGGTCGGGTGTTCGAATCACCCCGGGGGTACCAATAAATATCAAGGGGTGGACCGTTCGGTCGGCCCTTTTTTTCTTCCGGTTTTTCAGTTTTCACTCGAATGAAATTCAAGGTGCACGCCTGCGAATAAAGGAAGCGATGTGGTCCGGGCCTGGCCTGTCCCCCGCATTCCTGATCGGAAGTTTCCCTTTAAAATAGATTCAATATTACCTTTAATTTACTGCTGGTTAGACGGTAATGTGAATCTATATTATTATGTTTTATGTTCACAATTAGCATTCAAGCTTTCAGCGGTTTGGCGCGATAGTAAGTGTATCCGGCGGGATATGACCCCTGGATGGTATTCATCCGCAAAATCACGTTCGGTTCCCGCACCCGGGTGTGATAGATTGTGACCGTCAGACGGAAACGTCCACCCTCATCCTTGCAGGAGGTGCTGCATGGCTCTGTTCGACAAGCTCAAGGGCGAACTCATCGATATCATCGAGTGGCCCGATCAGTCCGGTTCGCTCCTGGTCCACCGTTTCCCTCGCTATGAGAACGAGATCAAGATGAGCGCCCAACTGGTTGTGCGCCCGGGACAGCGGGCGGTCTTCGTGAACGAGGGAAAGATCGCCGACCGGTTCGACCCGGGAACCTTCACCCTGGAAACCCGGAACCTTCCGATCCTGGCCACGTTGAAAGGGTGGAAGTACGGGTTCCACTCCCCCTTCAAGGCAGAGGTCTACTTCATCAACGCAACCGAACTCCTGGACCGAAAATGGGGGACCCCCTCGCCGGTCATGATGCGTGACCAGGATTTCGGCGTCATCCGCCTCCGGGCCCGGGGAAACTACGCATACCGGGTGGGAGAATCTGAGGAGATGATCTCTCGGTTCGTGGGTGCCCGGGACGATTTTCCGGTGGATGACATGGAGGGGCAACTGCGGACCCGGGTCGTCTCGTCGTTCTCCGACTGCCTTGGGGAGCTAAAGATCCCGGCCCTGGACCTGGTCTCACAGTATGATGAGATCAGCGATGCCATGCACAAGAAACTGGAGTCCGTGTTCGAAAATCTGGGTTTGAAGATGCTCTCCTTCACCCTGGAAAATATCAGCGTTCCCGAAGAGGTGCAGAACGCCATGGACGAACGGGCCTCCATGGGAGCGATCGGAGACCTGAACCGCTTTTCCCAGTACCAGGCGGCCAACGCCCTGCGGGACGCCGCATCCAACCCAGGAACTGCAGGCGGCATGATGGGCATGATGGTGGGAGGTCAGATGGCGGGGGGCATGTCCGACGTGCTGAAGCAGGGCGAAGGTAAGCCCGCCGCCGGTCAGGTACAGGGTTCCTCTTCCGCCGCCCTCTGTCCGAAATGCTCAGCGCCGGTAGAGCAGGGGGCCCGGTTCTGTGGGGCCTGCGGCGCCGGTCTTTCGCCTGCCATGGTCCCATGTGTCAAGTGCGGGGCCGAGATCAGTCCGGAGGCCAAGTTCTGCTCCCGGTGCGGCGCCCCGCAGAAGCTGTCCTGTGAGAAGTGCGGGGCCGAACTCGATCCCTCCGCCCGATTCTGCTCCTCCTGCGGCCACCCCGTGAAAAAGGTCGAAGCTCCATGACCGGATCCGTTTACGGGACCTTCCGGAAACCGTTTTTCCTCCTGCTCCTCATCGGCGTGGTATTTCTGCTCGATCCTGCCTCCGCCTGGGCCCGTATGGGCGGAGGCGAAGGTTTCTCCTCAGGAGGAGGGTCCGGTGGCGGTTCCTTCGGATCCGGCGGATCCGGCGATGCCTTCTTCCTGTACTTCCTCTTCCAACTGGCTTTTCGCCACCCGGTGCTGGGCATCCCCCTGCTGATCGCTTTCGCTGTGTTTGCGTTCCGTTTCGGAAAATCAGGGTACTCGCAACACGTTTCCCGGAGCATCCGGACCGGGTACCGGGTACAGACGGCCCGGGACCGGGAAGAGGCCGTCGCAGGATTGAACCGCCTGCAGGAGAGGGACCCCGGATTTTCCCCCGACCGGTTTGCCGCCCGGGTCAGCAGTATTTTCCCCCAACTCCAGGAAGCCTGGAGCAAACAGGACATGAAGCCGGTCCGTGCCTTCCAGTCCGACGGAGTCTTCGAGCGTCTCCAACTGCAATTGGAGATGATGAAGGCCCGCCGGATCCGGAACACCATGTCCCAGATAAAGGTACTCTCTACCCGCATTATCGGAGCGCGTTCAGACCCGTTCTTCGACACGGTGCACCTGGCCGTTACCGCCTCCGCCCGGGATGAGTGGATCAATACGGAAAGCGGAAAACCGTTGGATTCCGGAAATCCGATCGCTTCCTTTACAGAAATCTGGTCGTTTCTACGCAGGCCCGGAGCGAAAACCCTCACATCCCCGGGTCTTTTGGAGGGGTTTTGTCCCAACTGCGGTACGAGACTGGAGATTTCGGATTCCCTGGAATGTCCGTCCTGCCGGTCCATCGTCAACTCCGGGGAATACGACTGGGTTCTGACGGAGATCACCCAGGAGGAGGTCTGGAGAGACAGGCCCGGGATGCCGGTGCCCGGGATGCTCGAACTCCGGGAAAAGGACCCTGCCTTCAACCTGCAGCACCTGGAAGACAAGGCCTCGGTTATCTTCTGGAGACACCGGGCCGCGGAGTTTTTCGCCTCGGAAACCTATTTGAAAAAGGTGGCGTTTCCGGACTACCTGAAGCGTGCCCAGGCCCTTTTCCGCCCCCTGCCCGACGGGAAACACCGGTTCCATGCGGATCCCGCCCTGGGTGCGGTGGAAGTCGTAGAAGTCCGCCTTGCGGAGACCCCGGATGATCAGGACAGCGTCCGCGCAAAGATGACCTGGTCCGGACACATGGAGAAAGAGAAGATCCCCTCCTTTCTTCCTCCGGACTTATCCCGATCCCGCACGGTGGTACAGGAGTTTGTCCTCGTCCGTAACGCCGGCGTCCTGTCGTCCGCCAGGAACACGCTCACCAGCGCACACTGCCCGGGCTGCGGGGCTCCGGAAACCCGCAACACCAGGGGCGAGTGCGAATACTGCGGGCTGCCCCAGAACGACGGAAGCTCCGGCTGGGTTTTGAGCCGAGTGCGCCCGTTCTCCGGGGCGCCCCTGGCGGCAGGCTCCACGTTTGCCAGCAGCATCGCCCGGGAGCTGGGGATCGCAACGGACCGGCCCGCCGCCGCTCTGCCCCGGGTACCCCGGGAAGACAGCGAGGCCCTTCTGTCCTGTGCCGTCTCCGTCATGAAAGCGGACGGGCAGGTGGACCCGCGGGAGATGGAGCGCCTCAGGAAGATGGCAGCCCGGAGAAAAATCGGCAGGGAACGGCTGGAGGAGCTGGTTCGGGAATCGGACCCGGATGTGGATATACGCCTGCCTGCCCGTAATACCGGAACCCCGGACCATGAATTCCTGCGGTCCATGATCGTGATGTGCCTGGCCGACGGCAACGTCAGCCGGCCCGAGCGGGTTGTGATTCAGCGGTTGGGAGAGCGGATAGGTCTTGGGCGGACGGAAATCCAGCAGATGATCCGGCGGGAAAGGTCCGGCCTCTACCAGGAATCCAAGCGTATCCGCACGGCCGCGCGCTGACGCATCCCCCGCGGGTACGTCGACGACCAACCCATGACACGTCGAGGGGATGCCGCAAGGTACAGGAGCCGATCGGTGCCCCGGGAAACCATGGTCCCTGCTGCGCAAAACGAAATCGTATTCTATGCCACCCTGGCGGCGATCACTACCTTCATCCCGATGCCGTTCCTTGATGACTTCCTGGAACAGCAGATACGGCAGAGGATGATCCAGCGTTTAATGCAGGTCCATCACTTTCCGCCCGACAAAGACCGTGCCGGGCGTGCGGCCGGGAGACCCCGCAAGAGCCGGATCTTCAAACTGTCCCGAAAAGCGGCCATGATCCCCATGCGGCGTGTACTCCGGCGGACGCTGCTGAAAACGTTCCTGCTGCTCGACGTGAAGATGTCGGTGGATACCTTCGGGGCCGTGTATCACCTGGGCTACCTGTTCGATTATGCGTTTCAGCAGGGTTGGACCGAAACCCGTTCCATGGAACGTATCCGCGATGCGGTGGATCGCGTGTGCGGGCGGGTGGGCACCAGCCCGGTGGACCACGCGGCTGCATCGGTTTTTCGGGAATCCGCTCAGATCCTGCGAGCCGCCATCCGGGCCCTGCTAGGCATCCTTTTCAACCGAAAGAACAAGGAGACCGAACTGTTTGAAAAGATCGAGGAGGAACCGGCGGAGATGAGGACACTCGCCATGATGCTCCAGTCGGCGTTGAATATGGTTCCCCCCGAGTACTTCCGAGATCTGCGACGGCATCTGGAAAAGGAACTCGAGAACCAGGACGCAACAGATACAACCGCCTGATACGGAGGGCCAGAAGCGCCCGCTGCTGTGTTTTCTTTACCGTCTTCCCGCTTTCTTTCCCGACGATGCAGACATCCGTCCTGACCTTGTCAGGCGCCTTCTTCTTTTTACTTTTCTCCCTGGATTTGCTATCCATCACCGTTGAAAACCCAGTTGAAGCGAGGCTGATTTCATGGGAGAGCACATACAGAAGCGGCAGGGGTATTCGTTTCAACTCGTCAATATCGACTGCCTGCGGGAGGCCGTATCCTTTAACGTCATCATGGATCTGGAACGCTCCGTTTCGCATCTCATGCCGTTTATCCGTGACGATGGATACATCACCCCGGAGCGTTCCTGATGATCCGGCAACCAAAACCCCGGGCGCTCCTTTCCTGGAGCGGCGGCAAGGACAGCGCTTATGCGCTCTACGAATGCCGGAAAGCGGGAGAGGTCGAGATCGTTGCGCTCCTGACCACACTCACAGAGGAATACGATCGCACCTGCATGCACGGGGTCCGTCGCCGGCTCCTGGAACAACAGGCGGAAGCAGTGGGACTGCCCCTGGAAACGGTCGTTCTCCCGGCCGACGGGGCCAACGAGGAATACGAAAGAAAGATGGGAAAGTTCCTGGAGGAGGCTCGCCGAAAGGGGGTGACCTCGGTGATCTTCGGAGATATTTTCCTGGAGGATCTACGTAAATACCGGGAGGAGCGTCTGGCCGGCGTGGGCATGACCGGACTGTTTCCGCTGTGGGGGCAAGAAACCGGTACGCTGGCCCGGTCCTTTCTTCGGGTGGGGTTTCAGGCGGTCATCACCTGCGTGGACTCTCACTTCCTGGACGGATCCTTTGTGGGAAAACCATACGACGAGGCGTTTCTCGCCCGTCTACCGGAAAAGGTGGATCCCTGCGGTGAGAACGGGGAGTTCCATTCCTTTGTCCATGACGGTCCGGTTTTCCGGAGCCAGATCGCGCACCGGCCCGGAGAAGTGGTCTTGCGGGAAAACCGTTTCTATTTCTGTGATCTGCTTCCCGACGGAAAAGGGGCTTCCTTGTGATCGAGCTCGACCCGACCCCCCCACGCTCCCTCTGCCTGCTTCGGCTGTCCGCCATCGGGGATGTTACCCACACCCTGCCCGTGCTGCGCACCGTCCAGGACCACTGGCCGGAAACCTCTGTAACATGGGTCGTGGGCAAGCTGGAGGCGGAGCTCGTTGGGGACATACCAGGGATCACGTTCGTCATCTTCGACAAGAGCCTGGGACGGGGCGCCTACCGGGAGTTCCGGAAGGAGATGGACGGTCGGTTCTTTGATGTATTGCTGGATCTGCAGCCGTCCCTGCGCGCCAGCATGGCTTCCCGCTGGATCCGCGCGCCTGTGAAGCTCGGCTTTGACCGCGCCAGGGCCAAGGATTTCCAGTGGTTGTTCACGACGCACCGGATCGCTCCCCGTCCGAGGCAGCACGTAATGGAAGGCTTCTTCGGTTTTCTGGAATCCCTGGGAATCAAGGACCGGAGCCTTCGTTGGGATATCCCCATACCGGAGGAGGCGCGTCGATTCGTACAGGAACGACTGCCGGACCGTGGACCGATCCTGGTGATCAACCCCTGTGCCAACGCCCGTCGCCGCAACTGGCGTAACTGGCACGTGGAGGGATACGCCCAGGTGGCCGATTACGCGGCCGGCACCTACGGCATGCAGGTCGTTGTCACCGGCGGCCCGGGGCCCACGGACCGGGAGTACGGACGGAAGATCTGTGAACAGAGTGTCTGTGATCCGATCGATCTGGTGGGGGAAACCACCCTGAAACAACTGCTGGCCGTCCTGGACCGGGCGGATGCCCTGGTGGCGCCGGACACAGGGCCGGCCCACATGGCCACGGCCGTGGGCACCCCGGTCATCGGTCTGTACGCTACCACCAACCCCATGCGGGCGCGGCCCTACCTGAGCGATCCGTGGGTGGTGAACCGCTATCCCGAGGCGCTGGAAGAAGAATACGGCTTGACCGTGGAGGCGGCCCCATGGGGAAAGCGCGTCCGAAATCCTCGGGCCATGGATCGGATCACGGTACAGGACGTCACAGGAAAGCTGGACGCTCTCATGGCCGGAAGCGAGTGAGGAGACGATTCGATGAAGCGGTACGTGTTGTTCCTGGACGAGATCGACCTGGAAGGCCTTCCGGAAGTCGGGGGAAAGGGGGCGAACCTGGGACAGCTGACTCGCTGGGG
>CAYTRL010000200.1:0-10650 GCA_964439795.1 uncultured Thermodesulfobacteriota bacterium
CCCAGGGTTTTTCCATCGACGGGGCCGGGGCCGTTCTGAAGGGCTGCAGGGGACGTTTCTTCAAGGGAAAGAGAGGGCCTTTCTTTGTCACGGTACTCCCTTCCGCCAATGTCTCCGTGAGCCATTGCGAGATCGTCGGTTACCAGGTGGGCGTTCAACTTTTCTCCGCCAGGGGCTGCGAGATCCGAGGAAACCTCTTTCGAGAGAACTACTATGCCGTGGTCCTTCGGAACAGTTTTGGGAACCGGGTCAGTGGAAATCGGTTCGTGGAGCAGGCACTGAACGACATCTCGCTGTACGGATCCGGGGAGAACGTGATCCGGGAGAACCATCACCTGGATACGCGCTACGACTGCGTGAACCTCTTGGCTGGTTCCCACGGGAACCTCGTGTCCGGGAACCGGTTCGACAGGAACGGTGGGGAGGTAGTGGGCATTCTCTTCTCCGACCGGAATGTGGTGCGGGAGAACACGGTGCGGGGGGGATACAACTCGGTTCTCCTGCTTTGCGGGCAGGAGAACCGAGTTGAGCACAACCGGTTCGTCGATTGCCTGGAGACGGTGAACCTGGAGTTGTTCAGTAGCCGGAACCGGATCTGCCACAACGTGTTTCTTGGTGCCGGCTTCGGTCTGGAAATGGAAGCGAGTACGGGTAACCTCGTGCTTGGAAACTGGTTCGAAGGAGTGGGTGGACCCGGACTGACCCTCTGGGGATACTGCCGGGAAAACGTGATAGCAAACAACACCTTTCTTTGCGCAGGGACGGGACTCTTGATCGAGGAGGGTTTCCCCATCCTGCAGGAGCGGTTGAGCCCGGAAATCATGGATCAAATCAGGAGCCGTCTGGATCCAGTGCCCCGGGGAAACGTGTTCTTGGCGAACTGTGTCCGGGGAAACGGGCTGGAATCCGTATGGATTCGAGGAGACGACGGGAAGAACCGTTTCTCGTCCAACCGGGTGGAACCGCTCGACGGGGATGTAGAAGGAAAGGGGTGTGTGACCGTGCCGTCGGCAGAAGGATCTGGGAACTTCACGGGGAGGGATGCCGGTCGACCTTATCTCGACTCCGCCAAGGCAGCCAGCCGCTCCGTGCAGCTTCTTGACGACTACTCCGGTAGATATCGTCAGGCCGTGGAGAGGATTGAAACCCTTGGCCGGGGGGATGTACGATGCTTTTCGTTTGGGGCGGATCCGGAGAACCTGTCATTGCTGCTGTGGCAGACCCCCATGGGTGCTACGGAATTCGCGGGGAGCGGCTGCTGCTTCGAACCCTCGTTTCTGCTGCCGGGCAGGACGCTTATGCACCGGCTGGGACAACGGATTCTCCTCCGGCTTGCAGGCCTTCCCGGTGAGGCGGTCGTGCGTCGTCAGGCGGTCTTTCGCCTCCTGCTCTACAACCAGGAATCCATGTTTCATCTGACCCTGGAAGGGGATGATCCGATGCCTTGACAGCCGGACGGGATGGATCGTCATCCGAATTCTGTGCTCTTGCACACTGAGTCCGGGCAGAGACAAGAATACGGGGAAACGGAAAGTCCTTCATCGGTGAAGGAAACCCCGCAAATTCCTGTGCCCGTCTGAACCGGGGGAGGCTTCGGATGGCCTGTCGGCTTCCGGGGTTTCAGTTTCCGCTTGTCGGGCGGTTTCTCCCGGATATCTGACCGGCTCTCTACCCGGACACCATGATGTGCCGGGCCGGACAGAGAGGGGATTGCCCGAAGGAGGCACACCCGGATCCGGAAGGGTGTATTCCTCCGGCATTTTCATTACGATGGTGTGCGGGCCGTACCCCGTGCCCGGTGTTTTCGGCCCGGGCCCGGATGCAAACCAAGGCTTCCTCCGGGAAAGGGCGAGCATTGAAAAGCGCGCGGAAGCACGGAGCCTTTCTGTTGCCCAAGACCACCGCCGGTAAGAAGGCCGGGCAGGCCTTGCTCCGTACGGCCCTGTTCACGGCATTGCTGGCGACCCTTCTGCTCCTGTGCTTCGCACTGCAGGGGGTGCGCATGAAGAACATTTATCGCGTGATCGTGCCCCACCTGAACGTCCGGGATCAACCCCGGCTTCAGGGCGCGCCGTTCTATATCCTGGAGCAGGGCAATCACGTGAAGGTTCGGAACCAGGAGGTGGAACAGGACGGCTACCCCTGGGTGCGGGTCGCCTTCCGCTGGCATCCGCAGGGCGCTGCCCTCCGTGAGTGGAAGGAGGGATGGGTCGCCAGGCAGGGCACCAGCGGGGATCCCTTCCTGGAGGAAGAAACAAGCCCGGTCCGCAAGACGATCCTGGCCAGCAACTTGACGAAGTGGAAGGCAACGGGTGGGGTCTACCACCTCTTGCAAGCTTCCTCCCTTCCCAGGTCCGTGAAGCGAGCGGCCTTCTATCACCCGGACAAGGCCCTGCACATGGTGTTCATGGCTGTGCTGGGATGTACGCTCTTTGTCGTCTTCCTGCTTGCGGCCCGGGGCCTTCCGTATCACGCCCTTCTGGTCTCCCTGGCGCTCACGAACCTGCTGGGCCTGGTGAACGAAGGCCTGGACCTTGTTACGGGAAAGGGGGCCTTCGAGTTGCGGGACCTGGCCGCCAACATCCTGGGAAGCGGCGGGGCCCTGCTGCCTTTTTTCCTGTACATGCTCGGGAAACGGTTCTTGACGGGGGCCCGGGACTCACGAAGTGGATGAGGGCCGCCGCCCGCAAAGCCGCGGTCGGGCCTCCGGTTCCTTCCCACCCGGCAAGGTCCCGGTCACCTGCCCGGTCCTGACGATGGCTCCGGGACATGCGGAGCGATCATGCCCCCCTGCAGGATCTCGTCCAGGACGGCTTCCGCCACCACCTCGTTTCCCCGTTCCGTCAGGTGCACGAAATCGAAGAAGAGATTTTCATCCCGGTGCCGGGTGACCCGGGACACCGTGTCCACCAGGGGGACACCCTCCTCCCGGGCGACCTTCTCCATGACGTCGTAGTATTTCTTGAGCGTCCACCGGGAAGGGTCCCGGAAGAGCACGTCGGAGTGTGCCTCCAGGATGAACAACACCCGGAAGCCCTGTTCCCGGCCCAAAGAGACGATCTCGCGCAGGTTCTGCTCGAACTCCCCGGGTGTGACCTGGGGCACCAGGGAAGAAGTCCTCGTCAGAATCCCCTTCCACTCGTGGACCTTGCTTTTCACCCCATGGATCAGGGAGCGAAGGCCGTTGTAGAGGCGCAGGCGACGGAGGGTTTCGTGGATGCCCCTCAGGCGCGGGCCGCGGCTCTGCATCCGGTCCCACATCTGGCGCTGGGAGAAGTAGGTGAGGGCCCCCTCGTCGTTGGCGCCGAAGTTGACCGTGACCAGCTCGGGACGGTAGTCCGCCAGCTCGTTCTTCAGGTACAGCAACCCCTGAAACGAGGTGTACCCCATGATGCCCGCGTTGATCACCTCCACGGGCGGAAGTCCTTCGGTCCCGTTGAGCCTGTGTTCCAAACGGGCCGGATAGGTGCGTGCCGGGTCCTCCATCCCGTCCCCGTATGTGCTGGAGCCCCCCAGGCAGACGATCCGGAAGGTGTCTTCCGGCTTTTCCCGGGTGGGATGCCGGGCCCGGAAGAGCATGGTGGGGTCCATGAGCCGAAACAGGTAAAAATCGTCCTCCACGAACGGGGTGTTCACCTGGGTCCACGAGGTCGTAGCCCTTGCCAGGAGTTCGAGCCCACCCAGCACCAGGGCGATGCTTGCCAGGGACATGATCGCCAGTTTCACCCCGCCCCCGGGTGGGGTCGGGGGGGGCTTCCGCGGCGGGGGGGCTGTGGGGTGCGGAGGTTGGGAGGGCTGGGGAAAGATCCGCCGCAGACGGAGGAAATCCAGGACCGCGGCGGCCGCAATCAGACCAAGGACCGCCAGGAACCACGTTGGATACGGCATGAACCGGAAGGGGTTGAGTTCAAACGCGGCGGATCGTCTCAGGTTGACGGGCTGGAAGGCCAGGGGGAGCAGGCAGAGGGGCAGGAACACCCATGTCCCCCGCAGGAACATCCGGTCCCGGCTCCCGGGGAATCGGTACTTCAGCAACCGCCCCCACGCCCACCACGCCAGCATCAGGACCCCGCAGCAGGCCACGGACAGGGCGAAACGCAGGGAGGCCGTGGCACCCCGGGGCCCGAAGTCCGCGGAGAACGTAGCTTCACCCGCGTCTGTGCCCCCCGCGGACGTTCCGCGGATCTCAACGGACAGGAGGGCGGCCGGAAGGTACCCCACGGAGAACCGCAGGGAACGGAGTTCTAGGCCCGGCGCTTCCACCGTGGCCGCCATCGTGCCGTTCACGTGGCATACCAGCTGGTCCTCGCCGATCTTCATGGATATTCGGTACCGGTCGCTTCCATGCAGAGGAGCGCCGTTGGGTCCCGGCGGCGGAACGAAAGCCCTGACGGGCGGGCGCTCTCCGGGCCGGAAGAACACGCCGCTGGGGAACCCGTCGCTCCGGCTGACCCGGAACACGACCTCACGTCCCGTCCCGTCCCCCAGCACCGTGTCCAGGTAGTTCTCTTCATACACGAAAGCGTCGACCTCTACGTCCCGGATCCTCTGCCAGCCCGCCAGCTTCTCGTCCTTCAGGGCGATCCCGCAGTAGCTATCCAGGAGCAGCGAGGAGCCGTAGAGGCGGCTGGAACGGATCTGGTCTTCGTAGCCCATGGTGGGGGGGGCCAGGATGTCCCATGTGTCCGCGTCCAATCGGTTCCCCCAGAGGGACAGCACCTGGAACAGGAACTCCCCGGTACAAACTCCGGCCGAGATCAGGACCAGGAAGGCCATGACGAAGGCGCTCCGGCGGCGAAGGCTCATGGGGCGACTCCCCGTGTGAGCCGGTCGGGTCCGGTTTCCGGTCCCGCCGGGGAAGCGTTTCGGCACGTTTCGGCGGATGTCACGGCCCCGCGCACGCACAGGATCTCCAGCAGGCGGTCCGCGATGAGTTGGTGCCCGATGATGTTCGGGTGTCCCCAGCAGTCCACGGTGGCGTAGAGCAGGGATTCACCGCATATGACCCTTGTGTAGCGGTCCCCCAGCAGGCCCCGGTAGAAGTTCACCGCATCCCGGAAACGGGGCCCGCTCTTCACCTCGTCCCTGTGTTTCCTGAAGAGCCGGTTGGCATCCACGAAGGCGCTGCCGTGTTCACTTGCGACCCGCTCCATTCCCATCAGGTAGGGGGCGATCCGGTCCTCCGGACCCAGCCCGAGAAAGATGATCTCCAGGCCGTCCCGGTCAGCGATCTCACAGAATGCGGAAAGGTTCTCCTCGTTCTCCTCCAGGGGCACCCGGGGGCTGTCCCGGCGCGCGTAGCGGATCAGCCGGAACTTCCACCAGAGCAGGAGGTGCCGCAGCATCCGGTAGGTGCAGGTCTGCTTGATCGGCCGGATGATCCGGAACAGGGTGCTGCCCTTCTGGGAGGAGATCCGCCGGATGAGCTCCCGGTCCGTGTACACCCCGTAGTCTCCCAGGAGCTGCTTGAAGCTGTCGTTGCTGGCAAAGGCCACCACCAGGCAGTCCGGGTCGTACCGGGACATCTCCCTCCGGAGAAGCTCCAGCCCCTGCTGGGAGGAGTACCCGGACACGCCCGCGTTGATCACCTCGTAGCGCTTTCCCGGAACGTCACCGAGCGCCGCTTCGAGGCGGCGGGCAAAGCACCGGTCTTCCTCCACTCCGTGGCCGAAGGTGCTGGAGTCGCCCAGGCAGAGGATGCGGTAGGTGCCCGGAGGCTTTTCCGGGCTGTGGATCCGATCCCGGAACCCCAGGCGATTGGCGTGCACCGTGATCGTGTAGTCCACCCCCACCTCCTCCGGGAAGATTCCCTGGTCCCAGGAAGCCTCTCCGGCGGTCCGGAACAAGAGGAAGCGGTCCTGCTCGAAGTTCACCGCGTCCTCGGCTCCCACGAAGAAGCCGGGCAGATTCCAGCGGAGCAGGCGGCAGGGGACCTCCAGGCACAGGAAGACCAGCAGGACCGCCGCCATCGCGAACCCGGCGGTCTTCACCCCCTGTCCGAGGGAGAGCCGCCTGGCTCCCGGTTCGTTCCCGGATACGGTACGGGGTCCCCGCCCGTCTGCCATGCTCTTCTCCTGTTCCGGGTGTGTTTCCCCGGAGGCGTCAGGTTACCGTCTGCGGCGTTCTCACTCCAGAACCCCCGGGGTGGGTTCTCGCTGCCCGTGTCCGTCGGCCGCGTCCATGCAGCAGCGGAAGCCTGTTTCCCGTTTCCGGTGCCCGGGGGGGCGGACGAAATCCCGGGCCGCGCAACTCGTGCCGTAGGCGTCCATCCCCCAGTCTCCGCCCTTGATGATGTAGTAGGTGTCCTCCTCGGTTTGCTGCCGGCCGGGCAGCACCCTTTGGTGTTTTTTCGTATAGGCGGCAATCTCATCATGTGTCCAGGAGCCGGAGGTCCACTCGCTCACCCCTCCGCTCATGTCGGCAACCCCGTACCCGCTGAGGCACCGGCTGTAGGACCCTGCAGGGAGTGGGACGGTGCTGTTGAAGTCCCCCCGGATGTGACACACCTCTTCATCGAAGCTGTCCCCATAGGGGAATCGAAGGTTTTCCTGGCCCTTGCAGGCCCGTTCCCACTCCTGTTCCGTACAAAGCCTCTTCCCGAGCGCCCGGCAGCTCTCCCGGGCCTGGTTCCAGTCCACGTGTGTCCTGGGGATGACGCCGGTCCGGTTGGGAAAGGGGTACTTGTCGATCCAGAAGCCCGGCACATAGGTGGCTTCCCGCTTCTTCTGGCTCGCTTCCCGCAGGGGATCCTCCGGGGCGGACCCCATGAAGAAGGTCCCGTCAGGAATATAGAGCATGGGCCCGTTCCGGTCGCTCTCCCTCTTCAGGAAGGGCTGATCCGTGTCCGGAGGCTGATCCCCGGCCCCGGAAGCCGGTTCTTTCCACCGAATCAGGGGCGCATCTTTCTCGCCGGCCGGCAGAATCCTGTACACATAGATGGGGATGTTGAAAAAAGTCTGCTCATAGTTAATGCCCTGGAATGTCTGGATCAATTGTACCTGGGGATCGTTGGCCAGTTCTTGATAGATCTTGTCGGAGGGGATCCACAGCTGTTCGTAATTGTTTATCATTTCTTGATTGACAACAAAGTATTCAATGCCGGCGGCGCGGCATTTGGCCAGTGAATCCCACAGGTAGGACCTTTGGGCGGTCCGGTTGAAGAGGGTGAACCTCTTTTCAGATAAGGAGGGTCCATGTTCCCAATTCCCTTCCACCACCATCCTGGACCCGGCCGGAATATGCTCGTTGATCCATTCCGTCGCTGTTTCCCGTGTGTCCGGTTCCTTGAGAACATGGAGGAAACGCAGGCTCTCCTGCATGACAGACCCTGCCAGCAGGAGGGTCAGGACCGGCAGGATGACCCGGTGGGTCTGGCAGGGAAGTATCCGGCGACCGACCTGCCACATCCCGTACGCCCCGAAAAGGCAGATCAGGGGTGTTATGGGTAACAGGTAGTATGGACACCGGACGAAGAAGGTGGACATCAACAGGAAAAAGGCCACTGGAAAACTCGCAAGCACAAAGCCCTTTCCCGGATGTTTCCATGTATACAGGATCCCGCCAAGCAGGGAGAGGGCTAGAACCGGTTTGAACCCGAAGGCCTTGAGGAAATAGAGGTTATTCCCCATGCCCTCCCACAGGTGAAAGCCCGACCCGTCTCGGATGACCACGCTCTGAAAATTTCTCTTGAAAAGGGAGATCACAATATCTGGATCGATAAACAGGTAGAAATCGATGAGAAGAAAGACGGCGATGGCTGTTCCGGCGGAGCAGAGAAACCTGTACAGGCTGGACACGGAACGTGTGCGGCCCAGGTCCAGGAGAAAGGCCGCGAAGATGGAAACGCCGACAACAAAGCCGTTGTACTTTTCTGCGGTTGCCAGGCCGCAGAAAACGCCTGCCAGGAGATAGTCCCTCCAGGCGGAGGTCTGGGCCGCCCGGTAGGCGAAGTAGACGGCCGGAAGGAAGAGCAGGGTGAACAGGGTGTCCAGGGTGCCGTAGTGGCATTGTTCCACATGCTGCTGATAGACGGCCAGGAAGAGGGTTGCCGCGAGGGCCACGGGGACATCGAATATCTTCGTGCCCACCCAGTACAGCAGGAGCAGGGTGGCCATGCCCGCCGTCCAGCTGACGATCCTGGCCAGCATGTAAAAGGAGGCCTTGTGCTCCCTGTAGAAGGCTTCCGCAGCCTGGATATCCGCTCCGGGGATCTCTAAAGAAGTCAAATGGGCAGCGACGTAGTAGATCAGGTCAAGCGCGGCCAGGGTGTACATGTGAAGGGAGGGATAGCCCCAGTACCCGTGGTCGAACAGGGGAGCGCGAAAGGTTTCCAGCGACATTCGGACCAGGCCCCCCTCGTTGGGATGCCAGTACCCCACCATGTTCCCGTCCGCGGTCATATCATGGCAGATTCCGTACCAGCGCAGCCCTCCCCCCAGGATAAGGATACAGGCAAGAATCCAGAGATGTTTTTTAAACGGCTTCACGTAGATAAGGTCCCGTCCAAGCTAGTCGGTGAGTTCGAAATACCAGATCTTGTTCATCCGCTCCCAGATCTTCTGTTGGGAAATGGCCAGGGGTTTCATTCCTTTCATTTTAGAATAAAATAATATTACAGAAATAAATCGAATCGTGAAAGCGCTGCGGAGGGAAGCCTGCGATGAAAGTTCTCATTTTGGGTGCCAACGGGTTCATCGGCCATCACTTGAGCGAGGCCGTCTTGAGGGATACGGGATGGGAAGTGTACGGGATGGACCTGGCGGATGACCGACTGGGTCCCTTCCTGAAAGAGCCAAGATTTCACTTCGTGGACGGGGATATCTCCATCCAGCGGGAATGGGTGGAATACCATGTGAAGAAATGCGATGTGATCCTTCCCCTGGTGGCCATCGCCACGCCCAAGACCTACGTGGAGCGGCCCCTGGAGGTCTTCAACCTGGCGTTCGAGGAGAACCTCCGTATCGTTCGCTATTGCGTGAAATACCAGCGGCGCCTCGTCTTCCCCTCCTCCTCGGAGGTCTACGGGATGTGCCAGGACGATGCCTTTGACGAGGAAGTGAGCCCCTTTGTCCTGGGACCGATCCGAAAGCAGCGCTGGATCTACTCCTGTGCCAAGCAACTCCTGGACCGGGTTATCTGGGCCTGCGGGAAGGAGCAGGGGCTCCGGTTCACCCTGTTCCGGCCCTTCAACTGGATCGGGCCCCGGCTCGACTCTATGGAGACGGCCCGGATCGGCAGCTCGCGGGTGGTCACCCAATTCATCGGGGAGTTGATCCGGGGGGACGACCTGCGGCTTGTGGACGGGGGGAGGCAGCGGCGGTGTTTCACGTATATCGACGACGGTGTGGCGGCCCTGATGCGTATCCTGGAGAACCCGGAGGGGAGGTGCGAAGGCCGGATCCTGAACATCGGCAACCCGGAGAACGACTGCTCAGTGGAAAAGCTGGCCCAAATTCTCCAGGAGATGTTCGAAAAACACCCTCTTCATGACCGTTTCAGCACCACGGGACGGCGCAGTCGGATCGTCTCCGTGGACGCGGATACCTACTACGGGGAGGGCTACCAGGATCTGTCCGCACGGAAGCCGAACATCGACAGGGCTCGAACCCTGCTCGGCTGGGAGCCGCGTGTGAACCTGGAAGAGGCCTTTTGGAAGACCCTGGACGCCTTTCTCCAGGAGGAGGCCGGAAATTCCTGAGCCCCGGGCGCAGCACGGATGCTGCTGAACGGAGGCCCTCCACCCGTCTTCTGAGAGCCCGGGAAGATCATCGACTTACCGACAGAAAGCCTGCCGGGAAACCATTCCGTTACACGGAAGTACGGATGCAGAAGGATCGCTCCGTCGCTTTTTTTTCCGGCAACGCCCCCCTAAGAGCCCGTTGAAAAACGAAGCTTATGGTCGCTGTTGAAAAAGTGCCGGAAAATTACCACTAGATTTCTGAGGGATGAAGCCCATGACGATGCACTATCGTCTCGAAGGAAGAGCGTAGCTTGAACCATTGGCTCTTTTTCAACACGGTCCGAAGCTCTGACCGGTTTCAGGAACCGATGCAGGAGCGCTTCAGGCAGGCAGATCGGAGAGCGTTTTCATGACCCTTCGGATCTCCTCCAGCGGGACGTCCGGGTAGTTGGGGAGGAAGATTACGCGCTCCTCCAGGGCCCGCGAAACGGGAAAATGGGTTTGCGGGTCATGGAAGGCGGGAAGGTCCGCACAGGAACAGCAGTAATCCCGCTGGGTGTCCCACCCCTGTTTCAGAAGGTGTGACCGAAGCTCCCGGGGATTTTCGGTTCGCAAGGTGTAATGCATGTAGATCCCCTCCTCCCCTTCCGGAGACTTCTGGGCATGGAACGGGCCGTGGGCCGGGAGGGATTCGTTGTACACCCTGGCATTTCCCTGCAGCCGGCTGTTCACCGCGGTCAGTTCCCGGATGCGCCAGAGCCCCAACGTGGCCTGGAGGTTGCTCATGCGGGTGAACATGGATTCCGATACCTCCTCCGGGATCTCCACCGGGTCGTCCATGAAGCGGTCGATCCAGTCCTTGCCGAACCGGTCCTGCAGCCGGAGGGCGGGGTACACGCTCCATCGGAAGATCCGTGGGTCCGTGAGCAGGGAGGAAACGATGCCGTTGACCGCCACGCCGAGGGATTCGC
>CAYTRL010000201.1:0-5146 GCA_964439795.1 uncultured Thermodesulfobacteriota bacterium
CCCCATGGCAACCGAAGTCGGGTTGTCCCCGACGGCGTAATTCACCGCAGCCGGGAAGGTTCCGTCGCCGTTTCCGAGCAGGACACTTACGTCATCACCCCACTCATTGGCCACGGCCAGGTCCGGCGCCCCGTCCCCATCCAGGTCCCCCATGGCCACCGAGCTTGGGCCGTTCCCGGCGGGGTAGCTTATGGCGGCTTCAAACAGTACCGTCGCCCCTGCCACGTCATGGAAAAGGGGAAACGAGGAGAGGATCATAAGCAGGGCAACCAGGAACGGTTTTCGGTTCATGTGAGGGTTCCTTTCCGGCTCTGAGAACGCTGCTCCGTCTACCCGAACGACATTCAATGAGAAACACCGGATTCAATAGAGATACATTTCATCGCAACACGCCCCGGCGGGGGAGTGAAAAGATACAAGCAGAGGCCGGACCGTAGAAAAAACTCCGATTTTGCAATAAAAACGTAACCTTATGGTTCATCCGGCCTCGGGCTGGAAAGGGTAGATCCACCGTGTTTTCCCCTTCCTGTATAAGAACAACGAGACAACCCCCGGGTTATATGCGCTTGCCGTGGAAATATTTGTTTTCTTCCATTCGACTTTTTCCACGGGAACCCGGGGCGATCGGATGGCATTTTTTTCCGGTGACCGCAACAATTCGTGTGCCCCAGGGTTTAACCAAGAGAAGCGGGGGCACAACATCTGCGTTTTTGGGTAGATCTGTCAATCCAGTCTTTGAGGTCGAAAGCCGTACAACACGAAAGGAGCCATTATGAAACGAACCGTGAACCGCAGCACCGTCCTCTTTATATTGTCCGCCCTGGTCACCCTTGGCGCGATCGGCTGTGAGGGGGCCCTGGACTCCAACGACCCGGCTCAGCAGGGGATGACCAGCCTGGAATCGGGTGAATATGCCATTCTCGATTTCGAGGATTCCATGGACGCCGTCCAGGACGCCACCCTGGATGAGCCCATGGAGATGGATCCGGAACTGTGTTCCGGGGAAGCGATCCGGGAAGGACACCGTTTCGGCCGGCACGCTCCCCCGTGTAGAGGATTGCCCCGGCAGGGCCGCGCGAAATGGGGCAACCACCTGGGCGCGATTCTTCACGCCATGAAGTTGACCGAAGAGCAGCGGGAGCAGGTGAGAGAACTCATGGATGCTCATCGAGAGTGCGCGCGCGAGCCACTGGCCGCCATCTGTGAAAACAGCCGGGACATCATCGAAGATGCCAACGAGCAACGCCGGGCGATCCTGGAGGCCGCGAAGGCCGGCGAGATCACCCGGGAGGAGGCTCATGAACAGATCATGGCGTTAAACCAGGCCACCCGGGAAGCGATCCGGGAGAACCCGGATAACCAGGAAGCATTTGAGGCCCTTTGCGATTGCAAGCTGGCCCTTTTCGACGGAATCCGGCCGATCCTGGATGAAGAGCAGCAGGCAGTCTGGGACGCGTGGGTTGCCATGCTCGAAGGGCCCTGTTTTGTGGAGGGCTGAAAGCAAAAACCGACCGATCAACAGGAGAGCCTTCATGGAAAAGCAGCAGGTAATCGGAAGGTGCATTATTTGCGGATGGGAGCTCACGAAGGAAACCGTGTACATAGGGGACCGGGGCCTCCTGTGCCCGGTCCATGTACACCGGTTTACGAAGGAAAAGCAGGCCCCTGATCCGGAGATACCCAGGTATTACCGGTGTACGGTGTGCGGGGAGGCAGTTCCGGAATCCGAGGTGCACGTAGATAATGACGGGCTCCTGTGCCAGTACTGCGGCCGATACCGGAGAGTTATCCTGGATCTTGCAAAAGATAGCAAACACTCTCTGGCAGCCGCTGATCGTCATGCCGGCAGGCACCCGCTGCCTCTTTGAGAACCTCAGGGTGCCACTTATGATTCGTTTATATCATGGGACAACTGTACACACGGTGAAGGGGTCCTGACCCTCTACCCCCCCCAGAAGTGGCAGGGCCCCTTCCCGTCTCTTTTCGGAGCCGAAAAAAATACAAATTCCCCGCATGTTACATCCAAAAAACCGAAACAACTAAGAGGCGCAGTAACAATTCCAAACATGGACTGTCTTATGTTCGATGATCAGGTATTAGCCCTGACCCAAAGGGACATGTTCCCGCGCGGATAAAGAAGCCTGTTATGGCGTTCGCATGCGGGCCCCTTCTTCTCGAAGGGACGTTTTGTTATCCCGACTAAGAACAACAACGGAGGGCTCCAATGACCCGCAAAGCGAAACGATCAGTTCTTATCATGGTCCTTTGCCTTCTGACGGGATCCGGGTTGCTGCTGGGGTGCGGCACCACCAGCACCACCGATGATGACGTACTGTTAGTGCCGGTTCTCAGCGTGAGTTCCCTGAACCCCCTTTCGATCGCGCGATTTGAAGAGTATCCCCTCTCGGAATACACGCTCGTTATGAATGGATATAGGAGCATGATGGGAGACCAGACCTCGAAGGTCATCCTTTTACACAACGACACAACGCTGGCCCTGTGGACCTATGACGCCAGCGAGATCGGCGGTATTAGTTTTGGACACAGCGCGAATATTCAAGGAGATGAAATGATCCTGTCGGACACGGATCACGATCGGGTCGTCATTGTAAAGGCAGCGAACGGGATGTATTCCCAATCTCCGTCGTTCCAGGTCGTGTGGAACTCCGAGGAGGATACGGATATCCAGCTGGATTACCCGAATGACGCCGAGTTCCTTGCAAACGGGAACCTCCTGATCACGGACAAGCTCAACCACAGGGTGATCGAGGTGAACCGTACCTCCGGCGCCATTGTCTGGCAGTTCGGCGAGACCGGTCAAACGGGAAGTGGTTCGTCCCATCTTGCCGGGCCCCACAACGCGGACCGGTTGACCAACGGAAACACCATCATCTCGGATTCCGACAACCGTCGTATTCTCGAGGTGGACCCGGCAGAATCCATTGTCCGGGAGTTTCAGCCCGGGTATCTGAACTGGCCGCGTGATGCGGACGACCTGGGGGACAACAGACTGTTGATCTCGGACTCGAACAACGGACGGGTGATCATGGTCGACGAGGCGGGCGGGATCGATTGGGAATTCGAGATCAGTATCATCGGAACGTTCAGCCAGCCGTATGAAGCGGATCTCCTGAGCAACGGAAATGTGCTGATCTCATGTCCCGGTATGTCTGCAGGGGCAATATACGAAGTGGATGATTCCACCCAGGAAGTTGTCTGGAGTTTTTCTCCCTGATGGACCGGGTTTTTACACCGCTTTTCTTCCCACGATGGCGTGGTAGGTGAGGGGGGTTCCGGAGAGGGTGTAACGGTGGAGATGCGCCCGGGTCCGCAAGACATGGAAGCGGCTGCCGGTCAGTGACGCGAGCATTTCCCGGAAGCCGGAAACGTCTCCGGGGGAAAGAAAGTCTTCCCGGAGGTTGAACGCCACCCAGGCACGTTCCTCCAGGAGGTCGAAGGCGTTGAAGAAGGCCTGCGCCGGGATGTCCCCGAACGCCAGGGCCCCCACCGTGATCAGGGCGTTGAACCGCCAGGCGTTGAGCCTGTCCGCCTCCTCGTCGACCATCCTGTGCAGATCCAGCGTGTAGTATTCATCGTACAGGCCAGGACGGTCCCGCGCCGCCGCATCCCGCGCCTCCGGGAGGATGTCCACCCCCACCAGCGTCTCACAGCCCAGGCCCCGGCGGAGGCATTCTCCGGCCAGGCCGTTACCCGCCCCGAAATCCAGGACCCGAAGCCCTGCCGGCTCTGTGCCGTCCTCGGCCAGCACATCCCTCAGGAGGGCGCAGACCTTCTGCGGTGATCCGTATCCCAGTTGCAGGCAGAGGATTTTTTCGTAGAGTCCGGGGATCCGGTAGATCTCCCCGTAGTCGTGAATCCGGACCTCGCGGACGGTGTTCCCCTGTCGGAGGATCACACGTTCCGCGTCCAGGTCCGGGTGGCCCTCCCGCGGCGGGATCTCCACCTGGATCCCGGCGGTGTCCAGGGAAACATACCCGCGCCGGCAGTCCTCGCAGACTCGCTCCCCGGCTGCGGGATCCTTGGGTGTCATGGAAAGGGGGCAATCCGCAGGCTTTTTTCCCAGATTTTTCATGTGCAGAGTCACCGTCTACGCAGGGCGGGCAGGATGCCGCCAGCATACGGATGGGACGGGCATCGGTCAAAAACCGAGCCTGGACACTGGTTGTTCGAGCTTCCCTTTTCCCCTGTGATTTGGAATAATAGTATTTTGATATCACAAAAGCCTGCATCGTTTCTGGCAAGTACGGGGGATCACCATGATGAAACAGCTTCGCAGCCTGTGGACCGTTGAACTTGTTTTCTCGATCTTTCTGCTTCCGGCCCTCACCGCCTGCAGCGGCACGGGCCCGCTTCCCCAGGCCGACACGGGCGACGCGGCCTTGTCCCCGGCGCGGATCCAGCAGAGCGCCGCCGATTTCGGGCCGCTCCGGATGAAGGCCATGGAGCACGATCTGTGGCTGGAGCAGTGGCACACGCCGAACTACGGCTCTCACCTGCACGTGCAATTCACCAGCGACGACCGGCAAGAGGTGGACTCCTACCACGGCCACGGAGACTCCTGCATCTGGACCGGGACCTACGTGGCCTCCCAGGCCCTGCGCTACCGCACCACCGGAGACCCGCAGGCCCGGGCCAACGTCATCCGCTCCATAGAGGCGCTCACCCGGCACCTGGACGTCACGGGCCGTGACGGCTTCATCGCCCGCTATGTGGGCCCGGCGGACGATCCCGGGCACCGCCACATGGTGGACCGCATCGGGGAGGACGAGAACCACCACCTGGTCACCGAGGGCGATTACGCGGGCGACTTCTGGATCGGAAACACCAGCCGGGACCAGTACACCGGCTGGTTTCTGGGCATGGCCTGGGCATACGATACGGTGGATGACCCGGACATGCGGGTACAGATCGAGTCGAACGTCACCCGGGTCCTGGACCGGCTCATCGAGGACAACTGGGACATCATCGACGTGGACGGCCGGCGCACCACCAGGGCGCCCGACGTTCTTCCCCCCATGCAGATGGCCTGGTCCCTGATCGGTTATCACATCACCGGGGAGCAGCGGTTCTGGGACGTGTTCGAGGCCTGGTCGGCGGAGGACAAACAGTTTGTCCTGATCTTTAA
>CAYTRL010000201.1:5156-10511 GCA_964439795.1 uncultured Thermodesulfobacteriota bacterium
CCGGTATGCCCAGCACTACGGGTTGAACCTGGCCCACGAAAACTTCCTGAGCCTCCTGCGCCTGGCCCGCCAGTACGACGAGGAAACGCACGCGTTTATCAAGAAGATCTTCAACCAGCAGACGCACCGGGTGGTGGACCGCCAGCACAACCCCTGGTATACCGCGGTCTTTCTGGCCGAGGGGGGGCTTCGATGCCCGGTGCTCCGCCAGAAGCACAAGGACCAGATCATCGAGGACCTGACCGACTTTCCGGCGGTGCCCAAGATCAAGTACGGTATGGTCCCGCCCGAGGCGGAGTTGGACCCCCTTTCCGTCACCCTGTACGAACTGCAGCAGGAGTATCCCTTCCTGGCGGATCTCATGGGTACCGTGCACCCGCAGGCCCTGGAGGCTTACCCGGTGCGGCACCAGTGTTCCTCCGGTTTCATCTTTCAGCGGAACATGTGGGCTGCCTCCTGCGGGCAGCTGGTGGACGTACCCTCCTACGTGAACTCGGGTCACGACTTCCTGGCCGCCTACTGGCTGGCGTCGGCTTATGATGTGCTGGCTGAGACCGACTAAGCAGTCCGCTCGACCCGAAAGCGGGGATTGGATAAAGGTGTGATCGATCGGCGTGGAGGAAAGCATGCGCCTCAAGAGTCGATCGTGGTTGCCTGCGGCCTGGATCCTTTGGATCCTCGCCGGTTGCGGCAACGGTTCGTCCCTTCCTGCAGGGGACCGGACGGCCGAACCGAGAGTCTACACCGAACAGCGGGAACCGTGCTCGGATTTCAATCCCTTTCGAAACCTCTATTTCGGTGACCTGCACGGACACACGGCCCTCTCCCATGAAACCTGGATCCTGGACGTGCGCTCCACCACGGCGGACGCATACCGTTTTGCCGGAGGAGAGTCGATCCTTCTCCCCCCCCTGGGCGAGGACGGACAGGGAACACGGACCGCCCGGCTCGAGCGCCCGCTGGACTTTGCCGCCGTTACGGATCACGGGGAGTTCTATGGTGAGGTGGAGGCCTGCGTGAACCCGGCGTCCCGGGTCTACGAGTCGCAGGCATGCGAGATCTACCGACTTCAGAACTTCCTGAGCGAGTTCATCATCGCCTTCCCCACGTTCACCATGAACCCCGAGCGCCTGTCGGACATTTGCGGTCCCGGAGGGGAATACTGCCTGGACTGGGCCCGAACCGTGTGGCAGCAGGTCCGGGAGGCGGCGGAAGAGGCCTACGACCGGACCTCGGCGTGCACCTTTTCCTCCTTTCTGTCTTATGAGTACACCGGGCTGCCGATGGCCACCAACATCCACCGCAACGTCCTCTTCCGAAACACAAGGGTCCCGGAGCTGCCCGTATCCTATTTCGAGCAACCCGATCCGCTGGAGCTCTGGTCCGATCTCAGGCGCGCCTGCAACGAGGGGGTGGAAGGGTGCGACGTAATGGCCATCCCGCACAACTCCAACGAGAGCAACGGCAACAAGTTCGCCGTGGATTACGGTGATGCAGAAACGATGGAGGAGCAGCGCCGGATCGCGTCCCTGAGGGCCGAGGTGGAGCCCCTGGTGGAGATCTTCCAGCACAAGGGGGACTCGGAATGCATGAACGGTCTTTCCGGGGTACGGAGCGGGTACGACGACCTGTGCGAGTTCGAGAAGCTGCGCATGGCCCCGGTGGAAGACTGCGGGGAGGACACGGGCTTTGGGGGGCTGGTCGGGGCGGGTTGTGTTTCCCGGTTGGATTACGTGCGGTTCGCCCTGCTGGAGGGGCTGGCCGAGGAAGAGCGTCTGGGGGTCAACCCTTACAAGCTGGGGTTCATTGGGAGCACGGACACCCACAACGCCGCGCCCGGCATGGTGGACGAGCATAATTACCCCGGCCATTGGGGGATCAAGGAGGACACCCCTGGCGAACGTCTTACCTTGGGTGGAATCACGCACCAGGGGTTGATCGCCAACCCCGGCGGCCTGGCAGCGGTCTGGGCCCGGGAGAATTCCCGGGACGAGATCTTCGAGGCCCTTCGCAGGCGGGAGACCTACGGAACCAGCGGACCACGGATCCGGGTGCGCCTGTTCGGCGGCTGGGACCTGCCCCTGGAGCTGTGCCATGATCCGCGTTCCGTGGAGACGGGTTACAGGCAAGGGGTCCCCATGGGGGGGGACCTGCCGCCGTGGCCGGGCGAAGGCGTGGTGCCACGCCTGTTCGTCTACGCGGAGAAGGACCCGGGTGCCGCCGGGAGGGTCGGCACGCCGCTGGAGCGCATCCAGATCATCAAGGGCTGGCTGGAACGGAACGGGGACAGTGTGATCAAGGCGGTCCAGGTATTCGATGTGGCCGGAAGCAGGGACAGCTCGGCGGGCGTGGATCCGGAAAGCTGCGAGACCTGGGGAACGGACTTCGAGCGTCTCTGCACGGTGTGGGTCGACGAGACGTTCGATCCGGAACAGAGGGCCTTTTATTATGTTCGTGTGCTGGAGAACCCCACCTGCAGGTGGAGCACGTGGGACTGTATCCGCCTTCCTCCGGAGGAACGGCCCGAGGCCTGCCGCGATCCCCAGATGAAAAAGATAATCCAGGAGCGCGCCTGGACCTCGCCTATCTGGTATCGACCGCACAGGATTCGATGAGAATGAACGAGATCCCGTGTGTGGTTGAACGCTAAGAATATGCGGCATGAGGAAGGATCCTGCTCGATGTTCCGCGAGGAGTCCGGCAGCTGATGCCCCGGATCCTGGGGAAAAACGAACGGCATCCGGCAGCGGGGCCCCCAAGGAAAAGACAGGTTCCCTCCCTGCAGTATCCCCGCCCCCCTTTTTACTCGGTGATCCTGCACAGCGGGGTTTCTGTGCAGCACGGCTCCTGTCAGGCCCTCAAGGGGGGTACGGCGTACCTGTTTTGTCTGCCATTCAGATTCTGTGTTTACATGCGTGTAATTTTTAGGAATTTTTTTTCCCTTTCCACGGTCCGGGGAGAAGACGGTCCGGCGTGGCCCGAAAATCAATAAGTGGATAATTTAAAAGAGCTTCTTGGGATCGTCCACCGACGCGGATAACGGAAAAGAGCGCATGGCACGCAGGTTGCTTCTCTTGATCGCTGAGAGTCGTTCGGCAGGGGAAGGACACGTTTTCTGTAGAGAACGAACGGCACCCTGCAGTGGTTGCCGCGGCTTGGGTACGGTGATTTCTCTGAAAGCCGTGGGAAAAAATTCCATCAGGACGGGAACCGAACAGATACGATCGCCGTCTAACCGACAAAGATCGCTATTTCAACAATAGCGGGAAAAACAAGATCGAAGCCGCACCGATGGGGGCAGGCGGTGAATAAAGACACCTTGCACCTTGGTTCAAAGGATAAGAAGGGGAGGGGCAGCGTGGAAGCTATCATAAAGGAAAATAATAAATACCCCCGTAAATATGTTTGTGCAAGATGCGGAGAACCCCTTTCCATCCACCGATGCTGGATCGGAAACGAAGGTCTGTTGTGCCGGAAACATGCTATTTTCCGGACCGTGGAGTCAATCCTTCATGACACGGAAGAAGGTTCGTCCGATTGACACCCCTCCTCGCCACCATCCCTTACATGCCGGGAGACACAGAGTTGGAGATTGCGAGCGGAGCACGGTCGTAACGAAGTGGAGATTGCGAGCGGAGCGAAGCAACCCCCCGGCCTCGTGGGGCCCTTTATCTTGAGGGATTGCCGCGTCGCCTTCGACTCCTCGCAATATCCAGATCATGCGTTATTGTCCCCTCGCTGACGAGTGCTTCGTCGCTTCCGCTGTTCCATCGGTGATGAAACCTTTCCTGAACCTGACCCCCTCCTTCTTCTCTTCCTCCGTATAGCTGTGTTCGGTTTTCCTTTGCTTCTCGCGGGCGATGTATCATATCCTCATGACGTCCGGTCCGGCTCTTAACCCGCCGGAAATGGAGAATCTCTTCGCTCCCTCATGCAGGGGAGGCCCCATGACCATGACGCACGAAGAAAGGATCGTTGCGGCGTTGGAAGGCAGGGAGGTCGACAGGGTTCCCACCCTCTCCATGATGCTGGACCCGAACATCGTCAACCAGGTCCAGGGCAGGAGCGTGGCCGATCTGCTCCCCGCGGCCCACGGCCCGGCGGGGAGATGGATGCTCCACCGGTTTCGCAGGCAACTCAATCGACTGATCGACCCGGCCCTGTTCGGTCTCATGGACATGGGAGCCAGGATCAACTACCGCCTGGGGTTCGATGCCTTGATTGCCGGATATTGGCGAGTGGGCATTCGAAACGGCCGGCAGTTGCAGGATTCCTTCGGGCGCGTTTTCGATATCGTGGACGATGGGTACGGAAATCCGTACTTCATGTACAACCAGGGGCTTCTCAAGACCCCGGAGGACTGGCGGCGGTGGGCCCTGCCCGATGTGAACGGATATGCCCGTTCCGCTGAATGGATCTACCGCCTGCTTCGCTGGAAGTGGAAGGACAAGATTGCCCTGGTCCCCATGGTGGGCCCCGGGGTGTGGGAGAACAGCTGGCAGCCCATGGGGTTTACCGAATTCGTGGTCGCCATGAGAAGGGACCCGGACTTTATCCGCGAAGTCGTCCGGTATTACACCTCCCTGAGCGTCGCTTTAGTGGAAGCCTTCTGCCGGGCGGGGGCCCCTGCGGTCTGTCTGGGGGACGATCTGTCCTACAAGTCCGGCCCCATGCTCTCCCCGGAAACCCTGGATCGGATGTACGGGGACAGCTACCGGGAGATCACGGCAGCGGCGCATCGGATGAACCGGCCCATTTTCCTTCATTCCTGCGGGAATTCCGACCAGTTGCTGGATCGGTTCATGGCCTGGGGCTTTGACGGGGCGCATGCCTTTGAGCCCACGGCGAACAACGACATGGAGGAGGCAAGGAAAAAGGTGGGCGACCGCTTCTGCCTTATCGGCGACATCGATATCACACACATCCTCACCCAGGCGGACCGGGAAGAAGTCGTCCGGGCCGTGCGGGAGGCGGTGGAAAAGGCCTCGGGGGGAGGGTTCATCCTTGCCCCGGCCCACACGCACGCGGATATCAACGTACAGAACGTCCTGTGGATGCTGGAGGCCGCCCGCTGGTTGAGCCCCATAACGGGTCGGACCAAGCATCCGAATGAACTACCCTGTTAATGTCTTAGATTTTTTCCGCCGCCGCCGCACGCCTTTCCAAACCAGGAAAAAAGCCATAACAGGCACGATCATTGAAAGGCTGTTGACAAGACCGGAGCCGTTCCTGGAGATGTGGCCCGTCGTCGTGGCTTGTGCCGGGGCGGGCCCCCATGCCTGCGACGTGGTCTCCGAGACCGGTCCAAAGAACCGCCCGACTCCGGGAATATCTTCGGCCTCGAGCGCCGCGGCC
>CAYTRL010000202.1:0-10467 GCA_964439795.1 uncultured Thermodesulfobacteriota bacterium
AAAGAGTCGTTTCCCGTCCCCATTCTGGTAGGCGGAAGGCACCTTTCCTATTTTACCGAATCCACACTGGCGCACCCGGAATTCGACTACGGCCTTTGCGGCGAAGCCGAGACCAACCTCCACCTGTTCCTGGAAGCCGTTCAGGGGAAAAGGCCCATGCAGGAAGTGCCGGGCCTGCTGTACCGGGAGAACGGTCACATCCGAAATGTTTCCCCCCCACCGGAACTGGACGACCTGGATGCACTGCCGCTCCCGTCCCGCCACCTGGTTTCCAACCGCTTGTACTGGAACGTCTTCAGTATCGCGGACTATTTTACCATGACCATGGCTTCCCGCGGTTGCCCGTTCAACTGTTATTTCTGCGACGTGGGCAAAACCAAAGTCCGTTTCAGGAGCCCGGATCACATCTACGAAGAGATGGAACAGTGCCGAAAGAAATACGGGATCCGGGACATCGATTTTCAGGATTCGAGCTTTACCCTGAAGCCGGCAGTCGTGGAAGGTCTCTGTGAGAAGCTGTTACGGAAAAAGATGGACGTCGGCTATGTCATCCGGTCCCGCGCAGACGGCATGTCCCCCGAACTGGCACGCCTGCTTGCGCGAAGTGGGTGCCACATGGTCATGTTCGGCCTCGAATCCGGCGACCCGGCCCTGCTGAAACGCGCCAACAAAAAGACCGATCTGGCCACCGTGGAGGAATCCGTACGAAACGTGAAACGTGCCGGGATGAACACGGTGGGTTTTTTCATCGTGGGAATGCCGGGCGAGACGGAAACCACCGCGAAGAAGACCCTGGCTTTTTCCATGAAACTGCCCCTGGACTACGCCCTGTTCAACCAGATGATGATCCTGCCCCACACCACCTTTTATTCCCAAATGCAGGAGAAGACCGGCACCACCTATTGGGAGGACTTTGTCCGGGAGCCCCAGGAAGAAACCGATTGCGGGCTGATGGATACCGACCTGTCCATGGAGGATATCAACCGGCTTGTTTCCATGTGCTGGCGGAAGTACTATTTCCGCCCCCGAAAACTCCTCGGATACGTCCTCTCGGTCCGAAGTTTGAATGAATTCCGGCGAAAAATAAAAATCGCGTTCCGCCTCCTGGGCAACAGATAACCGGCACGCCGGCACCCTTTACTGGATATACCCCAGGGACTTGAGCTGATCCACCTGCGAAGGGGTCACCTTCTTTCGTTCGACCTCGATCCGGTTTTGGTCCCGGTAGGTCCGGTACCGCGAGAAATCCTCTTTCAGCCGCGCTGCCTCCTCGGTCCGGGCACGGGACCGGTCCTGTTTCTCGTCCGGATCCGTCTCGAGGTCGAAGAGCAGAAAGGTCTCCCCCTCTTCCTCCGGCCTGTGGATCAGCTTCCAGTCGCCGCTCAGGATGGCCGTCTCACCGGTCTCGATCTCACTGACAAGAAACGGCTTGGAAGGGAACCGGTCTTCCTCCCCCTGCAAAAGCGGCATCAGGTCTCTGCCGGAAAGGGGAAAATCTCCTTCGGCTTCGATCCCGGCGGTTGCCAGAACCGTGGGAAACAGGTCCGTCAGGTCCACGGGAACCTCGAGCCGCCGGCCGGTTTTCTGTCCGGGGAGCTTGATCAGCAGGGGGACATGGACCAGTTCCTGATAGACAGACTGTCCGTGGCCGAACCGATCGTGTTCCCGGAATTCTTCCCCGTGATCCGAGGCAACAATGATCAGGCTTTCGTCGAACCTGCCGTCTTTCTTGAGGGCTTCGATAAACGCCCCCAGGCACAGGTCGAACGACAGGATCCCGTCGTCATAGCGGTTTTTCAGTTCCTGGACGGCCTCTTCCGGCACCGATGCGGGCTCCAACCGCTTGCCGATGATCTCGAGAAAGGTGACGGCGGGCAGCCCGCTGTCCCGGCTGTGCCGTCGAACGGAGGGAAGGAAGGGGCTGTGGACATCCATGTAATGGATATAGAGGAACACCGTGGAATCGGGATGCCGGCCGAGCCATTGAAGGGCCCGCCGGTTCAGGTTGCACGCGTCCCGATAAAAATAATCTTTGTCCAGGAGCCCCCAGGAATAGGCCGTCAGATAGACCTTCTGGGCCAGGGGGGAGAGGTACGCGTTCCCCAGAAGGTGCGGGAAGAGGGACAGGGTGTAAAAGGAGAAATCCTCGTAGAATTCGTCGAATCCCCTGCAGTACTTATCCGAGGCGAACACGTTCGAGGACAACGCCAGGGTGCGGTATTTCGACCGGAGCCGTTGCGGCAGAAAAGGGATCTCCTCCGAGCACAGTAGTTCTTCATTGAACGCCGTGGCCAGGGCACCCGCAAAGCCCGTGGCAAAGGAACCGTGGATCCCGGCGGGCAGGCCGGTGAAGATGCTGGTTACGGAGGGAAGGGTCCAGGTGCTCGCGGTCACCGCCCGCTGGAACTGCGTGCTCGTTTCGGCCAGGGCGTCCAGGTTCGGTGTCAGGGAACGGTGGTATCCGTGGCTCGCCAGATGGTCCGCTCGCAACGAGTCCACCACGAGGAGAAAGATGTCCGGCCGGCTCCCGTCGCCGGCCTGCCCGTCGAACGCCTGATGGACGATATGATGCCGGTTCGGACCGTTGAGGAGAAGGTTGAGCATTCCCGCCAGGACCGTAAGAGCAACCACCGCCGCCAGGCCGTTCCGGGCGCGCCGGAAGCCGTGAGAGGCCTCCTCCGTGCCGGCGCGTACGGCGCCGACCAGGGTGCGATAAAAAAACAGACCTGCAACAAGCACACCACCGAACAGGAGGCCCGTGCGGAGCAGGGAGTCCGGGGAGAGCGGGGACACCTGCCACTCCGCGTTGACCTTGATGAACCCCACGGTGAAGACGAGATAAGCAAGGGAAAGGGTCATGGAAAGGGGCCGCCCCCTTTCCGGGTTGCCTGACAGCCGGCCCAGCACGGCGAAGGCCACAAGGGAGGCGAGCAACCAGCAGGCGGCGGGGATGAGAACGGCAAGCCACTGCCTGCCCAGGAAAACCGCGCCGAACGCTTCCCAGAAAAAGGCGTATCCGCGCATGGCAAGCAGGAGGTTGGCCAGGGATACTGGAAGGAATAACCGATAAAGAACGTCCGGCCCGGCCCCGGTCCCACCGGCACCCTGCTTCTTTCGAAACAGGGGCAGACAGGCCCTGGTAAACAGGGCGGCCAGGAGCAGGAGAACGAGGGTCCCCGCCAGGCAGAACCCCACATACAAGGGGGAAGCACTCATATTCCGGAGAAAACTGTCCAGCAGCAGTTCCAGAAAAATGAAAAAGAGCAGGAGAGAGAGTGTGGAAGCAAAAGGCTTCACCCCCCCGGCCTCCCGGTTGCCCAGCAGCTTCGCGGCCAATCCCATGAGGATCCGTCCTGTTTTAATATCTCACGATCGGAAAAAAACCAACGGCTATAATTTTATCGTCTCAACAGGGATAAAACAATATCCGCCGGGGTCGAGGCACCGCCCGACACCCTACAACCGTTTGTCCATGTTGGTTTTTTTCCACCGGATTGTGTATCATTGAGTGCGATAGAAAGGTCGATTTCTATTGTTGGAAGGGGCCGGATCCAAACCCGCAACGTCCGCGTTTGGCCCACCCGGGGCGGCAACAAGCCCTCGATTTCAGGAACGTGACGTTTCTCATCAGCAGTCAGCCAGCTTGTGGTTCCGCCGGAAAAAGGCATGAAGGACCGTCATCCGCAACTACCGATGATTTCCGTTATCATTCTGACACATAACTCCGGCCCGGTGATCGGCCCGTGTCTCAGGAGCCTCTTTTCCGAGGGGATGGAGGGGGTCGATGAAGAGGTGGAAATTCTCGTCATCGATTCTTCTACAAAAGATGACACGGCGGAGCAGGTCCGCGGGTTTCACCTTCCGGTCATCACGGTATCCGGGAACGTGTCCGTCAAGAGGAACGAGGGGATGAGACGGGCCCGGGGGGATGTCATCGTCTTCCTCGACTCGGACTGCATCCCTCACAGGGGGTGGCTGAAAACACTGGTTCATCCCTTGCAGCCGGCGGAAAAGGTGGTGGCCGTCCTGGGCGCCTCGGAAGGGGAACGGGAAAACATCTGGTCCGCGCTGGAGGATCAAAGCTATCAGGAAGGGTTCATCCGGCAGGTCGGAAACGGAAAGGAACTGATGGCCATGGACACCCGGAACCTGGCCCTCCACCGGCAGGTCGTCCTGGATCTGGGTGGCTTCAGCGAGGATCAACCTTCGTTCGAGGACATGGAACTCGGCGCCCGGATCAAAAACGCAGGGTACAGGATCCGCTACGAACCGGAAGCACGCGTGACACACAAACACAGAACCAGCTTGCGGGCCAAGTGGAGACAGGCGTTCTGGCATTCCAGGGGCGCTTACCTCTATTACCAGAAACATCACCAGGCTCCCAACCCGGACGTCCGGGCGTTTGCCCGGGCTCTTCGGATCCCCACCATCCTGCGGGCATGGCTCGTGGTTTTTCTCCTCCTTGCGGGGATCGGATTCGGCGTCCTGATCCACGTGATCCCCCTGGGGATCGCTCTTCCCTTGAGCGTGATCGCCTTGACACCCGGCCTGTTCCATCCAGCAAAGCTCCTGAAGAGGATCGCCGCCGGTTCCTTCAATCAGGCCCTCTATGATCTGACGGTCAGCACGGCGCAACGGATAGGGGTTTTCTATCAGTACCTGACGGAAAACAGGGTACTCAAAAGGCTCGCCTATGCACGGCAGTAAAAAAACAGAGGCCACGGCCGCGGGATCCGGGAAAAAGGCGGGAGGGCCCTTCGGGTCCGCCTATCTGGAGGTGCTCCGCCCCAAACAGTGGATCAAGAACGGCTTTGTATTCGCGGCCCTGATCTTTTCCCACGACCTGTTCGTGTTCGAACAAGTGATCAAGACCCTGGCAGGGTTTCTCGCATTCTGTGTTCTGTCCAGTGCGGCCTATGTCTTCAACGACCTGATGGACAGAAACCAGGACCGGGACCATCCGAAAAAATCGCAACGCCCCATCGCCAGCGACAGAATTACCGTTCGCGCCGCCTCCGTTCTCTTCGCCCTCCTGGCAGCGGCCGGAATCACCGGGGCCTGGGCCATCAACGAACAGTTCGGGATCGTGGCCACGATCTATATCGTGATCAATGTGGCCTATTCCCTGGTTCTCAAGCACATCGTCATCGTGGATGTCATGATCCTTTCCTCGGGATTCATGCTCCGGCTTTTTGCAGGCGCCGCCATCATCGGCGCGGTGATGTCCTCCTGGTTCATCATCTGCACCATCCTCGTCTCGCTCTTCCTCGGTCTCGGGAAACGAAGGCAGGAGATGGTGACCCTGGGGGATAAAGCGGCGCAGCACCGAAGCGTGCTCTCTCATTACACCCCGTATGTCCTGGATCAGATGATCTCGGTGGTCACCGCCTCCACGCTGATTTCCTATGCGATTTATACCATCTCGGATGAAACCGTGGAGAAATACCAGACCGACAAGCTGGTACTGACCCTCCCTTTTGTCCTGTACGGAATCTTCCGGTATCTCTACCTGATTCACGGGAAGGGGAAAGGGGAAAACCCCTCGACCCTCATGCTGGAAGACCGCCCGATGGTCATCAACTTCGCTCTGTATATCCTGACGGTCGTTTTGATCATTTATCTGTATTGAGCCAGGGGAACGGGGAAAAAAATCCGGGAAAAATAAGGAAGGGCAGGTTCGTCCGAACATGGAAATCCTTTTAGCGAAACCGATCATCTCCACCTATTATGTCATCTCGCCCAACCTGGGCCTGGGATACCTGGCCCGCATCGCTCATGACCAGGGGCACGAGGTGCGCATCCTGGATCCCGGCCAGGCCGATCTGACCTGGGAAGGGTTCCGGGACATCGTCCGGGAACGCCGGTTCGGCCTGATCGGGCTGCAATGCTTTACCCATGAAGTGCTCTCGGTTCAACAACATGTATCGATCATCCGGGAGGAAAGCCCGGACACCTTTGTCGTCATCGGGGGGCCCCATCCCTCCGCCCTCCCGGCCGAATCCCTGGTCTCCACAGGCGCGGATTTCGCCTTCCCCTGCGAGGCGGAACGGGGCCTGGAGGCGTTGATCCGGATCCCCCGCGACCGATGGAAACAGCCGGACGCTCTCCAAACCGTTCCCAACCTGTGGGCGTTGGATCCGGAGGGGAATCCGTGCGTGTCCAACGAACCGTCGTTTGTGGGAGAACTGGACAGCATCCCCTTTCCCCTCTGGGAAAAAATGGACCCGAACACGTATCCCCTCAAACCCCACGGCACCTTCTGCAGGCAGAAGCCGATCGCTCCCATGATCGTCTCCAGGGGTTGCCCCTTTCACTGTACGTTCTGCGGGGGCCATACGGTGACGGGCAGGAAAATCCGGTACCGCTCCGTGGAGAACGTCCTGGAAGAAGTGATGTTGCTTCACGAACGGTTCGGCGTGCGGGAAATCCATATCGAGGATGACAACTTCACCCTCAACCGGGAGATCGTGGAAGGCCTGTGCCGGGAACTGATCCGCAGGGATCTCCGGCTGAGCCTGAGCTGCCCGAACGGCGTCCGTCTCGATTCGCTGGACCCCGACCTGATCCGGCTGATGGAAAAGGCGGGGTTCTACTCCCTCGCCGTGGGGATCGAATTCGGGACGAACAAACTGCTCAAACTTTCGAAAAAGAGCCTGACCGTAGAAAAGATCACCGAACAGGTGAGCATGATCAAAAAGCATTCCAGGATTCAACTCACCGGTTTTTTTCTCCTGGGCCATCCGGAGGAAACCCTGGAAGACATGCAGGAAACCATGCGCTTCTCCCGAAGACTTTCTCTGGACAAGGCGAGCTTCATGCCTCTCATGCCCCTTCCGGGCAGCGAAATCTGGGACCGGTGGGAAGGAAAAAACCAGATCGGTTCGGATGGATGGGATAAATTCTTTTACTACCGGACCATCAATATTTCCACCATCCCGGACGAGACCCTGGGGAAACTGCAGAAGCGGGCCATGCTTTTCTTCTACCTTCGGCCCCGGGTGATGCTCCACCTGTTTCGGGAACTGTTATCCTGGCAGCAGATCAAGGTCGTGGCGCAGCGCCTGACCCATATGTTTGCCAGACGGGACAACATCAAGAGAAACGCTTAGAGGGCCAAACGTGAAAAACGACATTCTACTCATCCGGCCGGCGGATATCGCCATGAAGGAGTTCAAGGAGACCGGCGGGCACCAGCACCCCATCAACCTCCTGTATCTCCACGGCGTGTTGAAACAAAAAGGGTATTCGGTGGGAATCCTCGACCTGGAGGTGGAACCGCATGAGGATGACTCGCTGCGCCGTTATTTCCTCGACCGATCGCCCCGGGCCGTGGGCATCAGCGTGTTGACCCCGTTTTACGGATCCAGCCTGCACATCAGCCGGATTGCCAAGGAGACGGGTGCGGTGGTGATCTGGGGCGGTTCCCATCCTTCGGCGATCCCCCAGGAAACCCTGGAACGGCCCGAAGTGGACATCGTGGTTCGAGGAGAGGGCGAATTTTCTCTTGCCGAAGTCATGGACCGCCTCTGTAAAGGGGAATCCCTGCAAGGCCTGGAAGGCGTCAGCTACAAAGAAAACGGAACCGGGCCCGTGAACAACCCGTCCCGGCCGCTGATCCAGGACCTGGACAGCCTCCCCCTGCCGGACAGAAAGGCCCTTCCGCTGGACCGTTATTCCGGCGCGGTGACGCCCGGCATCACCAAAAAGGCCACCGTCATGTTCACCGCCAGGGGCTGCCCGGGCCGGTGCACGTTCTGTGCGGCGAACATCATCCACGGAAGAAAGTACCGCTACCGATCGATCCCGAACATCATGGAGGAGGTGCGCCAGATCGCAGAACTGGGGTTTGAACACATCGTCATCGACGACGACACCTTTGTGGTGCGGAAGGAACGTATCCTGGAGTTCTGCCGGTTGATGAAGCGGGACCATGCCGGACTCACCTGGGACTGCGACTCCCGGGTGAACACCATGGACCGGGAACTGCTCACGGCCATGAAGGACGCCGGGTGTCTCAAGCTGAATTTCGGCGTGGAAAGCGGTTCCCCTCGAATTCTCAAGCTTGTCCAGAAAGGGATCACAATCGACCAGGTCATCTCCGCCTTTGACATGGCCCGGGAGGTGGGCATCAAACGCCAGGCAACCTTCATGGTGGGTCATCCCACCGAAACGGCCGAGGACATCAAAATGACCTGGAAGCTCATCAAACGGCTGGAGCCCGACTATCTGTTTACATCCGTTTGCACGCCCTTTCCCGGGACGCAATATCATGACTATCTGAAGGAGCGGAACTACATCGAGTCCTCGGACTGGGACCAGTACCGGTTCTTCAACAAGGCCGTGCCGTGGCGAAACGAGAATTTTTCCGGTCCGGAACTGGCCCGGGAACGGGACCGCCTGCTGCGCAACTTCTATTTCCGCCCATCCTACATGCTCCGCACCCTGGGACGGCTCAAGAACTGGCAGGAGGTCAAATATCTCGTGACCGCCGGCATCGCCTTTTTTAAATTCGCCATCCGTCGAACGGAATCTTAGTGCACGTCGGCACAATCCAATTCTATATCTCCCTGCATAAGGGGCATGTAGTGGGGAGCCGAATGCTGACAGCTGATGTCGACTTCGCATCGCTCGTAATTTCCACACGGGAGCCGTCTAGAATTTGTGACGAGATGAATACAACGTATACGGAAGCACCGAGAGAACCAGAATGAACCCTGGGAACATGCCCTTTCGAAAACGCGTTTTGCGCGTTGTTCTCTTCTCCACGCTGATATTCCTCTTCTTTCTCCTGGCCCTGGAGATCGTTTTGCGGACCACGCATCTGTTCGGGGCCAATGTGTCCTGGTCGGAAAACGACCCCCTCCTGGGGTGGCGTACCAGCCCCGGCGCGCCTTACTGGTTCCACAAGGAGAACGACCACCCGATCCAGGGACGGATCAATCAATATGGCTGGAGGGACGTGGAATGGTCCCTGGAGAAGCCGGAAGGAACGTTCCGGATCGCCGTCCTGGGCGACAGCTTTGTGGAAGCGTATCAGGTGGAACTGGAGGCCACCTGCCTCAAGCTTGCGGAAAGCCGGTTGCACCGGGAAACTGGTGTGGATGTGGAACTGATGAATTTCGGGCGTGCCGGTTTTTCACAGACCGAGGAACTCCTGGTGCTGGAAAACGAAGTGGCCCGGTTTTCACCGGATATGGTCCTGCTCTTTTTTCTGCCGGAAAACGATATCGGCGACGTCGCCAAGGAAACCGCGCGGGACCTGAGACGTCCCTTTTTCCTTCTGGATCCGGACGGAAGCCTGACCCTCGACACAAGCTTCAAGGATACGCGGGAATACACGGTCCGGGCGCTCCTGCAAAGCCTGAAGCGACGATCGGCCCTGCTTTCCCTGGTGGGACAACGCTTGAACCTGTTCCAATACCAGCGGTTCATGGCCTACCGGCAAGCCATGGAACAGAAAGGCGGCCCGCCGCCGGAAGGTCTGACCCAGTCCGCCAGTCTTTGTACGGAAGCGCCGGAAGAGCGCTATGCCGGAAACTACCGGCTCAACAAGATCCTGATCCGGCACATGGCTGATTTCTGCCGGCAGAGGGGGATCCTGTTCATGCTCGTCGTCTTGAACTCAAGGGCCTACCTGCCGGAGGTCGAGGAGGAGCTCAAGGCCGTGGATCCCACGTTCGACCTGTTCTATTTCGACGACGATATGAAACGCTTCGCCGACGCTTTGAACGTCCCCTCCATCGGCCTGCAGCGGGTTTTCAGGGAGGACTACCAGCGGAACGGCGTCCCCCTGCTCTGGGGCCACTGGAATTACGAGGGACACAAGGTCGTGGCGGATGCGCTGGTCAACGAACTGAAACCGATCCTTCAGCAACGGAAAACCGAAACCTCCCCCTAGACGGCCCGAATGCCGCCCACCCGAACCGTCGGTGTTCTCATAGAGGACTGGGCCCCTGCCGATTGGAACCCATAACCTCGTCAGGGATATTGCGAGGAGCCGGAGGCGACGCGGCAATCCCCCGGCGCAAAGGGCAGGCCCTCCAGGTTCTCGAGAGGCATCCCACTGGGCCGGGGGGTTGCCACGCTTCGCTCGCAATCTCCAATTCTGAGTCTCCCTACATGAGCGATGGGTGGTGCGGAGCCGAATGCTGATCGCCGACCGCTGACAGCTGATATCGACTTCGCTCGCAATCTCCCTCTCTGTGCCTCTCTGCATGCAGGCTAAAAAAAAAAGGAATAGTGTTTTCCGTCATTCCGGGCTTGATCCGTTGACCCCCCTGATCCTTATACCCCCCTGACCCGGAATCCAGAGGAGAGGGGGGTTCTAGGGCATCCCCTTTCTGGCCACCCTGGATCCCGGCGTTCGAGGGTGTCGATAAATGCCTTTCTTCCGTCATGCCGACGAAGGCCGTGCATCCAGAAGTGCTTCTGAACTGTGGATCCCGGATCAAGTCCGGGATGACAGAT
>CAYTRL010000203.1:0-7045 GCA_964439795.1 uncultured Thermodesulfobacteriota bacterium
CAGACCCTTTGCATCCGTGGTGACGATTTGCCGCCCGTCCGTGACCTGGACCCCCTCCAGCGGATGGTCGTTCGTGCGGTAGATCCCGTCCCGGTCCACGTCGTGAAAGACCGCGCCGGAATAGCTGTTCTCATCCGAGGGGATGTCGATGACTCCGGGGACCCCGCCGCGCTCCGGTTGGCTGGATTCCGAACAACTCATGAGTGCCAGCAGTAAGATCAGGGGAAAGGCACGCTTTGCAGGGATTTTCTTCATCAGGTGTTCTCCCGGGATTGCAACAGCTTTTTTTAGTATAGCAATGGTGCGCGGCTATGTCGAAGCATCCGTATAAACACGAATCCAAAGCGTTTTTTTTGCTTGCCCGTGCAGAATTCCTGTTGATGTAGGTTCTATATCTGTGGATGCCCCGAGAACCTGAAGGCGGCGGCAGGCCGTTACCGCCCCCCGTACCAGGAAAAACCCCTTGAAAGCCAATCGGAAGAAGGGTAATGATAGCAAAGAGTTCGGCTGACAAGACAGGAGGAAAGGCCAGAGAAAGGAGACGATGGAAAGCTCAAAAACGGACGTGATGATCAAGGCACTGTTCGAGGATGCTCCTGACATCGTGACACTGGTTGACCGGGAAGGGACCATCCTGGACATCAACCGGACGGCCCCGGGTTATCGGATCGAGGAGGTGGTCGGGTCAAGGTTCGCCGACTATCTCACCCCCGAGCAGACCGTGTTGGTCAGCGAAGCCCTTGAAAAAGCTGTTCAGACCGGAGCCGTACAAAGCTATGAAGTCACCCTCATCAACCCCGGGGGCGGCATCTCTCACTGGCACAACCGCGTCTGCCCGGTACAGACCGAAGAAAACATCACCCTGCTGGTTGTCAACGGCACCGATATCACAGAACGCAAGCAGGCTGAAAAGGCTCTGGAGGAAAGCCAGAAAAACCTTTCCCTGGCCCAGGAGATCGCCCATATCGGCAGCTGGACATACGGCGTCAAAACCGGGGAGCTCACCTGGTCCGACGAACTGTTCAGGATCTACGGGCTGACCCCTCGCACGCAGGCGCCCCTTCAACAAACCATCGAGATGATCCACCCGGACGACAGGCGGTTCGCGGAGGAGACGTTCCGGAATGTGATCCGGGACGGCCGGCCCTACGAGATCGAATACAGGATCATCCGACCGGACGGAGAGGAGCGGTTTATACAGAGCATCGGGAAAGCTGAGATGGACGAGCAGGGTCAAGTGCTGTCCGTGTACGGAACGGGCCAGGACATTTCCCGGCACAAACAGATAGAACAGGCGCTCCGGGAGAGCGAGGAGCGCCTTCGGATCGCAGGAATGGCGGCTTATGATCTGATCTACGAATGGGATGTGGCAAGCGACTCTCTGGAGTGGTTCGGGGACGTTGACGGATTGCTGGGTTACGAACAGGGCGTGATTTCGAGAAATATCGAGGCTTGGCTTGGCTTGATCCACACCGACGACAAGGCGAAGCTTGCGGATGCGGTGGAGCTTCACCGAAGATCAACAGAGCCGATCCATTACGAATACAGGGTCAGACACAGGGACGGCACATTCAGAACCTGGATAGATCACGCTCTTCCCCTTCTCGATGATCAGGGCCTTCCCTGCAAGTGGGTCGGTGTTTGTACCGACATCACCGAGCGAAAGCAGGCGGAGGAGGACCGGGTCCGGTTGCTGGAACAACTCCATCAGTCTCAGAGGATGGAGTCCGTCGGCCGTCTGGCCGGCGGCGTGGCCCACGACCTGAACAACCTGCTTTCACCGATCGTCGGCTACGGCGAAATGCTCATGGCCGGTGCCGTAGAAAAAGAAGCGATCAAAGAGACGTTGGGAGAGATCGTTCATGCGGGGATGCGTGCACGCGATCTGGTGCATCAGCTTCTGGCCTTCAGCAGAAAGCAGCCGCTCGAGTTCAAAATCATCGATCTGAACGCCCTGGTCAGGAATTTCGAAAAACTGCTCCGCCGCACCATCCGGGAGGATGTGGCCATCCATGTGGACCTGTCAGAACCCCTTCCCACCATCAAAGGGGATGCCGGGCAGTTGGAACAGGTACTCATGAACCTGGCGGTCAACGCCCAGGACGCCATGCCGGACGGCGGCGCATTCACCATCGGAACATCGCCGGTCGATCTGGATGAAAGCTATGCAGCACAGCATAATGATGTGATCCCCGGTCCTTACGTGATGCTGGCCATCTCGGACTCGGGGTGCGGTATGGATGCCCAGACGCGCGAGCACATCTTCGAACCGTTCTTCACGACCAAGGAACGGAGCAAGGGCACGGGATTGGGTCTTGCCACGGTTTACGGCATCGTCAAGCAGCACGGCGGGAACATCTGGGTCTATAGCGAACCCGGCAGAGGGACGACCTTCAAGGTCTATCTGCCTGTGTCGGACGAATCCCTCTCCCCCGTTGGTCGTACCGTGGAAACATCGTCGAACCTCAGAGGTTCCGAGACCGTCCTGCTGGTGGAAGACGATGAACAGGTGAGAGACCTGGCCCGTACCATCCTGGAGAAGATGGGCTATACGGTTCTTCTGGCGGAGAGCGGAAAAGAGGCGCTTTCGGTCCTGGAGGCACATGACGGTCCCTTACACCTGCTCCTGACCGACGTGGTCATGCCCGGGATGAACGGCAGGCAGCTGTTCGAACGGTTGTCGGGCACCCGCCCTGAACTCAAGGCCTTGTACATGTCCGGATACCCGGGCGACGTGCTGGCTCATCGCGGCGTGATGGACGAAGGCGTTCACTTCCTGCGGAAACCGTTTTCCATCAAAGCCCTGGCCATCAAGGTCCGGGAAGTGCTGGACTCGTAAGGGAATGGGGTCAGGTCTTCATTCTACATTTTTCGTCTATCCGAACGAATTGTCCGGCACGGCACCCACGAGAAAAATGTAGAATGAAGACCTGACCCCCCTACGGCAGGAAGCGTGCGGGCTTCCTGAGCTTCTCCGGCAGATACACCTCCAGCACGTGGTTCAGCCCGTGGGCGGCAAACGCCTGCTGCTCGGCGCGCACACCCATCTGAAGGGTCTGTTCCAGCGCTTTCTGCCAGGGTGGGTGCCTCTTGATGAACGGGTCGTTCTTCAGGGCGTCCCGGGCCCGCTTGATGTCTACCTCCTTGAGGGGGTGGGTGGGCAGGTCGTAATCCAGGATGTCCTGGGGCGTCACGCCGAGGAACGTGGTCCGGGGCACACAGAAGAACTCGTTGATGTGCGCCGCGTTCCCGGAGCCCACCTTCAAGGTCCGGTAGATGTTGCAGTACCCGTACGGGTCCCCGTCCATGAACGCGTACACCGGCATCCGGCACTGGTCGCTCAGTCGCCGGATGAAACGGCGGCAGGCCCGGGTGGGCACCCCGCCCAGGGAGATAAGGATGCACCGGTGCTTGTCCCAGAACCGGTGCTTTACGAGCCGCTGAAACATGCCGGCGGTCTCCACCGCCAGGATGAAACGGGCGTTGGTCTCGAAGCCCAGGTCCTCCACGGAGATGGGCACCGAGTAGGCACCGGACCCGAACTTTGTGCAGTCGATCCGCAGGGTCTTATCCGTGGCCGGGTCCTTGTCCAGGATCACCAGGCGGCCGGCCACGTCCCCACCCTTCTCCTCGGGCACGAACCCGAGCTGCTCCCGGTTTACCAGGAAGTAAGCCTCCACATCGTCCATGATGGTGTCGGATTCGTCCTGCTCCAGGAAGCGCGCCTCCCCCCAGTTCTTGGAGATGTAGTACATCTCCCGTTTTGTGGCGATCTCCTGCGTGTCCACCAGGCTCTTGGACGTGGCGATCATCTTCAGGGTCTGGGCAAAGGTCTTCACCGTGTTGACCGTGAGCGTACGGGCCTTCCGTTTCTTGCCCAGGGCGAAAAACCCCTTGCTCGGGCTGTAATGAACATTCTGCAGGGAGCGGACCGGGAGCTGAAGCGAGGGTTTCCGGTTCCGGAGGATGTCGGTCTCGATCTGCTGGGCGCTCCCGCGGATTTTCTTGCTCAGGTTCTTCATTTTCGACTCCTCTCCAGCAGATCGCTCAAGCGGGTCTCCAGATTCGTCCGCTTCTTGTCACTCATGACGAGGATCTCCTGGAGCGCCTCCCCGATGAACGGGATGTATTTCTCGATGTAGGAGCGCTTCCGGGCCGCCTCGGCCTCCTTCTTCCGGCGGCGCACGTGGAGCCCCAGGTGCCTGCCGCACTCCTGGAGGGCCAGCCGGATCTCCTTGACGATGACGTCGTAGTCCGCTACGGCCTCCTTGCTCTCCGAGGTGAACGGGACCCACACGGAAGCCACGTGCACCATGATCAGGGCCGGGCCGGTGGGAAGTGCGCCCCGGCTCTGGGAAAGCCCGTACGAACGCCAGTCGATGCCCAGCACCCCGTCCGTGACCGCGCACGCGGACTGCTGGAAGAGCAGCGGCACGCGGTTGGCGAACCGGTTCAATGTGACCAGGGCGTCAGTGGGAAGGTCGCCGCCGTAGGCAAGGCCCACCTCCACCAGGAACGGGTTGCCCCGGTAGACGGACGGCCGCCGGGTCCGGGCGGCGTAGAAGTCCGCCTGGATCTGCTCCTTCAGGCTCTTCAGAACCACCTCCTCCCCGATGGGGGACAGGCAGTCCGTGGGCGGTGCCATGAGCCGGGTTTCCGCGATGGCCCCGTAGAGACGCTCCACATCGTCCGGCCGCAGCAGATGGCACTTGGCCTCCTTCTTGAGCCCCGCCCGGGACACGATCTCCGCAGAGGCCCGGGGAGAAACCCGGGAGAAGTTGCTGCACAGAAACCCGCCAAGCCTCTGGCCCTTGGCGGCCTTCAGCAACCCTTTCAGGACCCCCAGCTCCACCCCGTACGGGTGGGGTTTGATCTCCCGGGGTTCGGGCGGCAGATCCCGCACCACCCGGGGAAACAGGACCGGCTCCGCCTTCGGGGGATGATAACGGATCTCCACGTGCGGATTGGCCAGGGCCGTCTGCTGCAGGTAGGAGTCAATGGAGTATCTGCCCTTCTGGTAGCGGCCTTCCAGCACCAGCGCCACCGAGGTTCCGGTCCCCCCGTCGTTCCACTCCACCTCCTCGTCCTTCAGTACGACCGGCTCGTTCCGCTGGGTGTCCATCTGGATTTCGTAGTAATGGGCAGGTTTTCCCCGCCGGGTGCGGGAGATGATGGCCACCGGCTTCCCGGTAGTGATCTGGCCGTACATGCCCGCGGCGGAGATGCCGATCCCCTGCTGGCCCCGGGTCTGCTTCAGGGCGTGAAACTTGGACCCGTAAAGAAGCTTTCCGAAAATTTTTGGGATCTGTGACCGGACGATCCCGGGACCGTTGTCCGAGACCACGACCCGGAACCGGTCCTCGCTCTCCTGCTGGACCTCCACCGAAATATCGGGCAGGATGCGGGCCTCCTCACACGCGTCCAGCGAGTTGTCCACCGCCTCCTTCACCGTGGCGAGCAGGGCGCGCCGGGGGTTGTCGAACCCGAGCAGGTGCCTGTTCTTGGTGAAGAATTCGGAGATAGAGATCTCCCGCTGCTTGGCGGCTCCGGTCGCCGCCGACCCGGAGCCGCGCCGGGGAGGCTTCTTCCCGGTGGGCGGCCTTGCGCCGCCCGTCTTTTCACCGGTCCCTTCGGGTACCGCCGGGGGGGAGGCAGGGGTTTCGCGGTCACCGGCCGATCGCTTCTTCACAGATCCGGGGCGGGACTTCCGCACGGATTTTTTCTTCTTTTTTGCTTTGACCATGTTGTCGATCCCCTCGAATGTCGGAATTCATTCGGTATACTCGAAACGGGGAGTATTTATCAAGGGATCCGCCGGGCTCGACTCCACACGAACTTCTGTACTATGATGGATAAAATGGAACCTGAAGAGTTGAAACAAGCGTTGAAATCTTCGGAACTTTTCGAGGGAATTTCCGCAAACGAGCAGGAGGCGCTCCAGGAGATCTCCCGGACCCGCTGGGTTTCCAGGAACAGCCTGCTCTTCACGGAAGGAGACTCCGCGGGGGGCTTCTTCCTGATCCTTTCCGGCCGGGTCAAGGTGTTCAAGATGTCTCCGGACGGAAAGGAGCAGATCCTTCATATCTTCGGGGCCGGGGAGATCGTAGGGGAGGTGGCGGTTTTCAGCGGCAAGGATTTTCCCGCCTCGGCCGTCACGCTGAAGGACAGCCAGCTCCTCTATATCCCCAGGGACGGCTTCCTTCGGCTGGCGACCAGCCGCCCTCAGATCCTTCTGAACATGCTGGCAACCTTGTCCAAGCGGCTGCGAAGGTTTACCGTTCAGATCGAAAGACTGACCCTGAAGGAGGTCGCCTCCAGGCTGGCGGAGGTGCTCCTGGAGATCGCCGGCGATTCCACAGGGGCGGAAGAAGATATCGCGGAACTGAAGGTCACCAAGGGCCAGCTGGCCAACCAGATCGGAACCACGCCCGAAACCCTTTCACGCACCCTGCAGAAGATGAGCCGCAAGGGTCTGATCCGGGTGAACAGGAACCGGGTCATCCTGTGCGACCGGGAGGCACTGGAAGACCTCACCGCCGGGGGAGGACCGCTTGACATCTGACAAACCCGTATCCCGGGAGACACCGGACCAGGAGGAAGACCGGGAGCGGATCGAGGCCATGGTGTCGCTCCTCAACGCGTCCCCGGTGTACCGCCTCCTGAACATGAAGGTCGTCGGTTCGGCCGGGGGCAGGTCCCGCGTCGAGCTGGCCGTGGGGGAGGACCACAAAAACCTCTACGGAATAGTCCATGGGGGCATGCTGGCCACCCTGATGGACTCTGCCTGCGGGGTGGCCCTTGCCTCCCGGCTCCAGGATGGCGAAGCGCTGGTGACCCTGGACCTGCGCATCAACTACCTGCATCCCGTGTGGAACGGGCCGCTGACCGCCGAGGGGGAGGTGGTTCACAAGGGGCGAAAGACAGGGGTGGCTGAGGCCTCCATCCGGGATGAAAGCGGCCGTCTGGTCGCCAGGGGAATCGCCACGCACTTCGTCCGGAGAAACGATGAGACATAATCAAAACATCCATCCTGTTGGGACCATGC
>CAYTRL010000203.1:7145-10455 GCA_964439795.1 uncultured Thermodesulfobacteriota bacterium
TCGTCCGGAGAAACGATGAGACATAATCAAAACATCCATCCTGTTGGGACCATGCCATGAGACCCGTCAGGGGAGTAAACCCGGGCATGAAGATGCCGTTCAAGCTTTCGGTCGTGATCCCGGTGTACAACGAACGCCAGTCACTTCCCATCCTGCTGGATCGAGTCCGGAAGACCCCCTTCGACAAGGAGATTATCCTGGTGGACGACGGTTCCACCGATGGAACCCGCCAGGACCTTCAAAGGCTTGCTGAAAAACAGGAAGAGGGGACCCGGATCTTCTTTCATGAAACAAACCGGGGCAAGGGTGCGGCCCTCCGGACGGGGTTCAAGGAAGTTACAGGCGACATCGTCATCATCCAGGACGCGGATCTGGAATACGATCCGCAGGAATACGGCCGGCTGCTGGAACCGATCCTCGACGGCCGGGCCGATGTGGTCTACGGCTCGCGTTTCCTGGGCGGCCCTCATCGCGTGCTCTTCTTCTGGCACTACATGGCGAACCGGGCCCTCACCCTGTTCTCCAACATGCTCACCAATTTAAACCTCTCGGACATGGAGACCTGTTACAAGGTTTTCCGGGCGGACGTGATCAAGAACCTGGAACTGACCGCGGAACGGTTCACCATTGAACCGGAGATCACGGTAAAGCTGGCCCGGGCCGGATACCGGATCTACGAAACCCCCATCTCTTACAGCGGCAGAGACTACACAGAGGGAAAAAAGATCACATGGCGGGACGGCCTGCCCGCCGTGTGGGCCCTGTTTCGGCACCGTTTTTTCTGATTTTATAAATATGAAAAAGGCAAGATGAAAACTCTTTCCTTTTTCCAGAGGAAGCTGCTTTTTTTTATGATTCCTGTCCCTGCCGTCGGCCGGGGGAAGGGAAAACGTTTCCCCCAAAAGAGAAACCCTTTTCCTTTGGCCTCCTCCCTGTAGCCGCGATCCCTTCCTTTCACCCCTCCTTTGAACCGATATCCACGGGCAAACCAGCAAGAAAGACCCCCGGGCCCGGACGCGACCTGGTGGGGTCGGGGGAGAACTGCTTGGCATGTGTTTTGCTGAAATTATTACATGCGATAATACGCCTTTATGTATAATTGCGTTATGGGTGGGGCTGCGGCTTGGAGACGGTTCACCCCGAAAAAACAGCAAAAGCTCGCAAAATAAGGGTTTGAACTTTTTCAATGTGAACGGATGGCACATCGGAAAGGAGGGTTCAGGACACCTGGTTCGGAAGCTGGCTGAAACAAGCAAAGAAGCACCATTTTGTAACACACCTTGAATAATTCGAAGGAGGAGGAAAGATGAAGAGATTCTTACAGGTGAACCTGCTGGCCATGGTGCTCGTCCTGGGGTTCGCGGTTGCCGTGACCGCACAGGACTACGTATCGGACCAGATCATCGTGAAAGGCGCCACCCAGGCCCAGCTTTCCGCCCTTGGCGGCGTAGGCGTCAAGGCCGTGAGCGCGATCAGCGCCCAGAGCGGGGCCCAGCTGATCTCCCTGAAGGACGGCATCGACCCCCTGGCGGCATCGGCCCTTCTTTCGGCGCTGCCCAACGTGGAGTACGCATGCCCCAACTACATCCGCACCATCAACGTGACCCCCAACGACCCCAGCTACGGCTCCCAGTGGGGATGGGGTGTGACCGATGCTGAGTCGGCGTGGGACATCACCACCGGTGATTCCAGCGTCACGGTGGGCGTGATCGACACCGGCGTGGACCTGGACCACCCGGACCTGGTGGCCAACGTCTGGACGAACGCCGCCGAGGTCGCCGGAACCCCCGGCGTGGACGATGACGGAAACGGGCACGTGGATGACATTTACGGCTACAACGGCATCTCCAACGGCTACGACCCGGACGGCGACCACTGGCACGGCTCCCACTGCGCGGGCTCCATCGGCGCGGTCACCGACAACGGCGTGGGCGTGGCCGGCGCCAACTGGAGCGTTCAGATCATGGCCCTCAAGTTCCTGAACGCCGCAGGCAGCGGGACCGATAGCGACGCCATCGAGTGCATCGACTACGCCATCGCCACCAATGCGGCGGGCAGCTCCAACGTGGTGGCCCTGTCCAACAGCTGGGGCGGCTCCGGCGACAGCCCGGCCCTGGAGGCGGCCATCGTTCGTGCGAGGGACGCGGGCATCGTCTTCGTGGCGGCTGCGGGGAACGAGAGCTACAACATCGACTCCTCCGGCTGCACGATCTCCCCGGGCGGCATGAACGTGAGCAACATCGTCTCCGTGGCGGCCACAACCCAATCCGACGGCCTGGCCTCCTTCTCCAACTACGGCTCCTCCCTGTGCGACATCGGCGCCCCGGGCGTGAGCATCTACAGCACCAAGATCGGCAACTACGGATACAGCGACGGCACCAGCATGGCCTGCCCCCACGTGGCCGGCGCCATCGGCCTGATCAAGGCGGCCAATCCGGGCCTGGACATGAACGGCCTGATCGACCAGCTGCTCAACAACGTGGACCCGATCTCCTCCCTGAACGGCAAGGCCAACACCGGCGGACGGCTCAACTACTACCGGGCCGTGGCCAACGACCCGAACGGCGCCTATGACAACGACCGGGACGCCGACGGCATCCTGAACCATCTGGACAACTGTCCCTACGACTCCAACGCGGGCCAGCAGGACGCGGACGGCGACGGCGTGGGCGATGCCTGCCCCGGACCCACCAACGGCTGCCCGGGCTTTGGCTGCCTGGGCTCCGCGGCGCCCTGACAGCCTTCGGGACGGAACAAAGGTTTGTACTCAGCCCTGAAACGGAACGGTTGACGGGCTGAAACCAGTAAACAGAAAGAGCAGGGGAAGAACCCTTCCCCTGCTCTTTTTTTATGCGGGCGGATAAGGGGTCAAGCCGGCTTCGCTCCAACCCGTACCCGGAATACCAGCATCCTGATCAACAAGCCGCCTTCTGTTTTCTCCGTTTTGCTTTCCAGAGGAGGATGAATATGACAGGAGCCAACAGAAGAGAAAAGAGGCGGGCCGGCATGGTAGATAGAGGGGCCTCATCCGCTTCGCCGGATGTGACAGCGACGGAAGAGGCCGGGCCCCACGGAGATCCCTCCTGTTGCGCATATTTCAAGGTGACGTAATCACCATTCGTATGATTGCGAAGGCTCGTGCCGAGCAAATATACGTTGTCCGAACCATCCAGGGCGATCTCACAGGGTTCCAGGGGATAGGCGCCTTCCTTTCCTTTATACACGGTTTTCCAGACAAGGCTCCCCTCGGTGTCATATTTCAAGGTAGCCATCGCCTCGGAATAGACGCACCCGGAACCGAAAGGGTCGA
>CAYTRL010000204.1:0-10415 GCA_964439795.1 uncultured Thermodesulfobacteriota bacterium
AATTAATTTCTGTAAAACTTATTTTGGACAAGAGTGACCTGAACTATAATAAGAAGAGGCGGCGTTTCTGTGCGGAAGATCGAAGAAGTCGTACCGGCTGGATTAACGCCCTGCGTCAACCCCGCCCTCCCGGGAAAAGAAGTCCATCCGACTTGCATCCATCGGGGACGACAGGAATACTGGTAAGATCATAACCCCGAAAAACCATGAGCGGAAGCAATTTCGGTTCATCCGAGTAACCCTTCAGTCGAAGGTGATGTAGCGAAATGCCACCGTTCACGGAAGGGTTACTCATAAAATTCTTCCTTTTGGAAACGGGCGGCAAGAACCTGCAGCGGGGTTGGCATCACAACAACCGAGGGAGCGAGAAAGAGATGAAAGCGTACCTCTGGAAAACAGGCATCGAAATCCGTCCCTTTCAGGATCCGGTGGGAGATTCCCTGATCGTCAACAAACCCCTGCGGGACCATCAGAAGGAGATCCTGTCCTCGTGCAATATTCAGGTCGAGGAAATCGATGATCCCACCCGAATAGAAGACCCGGAATTTCTCCTGATCAAGGACAACCTCTACTTTTCACCGGTCGCTTTAAAAAATTTCCTGAAAGAGGTTCGAACGCGTGGCACCTCCGGGGCGTGCGCCCTGGAAAAAGGTCCCTACACCGAATTCACAGACTTCATCCAGGACCTGCGGACCGAGACCGACCCGGAAACGAAGAAAGACTTGGTGGTCTACGGTCTTTATTTTATCAAGGGCAGACTCGCCGACAGCAAGGACCTCGATCAACTGCCGCCCTTCCGGATCAAGGCGGAACAGAAGGCTTTCCCGGTTGAACCCGGAGAGGTCATGCCCGCCTCGGTGGATGTCCGGTTCACACCCGGTTTTACGGATGCCGCCCTCATGCACGTCTGTCACTGGGTTCACCTCTGGCTGGTGAACATCATGGCCCTCGGCATCACGCTCAAGGAAACCTTCCTCCGGTCCAAGATCCGGCTGGCTCTCCGGGCCCTTTCGGCTTTCTCCTTCAGCAAACACAAGATCGCCAGCCGGTTCGTCGTCAAGGGAAAAAAATGCGACATCCATCCCACGGCCGTGGTTCAGGGCTGCATTCTCGGAGATGAGGTAAAGATCGGACCTTACGCGATCGTCCAGGGGTCCATCATCGGGAATAAGGTCAGTATTCCCGAACAGGCGATCATCGTCGGCTCGGTCATGGGAGACCGGACCTCAACCTGCAACCGGGGCGTGCAGAGGTTGTGCGTGCTCTATCCGGGCAGTTCAGGAGGAAAGAACCAGGGCTGCCTGTTTGGAAGGGATGTCTTCATAGCCGATTTTTCCTTTTTCATCGATATCAAGCTGAAAGGGACGATCCGGGTGTACCATGAAGGCCGTTTTCAGGATACGGGGATGAATTTCCTCGGCAGCTGTGTGGGCCATGAATCGATCATGAGCCCCGGTACGTGGATAGATACGGGACGGGAAATCCCAAACCGATCTATCGTGATGCAGGACCCAGGCCACATCATCTCCAAGATCCCTCCGGAGTTGGGCCCGGGAGAGCTGCTTGTCAGCAGAAACGGAGTTCTCACCCGTCTTAAAGAGCTTCTTGAATGACGGCTCCCGGAAAACAGCGTGGTCCGGTTGTTTGGTTCCCCCTTCCCGACAAGTTGGGTTGAAAGGCGGTGCAAAAGGAGCACAACGTGGGTCAGAATATCGGCGTCACGACCAGGAAACGGTTTCAGATCAGTGTATACGCCGGACTCACCCTGGGTGTAATATTCGGACTCCTGAACGCCTACTTCATCTGGCAGCCCTTTGACCGGCAGACCCTCCTAGCCAAGAAGCTCTCCCTCCCGGTGGAGTTCCAGGCTCCCAGCGCTCTCTGGAGCGAGACGCCGATCTTCCTTACCTCGGTTCTCGCCTACGCGGCGATCGGAGGGTTGTTCGGCGCGCTTCTGGGCTGGTTCCGGAAGCGTTCAAAAAAACCGGCCCCGGATACCCGCAGGGAGTTCGTGCGGGATGTCTTTGCCTTGCTGTTCGGTGTCTTCGTCCTGCTCGCCGCCGGCTTCGGTCCCGGGTACATCAGGAGGGCGGAGAATCCTGCTCAGGGCGCGATCACAACCGTCATCGGATTGGCCCTCTGTTACGGTCTGTTCCGTGCCCTGACCTGGCTTCTGGGGCGCATGCTGAGAAGCCGGCCGGCCTCTTTCATGCTCGAGCATCTTCCCTGGAAGGCTCTCGGAATCGCGGCGGCCGCGGGCTTCGTCCTGTTCTCCCTGGCGCCACCGCTCTTCTCTCCCCCGTCCCAGCCCCCGCCTGCCCCCACCGGAAAAGCCGCGGGCAATGCACCGAACGTGCTGATGATCGTCCTGGACACGGCCCGGGCCGACCGTTTCTCGGCTTATGGCTATGAAAACCCGACCACCCCGGAGATCGACCGGATCGCTGCGGAAGGGACGCTCTTTGAGCAGGCGGTTTCCTCCGCGGTTTACACGCTTCCCGGCCACGCCTCGCTCTTTACGGGCGCACCCTCCAGTGTCCATGGGGCCAACACCCCCCTTCTTTATCTCGACTCTTCCATGACCACGTTGGCCGAAATCCTGAGCCGAAACGGATACAGGACGGCAGGCTTCAGCAACAACCGGTGGGTGGGAACAACCTCCAGCCTGACCCAGGGGTTTCTTCACTACGAAGATCACTGGCGTTTCGATGGTTTCAAGCCTCTGCATTTTCTCTTGAAGATCTGCAGGCAGATGCAAGCCTACTGGCAGAGAGACTCGGAGGCGGGCGGCGCAGCGTACACCCTTCCGCGGGTCCTGGACTGGATCGAAAGCGTTCGATCCACGGGAGAACGGGACGGCAATCCTGCTCCGTTTTTTGTGTTCATCAACCTGATGGAGCCCCATTACCCCGTCTCGTATAAACCCGGGTTCACCGACGGGTTCATGGACCCCGAGGATACGGTGAGAGACCTCCTGCGGACCAACCAGGATTTCTTTCGCGTGATCCGCGACCCCTCCGCCATGAGCCCGGAGGACTACCGGCGTTACGGGGTTCTGTACGACGGGGAACTCCGCTACGCGGACCATCACCTGGGAATGTTCCTGCGGGAACTCGAGCGCCGGGGGCTGCTGGACAATACGCTGCTGATCATCACGTCCGACCACGGCGAGGCGATCGGAGACCACGGACTGATGGGCCACCGCCAGAGCGTCTACGGTGAACTGACACGGGTTCCCCTGATCCTACGGCACCCCCGGATCCAGCCCGCGGGACATAGGGTCCCGGAACCGGTGCAGACGTTTGACATCTTTCGAACGGTCCTTGACTTCGCGGGCGTGGAGGAACCCCTGCCTCCGGACGCAGCCTTGTCACGGAACCTGCTCGAAGATCCCCGACAGGACCGCAGGATCGTGGCCGAGGAGGAATCCGCCGAGTGGGCTGTTCAGCTCTCTCCGAAACTGTCCGAACAGATCGATCCATCCCTGGTGCGGAAGAGGTACAAGGCCATATACGACGGCAACTTGAAGTACATCTGGGGTACGGAGGGCGTGAGCGAGCTCTACGACCTGGCCCGGGATCCCCGGGAGACGAGAAACCTTGCCCCGGAGCGGCCGGAAGAGGTGGAGCGGCTGTCCCGTGAACTCATCCAATGGGAAGAACAACTCCCGGCAAACCGCATCGAAGGCGCCAGACATCACGAACCGAAGATCGACCGTGAGACCGAGGAGAAGCTCCGTTCTCTCGGCTACATTCAGTAGCATGGATCTTCTGAACGGGTGGATATCCCTACTCTTTCCTGCCATAGGCGGCGGTGATGGTATTTGCCGGACACGGGCAGGGTTCTTACGACACCGCAGGCACGCTACAGCGAGATATCGAACGATTCCAGCAGGTCGAACTGGTCCTCCATCGACAGAACCCCGGAAAGCATCTCCCGCATTCCGGCCGGCATCTCGCCCGCGTACTTTTCGAAGTCACGGATGAACTCCCGGGCCAGACGGTTGGCACGCAGGTCGTACTCCCCCTCGTCAGCCGCCGCCTTCCGCGGGTTGAGCTTCGCCTCCGGAACGTCGGGGCAGGACACGGGAATCTCGAACTGAAACAGGGGATCCAACTCCATCTCCACCCCGTCCAGCACCCCAGAGACGGCGGCCCGCACCAGCGCGCGGGTGAGGGAGAGCGGAACCCGTTCGGAGCGCCCCTGGGGCTCCCCAGCCCACCCCGTGTTCACCAGCCAGCAGTTCACCCCGTGTTCCCGGATCTTGTCCATGAGCACCCGCCCGAACACGTGGGAGGGGTAGGTGACGGCCGAGACCCCGAAGCAGGAGGAAAACTGGATGTCCACGTCCGCCAGGCCGTGCTCCTGCCGGGACAGGTCCGAGGTGTACCCGGAAAGAAAGCCGTAAACGGCCATCTCCGGGGACAGTCGCGCGATGGGAGGCAGGACCCCCAGGGCATCGCAGGACAGGAGGAACAGGTGCCGGGGATGACCGCTGGTTCCCTCCGGAACGTAATTGGGCAGGTATGACAGGGGGAATACGGCCCGGGGGTTCACTGCCAGGGCCCGGTCCTCGACGTCGAGCCGGCGGGTCCCCGGATCCAGGGAGGCGTTCTCCAGGAGGGTGCCGAACCTCCGGGTGCACGCGTGGATTTCAGGCTGCTCCTCCGGGGACAGGTCCAGGATCCTGGCGTAGACACCCCGCTCGAAGTTGAACAGCCCACCGGCGGTCCAACCGTGGTAATGGTCCCCCAGGAAGCGCCGCTCCGGATCCACGGCCAGGGCGGTCTTTCCGGTCCCCTTCCTCCCCAGAAAAATCGCCGCATCCCCTTCGGGCCCTACATTGGCCGAGCAGCGCATGCAGAGTACCCGGTCCGGGGGGAACGCCATGTTGATCAGGGTGAATACCGCCTGCCGGAACTCGCCCGCGTAGCAGGTGCCGCCGATGACGATCAGCTTCCTCGCCGGGTCCAAAATCACGAACGAGGGGGAGCGGATCCCGTCCCGCACCGGGTCGGCCCGGAACCCCGGGATATGAACCAGGGTAAAATCCGGTCCTCTCCCCGGATCCGGCTCGGGGGCCAGGATCGGCTCGTACAGGTTCCGCACGAAGAGACTGTGCCAGGCGGTTTCGGTGACGAACCGGACGGCCAGCCGGTATTCCGGGTCCCGTCCCACCGAGCAGTGCTGGACAAAGGTTTCCTTGTTCTCGATGTAAGCCCTGAGCCGTGAGATCAGCCGCTCAAAGACATCCGGAGGGAGGGACGGGTACGCATCCAGCCAGTCCGGCCCCCCTTCCCTGCCTGGGGCACTCACGACGTACTTGTCTTTCAGCGGCAGTTCGCTGCAGTCGCCGGTACCTACCACAATGGGACCCAGGTGAGCGATGTGCCCCTCCCGGTTGTCAAGGATCCGCTCGTAGAGCCACGGGGTGCCCAGGTCCCGGTAGAGGATCCGGAACCGGCCGGCCGTTTCGGGGTGGTACCCCAGAATATCTTCCTGGTTTGTCACGACTCGATCTCCCTGTTGATTTTAGATGGCCCCCTGGGACGCAAGTGCGTAGATCACCATCTTCTGCATCATGGTTTCCTTGGCGTTGGCAGGCCGGTCCAGCTTGAGCCGCTCCAGGTAAGGACGGGCCACTTCCGGAGCACCCAGGACCTTCCGGGCCTCCTTGAGGCTGGGCAGCGGGATCTTCTTCGCGGCCATCTCTTCCTTCAGGCGGCGGAGGGCTTTGCCCAGGACCAGTTCCTCCGGGGTAAAATCGGTCCCGAACGGAAAGGCCGGAAACATCCCCTGCTGCCGGCTGGATTTCAGGTCCTTTTCCAGCCGTTCGGGCAGGTTGTTGCGGAACCGGTCCGGGACCCGGTACGTGCCGGGCAGCTTCCCGCGCGCTTTTGCTTTCTGCACCAGCTCTTCCTGGAAGCGGGAGTCCGCGATCTGGACCATGGCGGCGATCACGTCCTTGTCGGGCCGTCCCCGCAGGTCCGCGATACCGTACTCGGTGATGTAGATGTCCTTCAGGTGCCGGGGGATCGTCACGTGCCCGTACTTCCACACGATGTTGGAACTCAGCTCGGTCCCCTTTGAGCGCGTGCTCCGGGCCATGAGAAGGGAGCGCCCGCCGGGCAAAGCATGCGCCATGGTCACGAAGTTGTACTGTCCCCCCACGCCGCTGACCACCTGCCCGCTCTCCAGGCCGTCGGAGACCACGGCGCCGAGCAGCGTGAACATGAGCGCGGCGTTCACGAACCGGGCGTCCTTGCGCTGCAGGCGTTTCAGTTCCTCGCCGGCATACCGGTTTCCGTACAGCTGGTTCACGTGAAGAACGCTGGTCATGAAGATCTGTCTTCTCTCCGCGTCGCTCATGGCGTTCAGGGCGTCGTAGAAGCTCTGGGGGCCCAGGAAGAAACCGGCGTGGATCAGGAATCCGTCCTTCAGGCGGGTGCCGAGGCAGTGCTCCACGATCATGTCCCGGTTCCGCTCCACGCCCATGTCCGCATCGACCCGTACCGAGCCGGTCTGGAGGCTGCCCAGTTCCATGCGGACCTCCTCCCGGAAGACCCCGACTTCCTTCAGCCAGGTGACATCCTTCTCCGTGAGTCGCCGGCTGACCGCCCCCTCCTCCAGCAGGGCGTCCAGGGTGCCGCCGGAAACCTCCTCCCGGATCCGTCCCTCGTTCAGGAGCTTCTGCAGGGCGATGTGGTTGTAGACCTTGCGCTTGATGATTCCGCTCTCCAGAAGATGCAGATAGCCGTCCACCAGCATCTCCGTGGAGCCGTACAGCCCCTCGGAAAACGGCTCCAACCCGCCAAGCCGCTGGATGACGCCCCCGAATTTCTCCCGGATCCCGGTCCGGGTGATCAGCGCCTGGTACGATTCGTTCGCCTGGTGACGCTGCAGCAACCCGTACACCAGGGCGTCTCCCAGAGACCCGATGCCGATCTGCAGGGTGCCCCCGTCCCGGATCAGCGTGCTGGCGTGAAGCCCGATCATGTAATCGGCCGTGGTCACGGACATCTTGGGCGCGCCGAACAGGGGGAAGGTGAGGGAGGGATGATCCAGCACCGCGTCGAAGACCGACGGTTCCACCTCGGCGTCTCCGTACATGAACGGAAGGTTGGTGTTCACCTGGCCGATGGTGAAGAACTGCCTGTTCTGGGCCTTCAGGATCTCCAGCACGTCCAGGGACACATCGGAGTTGCAGCTCAGGCTGTACCGAAGGCGCCCCTCCGGTGTCTCCCGCTTGCCCACGAGCTGGCATAATACATTGACGCCGTTGTCCGCGATATCCCGGGCCGCGAACGTGTAGTTGGTGCTGATGTAGTTCTCCTGACAAGGCTCGCAGTTCAGAAACGCGCCCGGTTTGAAGAAGAACTCACAGAGTTCCACGTTGGGGGGCATCGTTCCCCGGCGCAGGGCCAGCGCGTACTCCAGGTCCGGATAGTCTTCTCCGAACACCCGCTCCGAGAACGGATCCAGGAACCGCCATTCCAGTTCGCTGGTGCCTGCAGGCCTCTCCAGGGTCAGGGCGGTTATGATCTTCAGGTGAACCCCGGGATCCTCCTGCGCCCGTCGGAAGAAGGCGTTGACCAGGTGGTTGGGTTTTCCCAATCCCAGCGGGACCCCAAGAACGATCCGTTTTCCGACCTTCCGGATCGCTTCTTCCACACATTGATTCACATCCTGGAAATAAACGGGTTGATCCGATTCCATGGGGCTCCTCCGCTTCCGGCGCGTGAGCGCGTCCCTCAGAAAAAGAGATCCAAATAGTTGGTCATGGCAATCTGGGTTCGGAACTTCTCCTTCTGCTCTTTCAGGGAGTCCCGGGTCATCTCCGTGGCATGCACCTGCACCTTGTTCCGGAAAGCGGTCTCCTGCCTCTGCACGAACACAGGGTCCTGAACCACGACCAGGTTTTCGCTCTCGATGAAGCAGCTGCGCATGGACAGGTTGAAAGAGCCCACCGCCGCCCACACCCCGTCCACCAGGAACTGCTTGGCGTGCATGTACGGCTTGGGCATCTCCTCCGCCTCGGGACCGATCATCTCATAGATGCGTATCCCCGCGTCCAGCAGGGGCCCGCAATGCCGCAGCGTGATGTGGTGTCCCGCGGAGAAGCCCACCTCCAGGCCCGTGGTATAGGAGTTGGTCAGGATCTGAACCTCCACCCCCCTTCGCGCCGCGTCCACCAGGGCCTCCCGGAGCAGGCTTTCAGGAAGCACGAGGTACTGTGAACTCACGCAGATGCTTTTTGAGGCCATCTGAAAGGCGGTGACCAGCATCTCCAGGGGTTGGTACTCGCCCAGCCAGGGCCGGGACTGTACAAAGCGGACATCCGCGGCGCCCGCGGATTCCGGGTTCGCGGAAACCCGGGCCGGGATCAGCTCCTGCCGGCTGTTGCGGGAGAACGCCTCCCAGCTCCGAAGGAATCCGGCCTGGATCTCCCCCACGACGGGCCCCTCCAGGTACAGATCCAGGTCCATCCAGTAGGTGAAATACTTGTCCTCCAGGTTCCGTCCGCCCACGATCGCCCAGGTACCGTCCACCACCAGGATCTTTTCATGGATGGCGTAGGTAAGCAAAGGCAACGAGGGCAGTTGCATGTTCCGCATCTGCCCGGCGCGAGGCTCCTGCAGCCACTTCCCCTCCCGGTTCCCCAGCTGCTTCCGGTCCTTTTCAAGCTGGTCCAGCCACTTCTGAGAGCGCCTGCCCGAATCACCGGCCTTGTGGTCCGGGCCCAGGATGGCCTCCTCCCCCACCAGGATGACGTTCACGCCCTGCTTTCCGCGGCCGAACCCCTGAAAGCTCTCCTGCACCTCCTTCAAGGTTTCCAAGAAACCCTGCCTGCGCTCCAGGACGTCCTCCATCTTTCGGGCGACGGACTGGATATCTCTACCCAGTTTGTCGAGTCCCACGCGCAGCGCCGACAGGGGAGAGACCGCCAGCTGGGAACTCATGTTCAGGATGATGTTGACCTCCACCCCCCCGCTCGCCCGGTCCAGCAGGGCATCCGTCATCCGGCCGCAGAGCCCCTCCGCGGCCAGGGTGTACACCTCCAGGTTGATCTGCCGGCGGGCTTTCCGGATCAGGGACATCCTCCTGTCCATGGCCGTGCTTCCGCGGGTCAGAAGCTCCACATGGTTTCCGGCCGATGGGGGCGCACCGCAGATCCGGTTCAGGACTGCCTGGTTTTCCGGGGTGAGAATGCCGGTGGGGTAGTCGGGCCGAACGTAGGACACCTGCAGGGGAAAAAACGAAGTTCCCGATCCGCCCGCGGAATCCCGGGCGGAAACAGGCAGGTTGTGACGGCCGGGATCGCACAGCAGGGGAACCGGGAACCGGGTGGCGTACAGCCCTTCGGAGGTTCGGGCGATCGCTTCGTCGGGTTGAAGCGTCATGCGCTGCATGGGGGGGCCTCCCCACGCGGACAGATCAAGAAACACACCGTCGATCCGCGCATCCTCCGCGGCCGTGAACACCATGACCTCCGCCCGGACGAAGGCAGTCCCGTCATTGGGGACCTGTTCCGGACGGACCCGCAGGTTTTTCAGCACGACGGAGGGTGTGTTTCCCATGCAGCCTCAATCCCCGAACGGAAAGAAAGACGCGCTTCTCGATCCCGGGGAGCAGGCCGGGGCACCGACCGGAGCCTGATGCGGCCCCCTCCATCCGGGAGTCCAGGGTTCGCTGTCCGAAGAGGCATCGGTTCCGGAGCGCAACAGGGCCGTTCCATCTTACACGGCCAGAACTCCCCGGGCTTTCATGGCCTGGACCACAATATCGATCAGTTGATCGGGAGAGAACCGGGACTCGTTGAGGATCAGGTCGTACAGGTCCGGATCGCTGATGCTACGACCGTAGAGTTTCTCGAAATGCTCTTCCCGTTCTGCATCAAGCAGCCGGACCCGCTGCCCGGCTTCCTCCTGTGAGAGGTTGTGTGCGGCCGCGGTCTGCTCCACCCGCCAGGAACCCGGTGCGATCAGGCGCAGGTGAAACCCCCCTTGAGCTTCGGCACCGATCACGCACCCGCCCCGGCCGATAACGATGGAGTGGCCTTTCTCGCAGAGACCGCGCACGATACTCGCGGATTCCTTCTGGACCGTGTCGATGGTGGGCCTTCCCTTGAAAAAGGAATCCATGTAATCGGAAATACGGTTGTAGGAGCGCTCGGTCAGGATTTCCACCAGCCGTTCGCTTATCTTCAGCTTTTCCGCGATCTGCTGGACGATCTCCTTGTCGTACACCATCCATGCGGTACCGGAGGGATCCTTCTGCTCGAGTTGCTGGGATAGCTTGAGGCCCACGTCGAACCCCATGCACCCCACCTGGCGGCTGATCGTGACAAAAGGGTGCGTACCGTCCACCTTCCTCTTTTCCTTGCCCAGCCGCTCCCATTGGTCCACCAGAGATCC
>CAYTRL010000205.1:0-4848 GCA_964439795.1 uncultured Thermodesulfobacteriota bacterium
CGATAGGCACAATCCCAACGTATCGAGCGGTCAAGGGCGGTATCCATTTTCGGGTGCCGCCCTTTTCAAGTATATCTCATCCAGACCTTACAAAGAAATCCGGCCCTCGCATTTTTCAGATAGCTGCCATGAAGGGATGCCTAAACCATTCATCCTAGCAGTTCATATTTCACCGAGAGCGAACGACCATGTGAAATTTAAACTATCTCTCAATCCAATGAAAGGGAGGGGTATTCGAAAAGCTTACAATATCCCTTGAAACCTTGGAGCCCAAGGTTCCGGACACATGACGCCGAGGACGCATGTCGGTTTCGGATGTTCTGCGTTCTGATGAACCGGATCAGGTGCCCATCTTGCGCAACTGGTAGGTCCCCTCGGTCTCGCACACCAGCTGGCCGGCCTCGTCAAAGACCTCCGCGGTGAGCACGAACTGGCTCTTGCCTTTCTCGTCCGCCTCCCGGGTGACCCGCTGCATTTCCTCCTCGGACATGGTCACTTTCACCGTGGCGTCGGTGACCACGGGTTTCCGGTACCGGATCGTCATCTCCTTCACGATGGGATAATACCTGGAGACATCGAAGGAAGAAAGGTACAGGGCGCCCCCGGGCACTTCAGCAAGGCTGAAGAGCGCGCCGGCGTACATGGTGCCCACGTGGCTCAGGTTGCCCTCCAGGGGGGCCTTCAACTCCACGTACCCCCGCTTCATCTCCACCACCTTGAGGCCCATCCTCCGGATGAACTCGATTCCGTTCTCCACCAGTTTGACGAAATCTTCAGAAACTTCGGCCATGGGGTTCTCTCCTTCTCGTTCCTTCACGAATTCTCGTTCTCGAAGCTCTCGTCCCAGGTCAACATGGCATGGGTGAAGACGTCTTCATCCGGGATGCCCCGCTTGATCTCCGTGACATGAGCGTCGGTGGCGCCCATCTCCCGAAGGAAGACCTCAATGGCGAGTTCGGGTTTTGCCTCATCTCCACAGATATACACGTCGAGTGCGGCGTACTGCTTTTCCGGCCACGTATGGGCGGAGATATGAGATTCAGATACGATCACGACTCCGCTGACGCCCTCCGGAGCAAACTTGTAGAAGAACGAATTCCGAACCTCCATGCTGCCACGTTTCGCGGCGTTTATCAGGATTTCCCGCATGCGGTCCGGACTCCGGAGGATCTCCCGATCGCAGCCGGCAGCCTCCACGATATAGTGATATCCGATGGTTTCCAAGGCGCTCCCTCTCTCCCCCGGGGGCCCGCTCCCGATGGAAGCGGCGGGGTCCCGCCCGGCCCGTGCACAGAGGTTCTTGTTCATGGGACGGGTAAATCGTCCGGCAGGAAAAACCCCTTTTGCGATATTTTGTACGGGATGAAGCGAAAAGTAAATTGGGAAGCCCCCGGTTCCCAGCCCAGATGATCCACACAGCCCAGATGATCCGTTGCCTCCCGCCCGGAAATCGGTTATGGTGAATCCCACCCACAGGAACCCGCAGGACATGGAATTGTATTTTTCCGCTGAACAGGCAACCCGAATTCAGGAAACAGCCGACCGCCTGGAGCGCCGGACCGGCGTGGAGATCCTCACGGCGGTGGTGGGCAAGTGCGACGCCTACCCTGAAATCCCCTGGAAAGCCTTCGCCCTGGGCAGCGCCGTCGGCGCGCTGATTTTCTGGATCTGTTCCTTCCTGCAGCCGGGGTGCATCATGACCGGCGGCGTGCTGCCGCCGGTCGTGATCGTGCTCGGCGCCGGCGCGGCGCTTGCCCTGTTGTCTGTCTTCTGGCCGGCGTTCGGGCGTCTCTTCCTGGACGGTCCCCGCATGGAGACGGAAACCAAGCAATATGCCCGCTCGCTCTTTCTGGAACGGGAACTTTTCCGCACCCGGGACCGGACCGCCGTTCTGCTCCTGGTCAGCCTGTTCGAACGCCGGGTCGTCCTGCTCCCCGATCGCGGCGTTGAAGATCGCCTGCCCCCCCAGACCCTTCAGGACATCATCGCCCGCATGGGACCCCTTCTCCGGAGCGGCGACCGCTTCCGGGCCCTGCAGGAGGGGCTGTCCCTGCTGGAGGAGGGTTTGCTGCAGGCGGGGTTTGTACCGGCAGCAGGCGCACAGGACCGGATCCCGGAAGAGTTCATCCAGGAAAAGGGGGAGAACCGATGAACCGGCTTCGGCCTCTGTTCACCCCCCTCGTGATCCTCCTCCTGCTCCATGTCTGCGGTGCGGCCGCCCCGGCGGCGGAAGTGCCCTATCTTCAGGGCAGGGTCACGGATGACGCGGAGATCCTCAGCCCGGAAGCCGTCAAACGTATCAGCGCCCGGCTCCAGGCTCACGAGTCGAGCACCACCGACCAGGTGGCGGTCCTCACCGTACCGACACTGGGTGGAGAAAGCATCGAAACCTTCGCCCTGCGCGTCTTCGAGGCATGGAAGCTTGGGCAGAAGGACAAGGACAACGGCGTGCTGGTGGTGGTTTCTCCGCAGGAGCGACGCATGCGGATCGAGGTGGGCTACGGCCTGGAAGGCAGCCTCACCGACCTGGAAGCCGGCCGCATCATCCGCAACGTCATGACGCCGCATTTTCGGGAAGGCCGGTTCGATGCTGGTGTGGAAGAAGGTGTCGGCGCCGTCATCGCCCGCCTCGAAGGACAACCCCCGTTACCGCATGAGGCGACGCCCCCTGCCGAGGATAACACGGGGTTCTTCGATATGGAGGGACCTCCGCTCTCCTTCATGGAACGCATCCTGCTGGGCGCCTTCATCTTCGGCATCATCGGTCTGTTCACCGTGGTCGGCGTCCTGACACCGGGCGTGGGCTGGTTCCTCTATTTCTTTCTGATCCCCTTCTGGGCCATGTTCCCCATCGTGGTGCTGGGCTCCACGGGGGCCTTTTATCTTCTGATTACCTACCTGGTGGTCTTTCCTGCCGCCAAGATCGTCATCTCCCGCACCGATTGGTACAGCAAGGCCCGGGAGGACCTCAAGACCAAGGGCCATGCCCGCATCGGTGGTTTCACGCTTGGTTCCTCCGGCGGATCCGGTTCGGGGTCGTGGAGTTCGGGCAGCAGCGGGGGCTCCGCCGGGGGCGGGCGCAGCTCGGGTGGAGGCGGCGCCTCGGGCAGCTGGTAGCCATCCCGGTCGGCCCATCCCTCCCCCTGCCCTACCGGCTACTGGAACCTCCCCAGGTATGGGATCAGGCTCTGGGCCGTGGCGGTCTTCAGGTCGAACCAGGCCTTCCGCAGAGACACCAGGGCCAGGGCCAGCCGGCTCTGGGCCCGGATCAGGTCCCGCTGGGCTTCGTTGAGCCGCACCAGGGAGGCCTGCCCCGCGTCGTACTCCTTCTCCACAAGGTCCCGGTTCTCGTGAACCAGTTTGGCGTTGGAACGCTGCAGGCGCAGTTCCTGCTGGGCGGTATCCAGCAGGGAGAGGGCGGTGCGCACCTCCGAGGCCACGGTGAGTTGCAGGCTCTCCACCGTCCGCTCCGTCTCCCTCTTCCGGGCCTTGGAGGCACAGTACTGCGCCGCGTCCGACCCCCCGGCAAACAGGTTGTAGGAAAAACGGATCATCAGGGAATCCCCGAAATCGTCACTTTCAAACGCCAGGGTGTCTGCCCGTTCCCCGTTGAAGGTCGCCGCGAGGTCAACGGCGGGAAAAAACCGTGCCCGGGCCACACCCACTTCCTTCCGGGCCTGGTCCGCTCCGTACCGGGCCTGGCCCAGGTCCGTCCGGTGTTTCATGGCATAGGCGAAGAGCGGACCGGGCTCCGGGAGCGTCATCTCCTCCGGCGTCTCATCCGGGAGTACGGCCAGTTCCACGTTCGGGGGAAGGCAGGCCTCCGGGACCCCCAACAGGGCGGCCAGGCCGATCAGGGAAGATTCGTAAGAATACCGGGCGTCGATCAGCCCGGATCGGGCCGCGTTGGCCTGGACCTCGAAGTTCAGCTCGTCGCTGAGCGACCCGGTCCCCACCCGGCGTCGTGCCCTGGCCTCCAGGGTCAACCGCTCATTGAACTCCACGTCGGCTTCGGCGATGGCGATATTCATCCGGGCCAGCTGGGCGGCATAGTATCCCCCGGCCACGGAGGAGAGAAGAAGACGGGCGGCCTCCATGAGCGCCTCGCGGCTCCCCTTCTCGCCGTACCGTGCGGACGCGTAGGTGAACTCCCGGGCGAGCCCGTCAAACACCAGCAAACTGGCCGTGATCCCCACATCGAAATAATCTTCGGGGTTGGCCGGAACGGCGAGTGGATCGAAAACCTGTGCCAGCAACTGGTTCTCCAGGTAGGCGTTGTCGGACAACCGCACGCGTGAGTAAGAGGCTTCAGCGTCTACCCGCGGGAAGAAGGTCGCCCGGGCCTGCTTCACCAGCTCACGGGCCTGCAGGACGCGTTCCTCCCCGGCGGCCATGGACGGGTTGTCCGCCAGCACGATCTTCTGGCTGGTCTCCAGGTCCAGGACCCGGATCCCCTCCCAGGACACGGCCGGGTCCCCGTACCCGAACAACCGGACCTCCACTTCTTTTTCAGGGGACGTCTCCGCGCGGCACGGGTTCCCGGACGGGAACAGCAGGAAAACGGTTGTCAGAATGATCCAGGATCGTACCCTCATGACAGCTCCCCGGTCTGGATTCCGGGTCAAGCCCGGAACGACAGAATACATGTGTTCCTCGTTTTCGACTCCTGTTTTCGGCGGTGCCTATTCTTGACTTACTCTTTATTCGGTACGTCTCAAAGCGTGGGCAATAAGCCCAACAGCGGAGATTGCGAGCGGAGCGAAGTCGAAGATCTCGAACGAAGCGGCGTTGTAAAGAAGTGGAGATTGCGAGCGGAGCGAAGCAACCCCCCGGCCCCGCAGGGCCTTT
>CAYTRL010000205.1:4858-10392 GCA_964439795.1 uncultured Thermodesulfobacteriota bacterium
TCCGTGGGTTGAAATTTCTATTTTGTGCAACTAGGGGGCTTTTTATTTATGTGGAGTTTGCGCGGGTTGGTGAGCAACCCCCCGGCCCCGCAGGGCCTTTGATCGCGGGGGGTTGCCGCGTCGCCTTCGGCTCCTCGCAACATTCGACATTTGAACGCCTGCAAGGATATTTTTTCACACCCTTGCACGCGGGCTCCCCTTTCTTTCTATTGATTCTGAATACCCGGCTTTTCAGGCATCATCTCCTGCAGGAAGGCGCCGCGCTCCCGGGCTGGCTCCACCTCTTCACGCGTCACCCGGGCCCCGGTTCTCAGCCGGACCAGGCTGCGTCGGATGTCGTTGAGGATCACCAGCAGGCTCGGGATGAGCACCAGGGTGAGCACGGTGGCAAAGACAACGCCCGCCGCCAGGGAAATCGCCATGGGGATCATGAACTTGGCCTGCATGTCCGTTTCCAGGATCAGCGGCATGAGCCCGCCCGCGGTGCTGATGGTGGTGAGAAAGATGGCGCGGAACCGCCGGGCCCCACCGTTCTCGATCGCCTTAAGGAACGGCATGCCCTCGGCGACGTTGCTGTTGATCCGCTCGATGAGCACGATGGCGTCGTTCACCACCACCCCGGAAAGGGCCACCATCCCGAAGATGCTCAGCATGGTCAGGTTGTACCCCAGGAGCAGATGCCCCCAGATGGCGCCGATTATGCCGAACGGGACGGTGACCAGGATGACGAACGGCTGTAAGTAGGAGCGGAAGATGGTGGCCACGATGGTAAAGATTCCCAGCAGGGCCAGCGGGAACCCGATGAAGAGGCTGGAAAACGACTCCTTCATCTTCTTCTTCTCCCCCTGGGCCGAGACCTTCACACCGGGGAATCGGACCCCCAGGTCCGGGAAATAGCCGTTCATGAGCTCCGAGACAATTTCAGTGGTGTTGGCCTTTTTGGAATCCACCTCCGCGCTCACCACCACACGCCGCATGCCGTCCGTGCGGGTGATCGTGGAGTACCCGGGAGTAAAATCGATGTCCGCCACCGAGAAGAGGGGCACCTCGCTCCCTTCCCGGGTGCGGATCCGGATGCTTTCCATGTCCGATACACGCCGCCGTTCGTCCTCGGTGTAGCGTACCTTCACACGGATGTCGTCCCGCCCCCGCTGAAGCCGCAGCGCCTCTTCCCCGTAGTACCCCGCGTAGATCTGCCCCGCCAGGTCCTGCACGGTAAGACCCAGGGCTCGGGCCTCGGGCTTCAGCTTCAAACGCATTTCATTCTTGCCCGGGCTGAAATCCGTACGGATCTGGTGCACTCCCTGGAAGCCGTGAAGCCGGTCCTTCAGGTCTCCAGCGGCACCCAGAATCTCGTCCATGTCCCGGCCCTGGATCCATATTTCGATGGGGGCTCCCGGGGGACCGGCCGCCATCCCTTCGAAGATCAGGGACACCACCCCGGGAAGGGGACCGATCTCCTTCTCCCACTCCACCATGAGGTCGTCGGTGTGTACCCCGCGCTTCTCGGACTCCAGAAGGGTCACCTGGACCGAGCCCACGTGGGGTCCCACCCTGGGAATCTCCTGCAGGGTCATCCCCACCAGATGGTACCGGTTCTCGATGAGCGGTTCCCCGGACCGGGTTTCGGTCCGGTCCGCGAGCCGGTGCGCGGCCGCCTCGATCCGGTGGATCGCCTCCAGGGTCACCTCCGGGGGGGTGCCGTTGGGAAACTCCACGCTGGCGGTCATCACGAAACCGTCCAGGTGGGGGAACACCTCGAACTTGAGCAAACCCCCCCGAAGCAGTCCCACGGTCCACAGCAGCAGGGCCACGGCCACACAGAGGGACACGTACCGCCAGTGCAGCGCCTTTCGCAGGAACGGCGCGTACAGGCGCTCCACGAACCACTCCAGCCCGCGGCTGGTGGCATGGTGGAACGCATCGATCCTGCGCCGGATCGGGTTCCGGGACACGCCTGCCGCGTTGGGATCCGGCAGGTGGTTCAGATGAGCAGGCAGCAGAAACAGGCACTCCACCAGGGAGATGGCCAGGCAGGAGATCACCACGATGGGAAGGATCTTGATAAACTTCCCCATGACTCCGCCCACGAAGGCAAGCGGCAGGAAGGCCACGATGCTGGTAATCACGGCCGCCAGCACGGGCAGGCCCACCTCGTACACCCCTTCCACCACCGCCCGGATCCGGGACGCCCCGCTCTTGCGATGGTAGAAGATCGCCTCGCCCACCACGATGGCGTCGTCCACCACGATCCCGATCACCATGATGAGACCGAACAGCGAGATCATGTTGATCGTCTCGCCCATGCCCCAGAGGATGGCCAGGGCTCCCGCCACGGAGATGGGCATGCCCATGCCGGCCCAGAAGCTCAGGCGAAGGTCCAGGAAGATCCAGAGCAGGCTGAAGACGAGACAGAGTCCGATGATCCCGTTCTTGACCAGCAGATCAATCCGGTCCTGCAGAAAATCGGCCGAGTTCACCAGGACCTCGATGTTCACACCTTCCGGGAGTTGCTCCTGCATCCGGTCCACGTAGGCACTCACGGCCCGGGAGATCTTCAGGGCATCCTCCTCCTGGGTCTTGTACACGATGAGGGCCACGGCCCGTTGTTCGTTCCACGTGAGATGGATCGGGTCCTCGGTGAAGCCGTCCCGCACGGTAGCAAGCCGGTCCAGGGTGATGATCTCCCCTCCGGGCCGTGCCAGCACAACGATGGTGGACAGCTCCTCGCCGGTGTACTTCCGTCCCATGGTCCTCAGGCGGATCTCCTCCCCCTGGGTCCGGATCGTGCCGCCGGCCAGGTTCAGGTTGCTTCTTCGAACCGCGTCGGCCACCTGCGCGAACGTGAGCCCGTACTCCCGCAGGCGCTCCTCGGACACCTCGATGGCGATCTCGTAGTCCCGGGTCCCGAAGATCATCACCTGCGAGACCTCCGGCAGCTGTTGAATCCCGTCCTTGATCCTCTCCGCCCATTCCTTGAGCCGCCGCTCAGGCATGGATCCCGACAGACCGAGGATCGCCACCTCGTCCCGGATCAGCATCTCGCTGATGATCGGTTTCTCCGCGTCCACCGGGAAGGTGGAGATGGCGTCCACCTTGTTGCGCACCTTGTCCAGGACCTCGTCCAGGTCGTAGTTCTCCTTCACCTCGATCAGGGTGTTTCCCACGTTCTCGCCGGAGTGGGTAGTAAACAGCTTGATCCCTTCGATGGCCTCGATGGCCTCTTCGATCTTCCGGCTGATCCCCTCCTCCACCTCCTCCGGGTCGGCGCCCGGATAAGGGACCGTGATCTGGATCATGTCCAGGGAGAACTCCGGGAAGGTTTCCCGCACCATGTTCAGAACCGCCAGGGTCCCGGAGAGCAGGATCATCACCAGGACGATGTTGGCAAAGACGGTATTGCTCGCCATGGAGGCGATGAATCGCTTCATGACCCTTCTTCCTCGATGCTCTTCATCTTGAGATCCAGCAGGGAGTTCTCCAGGGGGTCCACGAGCCGGGTGATGATGACCACGTCCCCGGGTTGCAGCCCTTTCTGGATGAACGCGTACCCTTCCTCCAACCTTGCCACCTCCACCGGAACGGTTTTCAGGCGCCCGTCCTCAGCGGCGTAGACCGTGTTCTCGAAACTCACGGTCCAGCGCGGGAGCCGGATCACCCCGTTTAGGGTCCGTCCCGGGATCTCCACCGAACAGAACATGCCTTCTACAAGAGGCAACTTCTGCGGATCCCGGGACAGGGCGTTCCTGCCCGATACCCGGACGGCAACGGTGAGGGTGCGGGTCTGCTGGTCGAAGGTCACCACACGCTGGAGTTCGCCGATCCAGACATGGCCCTCCGGGTTTTCGGTCCAGCGGATCTTACAGGGAACCGTCTCCAGCTTTCCGAACCAGGCCGTATCCCCGGCGTCCGGGTCCAAGGCGAACCGCAGCCAGAGGCGGGCATCGCGGCTGTCCAGGGGGACCTGAACCTCCAGGAACGAGTCGTCCGCCAGGGTGAGCACGTTCTGGCCTGGCATGACGTACTGTCCCGTTTCCAGGGAAACCGCCTTGATCCGGGCCTCGAAGGGGGCCCGGACCGTGCACCGTTCCAGGCGCGCCCGCGCGGCCTCCCGGTTTGCCTGGGCAACGGCGAGGCTGCTCTCGGCCTCCCGAAGCTGCACGGGATAGAGAAGAACCGCCTGCTTCAGCTGGTCCGCCAGGTCCGCGGCGGAGTTGGCGGCCCGCTCCGCCGCGTCCACCCCGGAACGGGTGCCCACCGAATCCTTCTCGAACAGTGTTCGGAGGCGCGTCAACTCCTCCCGGGCCAGGTCCCGGTTCCGCTCCAGGGTCTTGAGCCGGTCCTGGTTGATGGCGTGCTGGTTCCTGAGCCGGGTGATGCTGCTCTCCAGTTGTCGCACCGTGGCGTTCGCCGCGTCGTACGCCGCCTGGTAATCCCGCGGGTCGATCCGGAAAAGAACCTCCCCTTCCGGGATCACTTCGCCACGCTCCAGCCGGGCGTGGATCTCCTCGATCCTTCCCGATACCTCGGGAGCGATGGAAACCGTGTTCAACGCCCGGACCTCTCCGTAGCCCTCGATGGCCACGGGAACATCCTCGGCCTCCACCCGCACGGCCTCCACCCGGATCGGCCGTTCTTCGGCAGGCATCTCGGCGGGCGGTTTCTTGAGGCTGCCCAAGGCGAACATTCCCAGCAGACCCGCCAGGATCACCGCCGCGCAGATCAGCAGGCGGGTTCGAACCTTCACATCGGATTTGGACAGATTGTTGTCGCTCATATTTTTCACCTTTTTCTGGATGAAGCCGGGGCGGACGGAACGGGGTCTTCCTTCAGGGCCTGTTGGACCTTGTCCAGAACCTCGCACCACTTGCGGGCGGTGGCCGGGCCCAGTTTCTCCACCAGGTCAACGAACGATTGCAGGATCGCTTTTTCAATGCGTTCGATGGTCCGGACCGCCTCGGGAGAGATGCGGACCAGGACCTTGCGCCGGTCCTCACGGCTCTGCTCCCGCAGCAGGATCCCCCTCTCCACGAGCCGGTCCACCATCACCGAGGCGGAGGGCGGGGAAACCCCCAGTTTCTCGGCCAGCTCGGTGATCGTGATCTCCGCCCGATCCCGGATCATGCGGATGAGATGCATCTGGGCCACGGACAGCTCTCCGAAACGGCTGTTCCGGCCCCGCGCGGTCAACTCGCGGTTTTGGATGAGGAATACATTGTCATGGATCATCTTCCCGCTGGTGAAGATGTACCGGGCCAGCTTCAAGGTTTCATCGGTATTCATGGAATTGTTTTCCTCCCGGCGCCCTGCATGCCCTCCACGGAAACAGACAGAGGATAAGAAAGATATATTAATTTTTAATACGATTAATATTTAGATAATTTAAATATATACCAGCCTAAGAAAACGGTCAAGTGCGCCCGGACCCTTCCGGGGAACGCTTTTTCGACTTCCCGGAAAACGGTGGACCCGGGAACCCTTTTCCCGGAAGGTTCCGCTGAAACGGGTCAAAAGGGGAAGCGACGACGGTTCGG
>CAYTRL010000206.1:0-10381 GCA_964439795.1 uncultured Thermodesulfobacteriota bacterium
CCCGGCCGGGCCGCTGCCGGTACCGATCAGGTGCTGGACGGATCCAAGATCGTCGTGGGCTACTTTCCCGCATGGGGCATCTACTACGACTATCGCGTGAAGGATATCGATGCATCCAAACTGACCCATATCAACTACGCCTTCATCAACGTCCGGGACAACCGGCCCGTGGTGGGGGTGACCCAGAGCGGAGTGGCGGATGCCTGGGCCGACTATCAGAGGAGCTTCTCCGCTGCGGAAAGCGTGGACGGAACCGCCGATACGTGGAATCAACCGCTGAAGGGAAACTGGAACCAGATCAAGAAGTTGAAAAACGAGAACCCTCACGTCAAGGTGCTCGCCGCCCTGGGCGGCTGGACATGGTCAGGCGGATTTTCCGATGCGGCCCTCCCGGAAAACCGGGAAGCTTTCGTGGCGGCCTGTATCGACGCATTGATCCTGGGCAACCTGCCTTATGACCCGGGCTCCAACACCGGGGGTCCCGGTGCGGCGGCCGGCGTCTTCGACGGCATCGACATCGACTGGGAATACCCGGTCTGTTGCGGACTGGGCGGAAATACCTACCGCCCGGAGGACAAGCAGAATTACACGGCCCTTCTTGCCGAGTTCCGCCGTCAGCTGGACGCCATCAACCCGGCCCTGCTGCTGACCATAGCGGGTCCGGCCGGTCCGCACAATGTCGCGAACCATGAATTGGGACAGTTCCCTCAATACGTGGACTTCATCAACCTCATGGCTTATGACTTCCATGGGAGTTGGGACTCTTATACGGGCCACCTGGCGGCGATGTACCCTGCATCGGACGATCCTTACGCGCAGGCTGGCTGGTCCATGCATGAAGCGGTTCAGACCTATCTCGATCAGGGGATCCCGGCGAGTCAACTGGTGCTGGGCCTGCCGTTCTATGGCCGCAGCTGGACCGGGGTGTCGCCCGGCCCGAACGGAGACGGCCTTTACCAGAGCGCGGGCGGCGCCGGTCCCGGCGAACGGGAAGAACCCGGCATGCTGAACTACTACACGATCAAGCAGACCTATGAACCGGCCTACACCAAGTACAGCCACCCGGAAGCCGGGGTGCCGTGGCTCTACAACGGCAACAACTTCATCACCTACGATGATCCCGCGGCCATCACCCGGAAAGCGGGCTATATCCTTCAGCAGGACCTGGCCGGCGCCATGTGCTGGAACCTGATGAGCGATGTGCGGGGCAACCCCGCCCCGCCTGACTCTCTGCTCAGCACGCTTTGGGAGGGTCTGGGAGGCGTCGTTCCGCAGTACGCCTGCAGTGACGGGATCGACAACGACGGGGACGGGCTCATCGACATGGACGACCCGGGCTGCATGAACGATCAGGACAACGACGAGTACGATCCGCCACCGGTCCAGTGCAATGACGGGATCGACAACGATGGGGATGGACTCATCGACCTGGACGACCCCGGTTGCATGAACGATCAGGATAACGACGAGTACAATCCGTCCGATCCTGGTGACGTGACCGCGGAGGTGAGCATCCAGTCCGACTGGGGCACCGGGTACTGCGCCAACGTTCAGGTCACCAACCGCTCCTCACAGTCCGTGGCATGGGTTGTGAGCATCGAAGTGGAAGGAACGATCCAGAACCTCTGGAACGGACTTTACACCCTGAAGGACGGACTCGTGGAGGTTCAAGGCGCATCCTGGAACGCCCAGGTGGGTCCGGGTGCTTCCACCTCCTTCGGCTTCTGCGCCGATCGGGACCAGCCCCCGGAACCCCTGCCCGCCTGTTCGGACGGGGTCGACAACGACGGCGACGGGCTCATCGACATGGACGACCCCGGCTGCGAGAACGAATCGGACGACGATGAATGGAACGTCCCGCCTTCCGGAGACCTCGATGTAGAACTCCTGATGCAGAGCGACTGGGGCACGGGCTACTGTGCCGACATCCTGATCCGGAACAACGGACAGGAAGACGTAGACTGGACCGTCACAATGGATATTGAAGGCCGCACAACAACCCTGTGGGGCGCCCAATATGAAGAAGAGGACGGGACTCTGACCCTGGAGGGTTTGAGCTGGAACAACATGGTGCCGGCCGGGGGGACAGTGCCCTCCGTCGGGTTCTGCGCGCAGCGCTGATGATGGCCGGCTGCCCGGCCCGGGAAACGGAAGCCGTATAGCTCATGGGCTGGCTGGGGCCAGGGGCAGGAGGGTCTCTCCGGTCTCAAACGCCTCGTGGAGCCGGCCCGGCTCTGAGGTGCCGGCGGGCAGCTGCAGCAGGACGATACCGGCGGAGAATTCGTTCTCCATGATTTCATAGGTGAGCAGGCCCACGTTGGAGGCGAACCCGTCCACGTCCAGGACAGCGCGCCCGGTGGCCGGGTCGCTGGACAGCAGCCGGGCCGAGACGGAGAACTCCCGCATATAGTCTCCCTCGGCCACCGGCCCGAACAGCCGGAAGTCGAACGATGACAGGCCCACCGCCGCCACGGGCAGACCGGGGACGCCCGGTATCTCCATGCGCTGCAACTCCTCGGGAGCATGGTCGTACTCCGGGGCGAAGAGAAGAGGCGGGGGGGGATATTCCAGGGTGTACGCCTTGTTTTTCTCGGTGACGGCCCCGCCGTTCAACCCCACCAGCAGGACGTGCACCACGGCCCCGGTTCGGGCGTGCTTCATGGCCTCGTTCATGTCCGGCCGGTCCGCCGGTCCGTGTTCGAACCGCACCCACACCGTGAAGCGCGCCATGTCCCCTTCCACGGCGAGGCCGGCCACGCCCGCCCCGATCCCCCGTGAGGTGTACCCATAAGAGGGGTCGTACTCGGGCGGGTACAGGGGATCCCCCTGTGGAACGTCCGTGGTGAGGGTGAGGCCGGAGAGCAGGGCCGCGTACCGTCCGTATCCCTCCAGGCCGTGTTCGGCCAGAAGCACGGCACCGGACGTCGAGCCGGTGGGGGAAGGGGCATCGATGGTGACGGGCACCGAGACCGCGGCGAACGCCGAAGCCCCCGAGTCCACGGCAAAGTAGTCGAAGGAGACCGAGGGGGTGTCGGCAGCCACCTGCCCCGTGGACCAGGGCCCGCCGATGGACCCTGCGGAGAGCATGACATCGCCCGGCACCGCCGCCGGGCACGAGTCCCGGACAGGAACCACCTCCCAGAGACTGATCCGGTGGTTGACCAGTTCCCATCGAAGCCCCAGGCCTGAAGGCACCACCGCCCGCGGACAACCGGCCGCGCCCTCCCCGTTATCCGACCCCCCGTCATCCCCGCCGCATCCGGCCGCGGCGAGCACCAGGAAGAGAAACCACAGGAGACGGATCCTTCCTGCGGATTCGTGCGCCCTGTCCTTCCGGGGGATATCGTATTTTCGCATCGGAACCCTCCCACCTCTACATACTGGAACATTTTGACACACAATTCCACCGTCTGCTATTCTTCGATCGCCACAAAAAGGTTCCCGGTTTTTCGACACGGACTCCGGACCCGAATTCAAACCGTCCCGGTTCGGGCGCCGCTGTCGCCGTCTTTTTTTTCCGGGTCATCCCAATTCCCCTTCATGTTTCTTCCGGTGATAATCACACGATGAATAACCGCAACCTCTACCGAATTGTCTGGTTCCTGGTGGGTGTCGTGCTCGTCATGGGATGCATCTTCCCCCCCCTGATGGATTACGACGCCGCGGAATATGCCGGGATCGCCATGAACATGCTGCAGGAGCATGACTGGATCAATATCATAAACCGGCAGTACGGCAGCGGGGAATTGTATGATTATCTCGACAAACCGCACATGCTGTTCTGGTCCGCGCTGGTGGGCTACAAGCTGCTCGGGCTCAACCACATGGGGTACCGCCTGTTCTCCATCCTGCTGACCCTGGCTGCGGCCTTTGCCACCGGAAGGCTGGGCAGGCGCCTTTACAATGAGCAGGTGGGCCGCTGGGCCGCCCTGTTTTTTGTGACGGCCCAGTCCATCCTCCATGCAAATCATGATGTTCGCACCGACTCTCTTCTCACTTCCTTTGTCATCCTCGCCGTCTGGCAGGTGGTGGTTTTCCTGGATACCCGCAAAACCGTTCCCCTGTTCGCCGGCTTTGTCTTCCTGGCATTCGGGGTGGGCACCAAGGGGATGATCGCCGCACTGACGGCAGGATGTCTTGTTTTCTTCTATCTCGTCGGGAAAAAGGCGTGGAGACAGGTATTCGACTGGAAATGGATCCTGGGGATCGCAGCCTTTGCGATCGGCCTGAGTCCGTTCCTGGCCCTGTATTATCTGCAGTTCGATCTGCACCCGGAAAAACTGGTGAACGGTTCCACCGGTACGTCGGGAGTAAAATTCCTGCTCTGGTCCCAGAGTTTCGAACGCTTTGCAGGGGGTCGGAGTTTTGTTTCCAGCCCCGAGTACTCGTTTTTCCTGCACACGTTTTTATGGGCCTTTCTCCCCTGGAGCCTCCTCACGGTATTCGGCGTTGCAGGCCGGATCCGGGATGGGATCCAGACCCGCTTCCAGGCTTTTTTCCAGAAAGAAGAACTGACCTTCGCGGGGGTCTGGGTGATGTTCTTCATTATGTCGTTGTCGAAATTCAAGCTCCCCCATTACCTCAATATCCTCTTCCCGTTTTTCGCCGTGTTTACCGCGGCCTACCTCTGGGAAAGCCGTTCGAAGAACAATGAACGATGGGGCCGGATCCTCCTGGGGCTGCACTATGCCCTGATCGGTGGCCTGCTGTTGTTGCTTCTGGTCCTGACTGCCTGGTCCTTCCCCCTGAAAAACCCCTGGGTGGTTCTCGGAGCCCTGGGGTTCCTGGGTTTTCTGGTCTATCTCGTTCGCATGAAACATTCAGCCTGGCCGGATCGACTGGTTCTTTTTTCCGCCACGGGGATCCTGCTGGTAAATTTCATTTTGAACACGCATTTCTTCCCTGCTCTGGAGCAATACCAGGCCGGCAGCACCATGGCGGCTGCCGTTGAAAAAGAGGGAATCCCCCGGGACCAGGTCTATGGCTATGGAGAGGTTGTACGGACGTTTGATTTCTATTCAGGCCGGTATGTCCCCATGCTGACGGATCAGGAGATCCGGCAAAAAATCGGGGAAGGCCAGCCGTTTTATGTCTTTGCACCCGCCCCCCACAGCGATCTCCTGCACCAGAGGTTCCCAACGGCCGAACTCGTCATGGAAACACCGGACAAGCATATCACCAAGCTCAGCCCTTCCTTCTTTCATCCGGAAAAACGCCTGGAGGGGTTGCCCCATGCAGGGCTGTTCCTCTTCGATGGGATGAACAACGGCGGGAGATTACAACAGTAAGAAGGGATGGATGACAGGCCGGTTCCTGTCCCGGCGGACGGAAGCAACCAGGCCCGAGCCGGCAGGGCGCGCGATCAGGAGGCGTCGGGCAGGAGGTCGGCCATGTCCTTGAGCAGGTTCTCGGCCTGGACCTTGGAAACCTTGACCACCGCGTTGGTGTTCTCGGTGCAGGCAAAGTACTGGACCTTGTCCTTCTCTCCGATCCGCTTATACACCGTGAGGAACCCGATCTCCTTCGTGTCGCTGAGGAAGGAGATGGCGGCCGCTATATCCGCCCCGGGGGGCGTCGAGCACCCGTAATGCCCGGCCCCGAATGCCCCCTCCTCCGGGACCACGTAGTCCATGGGCCGCAGGGTGAACACCTTGCGGACCCAGTTCTTGTAGAGTTCCTTGGGATCTTCCTTCTTTCCGGCCTCGGCCCAGCCCTCTTCACCCCCTTCCGGGGAAAAGCGGTGGACCAGCTCCATCGCCCGGACGCCTTCCCGGATGCGCATCCGGGCCACCTCTTTCTCCTTGAAAGTGTGCAAGGAACGCTCCATGTACCGGCTCTTGGGATAGAGCAGGTCCTTGACGCTCTGTCCCTTCACGAGAAAAATCTCGCCCGTTTTCCCGTCCTCCACGTACCGGTCACCCGGGCCGAAGGACTTCTTGCCGATACGGAAAGTCCGCGGTTTTCCGCGCAGTTCCAGGACCAGGGAGTCCCGGGTATTCTTCAGGCCGAACTCCTCCCGCTTGTCTTCACCGAGCTTGCCCAGGGAACGCAGGCCCTTCCAGGGGCAGAACCCCTCCAGGACATCCCGGAGCTTTTCGTTCCCCAGGAACGATTCGGACACGGACCACTCCTCCGGTCCGGGGCCCCCACCGCTGTCGCCGCTCGTCCCGCCGGCGGCATTCCCGGAGGCGTCCTCCGCCGGTCCCATGGAAGCCACATCCACGTTCAACTCCTCGGCCGCCTTCTCATCGGGCTTTACGGCGGGTTTGAACGGGAGTCGAAGGGCCTCCACCCACCACACGGTCTCGCCGGACCAGGCGCTCTTTCTCCGGTCATAGACCACCTTCCGCTCTTTTTCCCGGATCGTGATCTTCTGGATCTCCCCCTTCCCGCAGGCCAGGAGGGTTGCATCCCCCTCCGGCTTCTCCGGGCCTTCCGTCCAGGTGAAGTACGCCAGCACAAGGCTGATCAAGAGCACAACCAGGTACACGAGCGGAGGGATTCGTTTCATATCAGTCTCTCGTCTTGTTTCCGTGATACGGTCTTATGCGCCGGAGCTGGTTGTACAGGATCCCCACTCCCAGGACCAGCAGCGGCACACCGAAGATCGTGGTGTAGAACCAGACCACGTCCTCCTTCTTGGTGTGCATGATCCGCACGTCCTCTTCCGCCTTGACGCCGCCCAGAATCTTCTCGTCCTCGAACATCCACTTGAGGCCGTCATCGAACAGGTAGTAGTTGCCCAGGTTCCCCATCACCTTGTCGGAGAAGGCGTCCGCATCGGCGTACACCAGCATCTTCATCTCTTTCTTCTCACCGTCGGGGGCCTCCACGGCTTGCTCCGCCGCGGCCATGGTCACCGCCGCGCCCAGGTCGAAATCCTTGGCGGGCCCGGGCTTGCTCTCCTCGTCCTCACCCCCGCCCTCCCAGGTGTTGGGCATGCTGCGCAGGGTCATGACCACGCGGGCGTCCCCCTTTTTCTTATCGGACTTCTCCAGGTGCCCGGTCTTCATCAGCACGGCGGCCAGCCGGGTTGAGTTCCGGCTCAGGGTGTTCACCGACGGATGGGAAGACGTGCGGTTGGTGAACAGATTGTAACGGTCCGATCGGTTGTGGTTCACCCGCATGTGGTAGCGGTCGTTCCCCAGGGGGGTGCCCACGAACCGGACCCCGTACAGCTCCAGGAGCCCGTCGATGTTGCTGGAGTTCTCCGGATCCAGGACCGCGATCAGCCGGCCCCCGCCGTCCAGGTACCGCTCCATGGCCCGCATCTCCTCGGGCAGAAAATCGTCCGTGGGGTCGATGATCAGGAGCAGGGACGCATCCTCCGGGACCTGGGAGGCCAACCCCTGTCCGATGCCCAGCGGTTTCACCTCGAAGTTCTGCGCGCGCAGGATCGACTTGAGCCCCTTCACCGGCGCCCGGGGGTCGTCCTGGTTCTTCCAGTCGTAGGAGCGCTCACCGTGGCCCGTGACGAAGTAAGCCACCCGTTCCTCGGAAACCAGCTTGAGAAAGCTCTTCTGGAAATCCGCGTCCAGCTTGGCGAGCTTGGAGCGGACACGGTCCATCTCCAGCCCTACGGTGCTGACCTCCTTCTTGTCCCCGTACCGGTAGACGATGGACCCGTTCTGCCGGGCGCCCAGATCCTTGGCTTTCTGGGGTTCCAGCGCCTGATCGTAAACCAGGACCTGAAACCGGTCGGACCGGCTCTCCAGATCCCGGAAGTAGTCCTGCAGTTGCTCCCGGACCTCGTTTGCGTCCGGGTAGAACAGGATGACCTCGAAATCCTCCTGCAGGTTGGAGGCCAGGTTCCGGGCGTCCTCGCTGGGAAGGGCGGTCTGCATGTGGCTCAGGTCCCACTTCTTGTTGTGGACGTCGGCCAGGTAGTTGATCACGAACAGGGTGGAAACAACCCAGGCGATGGTCAGGGCGCTCCCCGCGGAAAAGGCCACCCGCCGGCGCTCGATCCTCGGGGCCTTGCGCATGGAGGCGAAGGAGATCTCCATGAAGAGCACCGGCAGGATGGAGCTCAACCACAGGATGGGCCAGAGAACCTGGAGGATCCCCCGAGCCCGTTTCACGGTTTCCGGATCCTCCAGCCACGGGAAGAGCGCCTCCCGCACCTGCGGCACCTGCGCCGCATAGAGCGCCAGGGCGAGCAGGCCGCCCAGGTATCCAACCAGGATCCGGGTCTCCACGGACCGCACTTCCCCCGAGGACCGGGCCACGTTTACGATCCGGCCCAACAGCGCCCAGAGGATCCCCGCCAATCCGATCCCGTCCAGCAGGAACCGGATTTCCGACGGAGAACCCACAAGCCGCTCGCCCACGTAGATCAGCACCATGCCCAGCATGTAGGGGACGGTGCACGCCAGGGCCGGGACCGGCCCCACAACCGTTGCCTGTTTTTCGTTCATCGCCATCGCCGCGCCTCGATCACCCGGGTGGAAAGGAGGAGGAAGAAATAGGTCACGGACAGGTAGTAGACAATATCACGCGTACTCACACTCCCTTTCATGAAGGGCAGGAAGTGCTTGTTGTGCAGGGCCAGATAACCGAGGACCCCCGACAGCGGCGCATCCGTGATGTTGGCCAGCAGCCAGAACAGGAGCAGGGAGACCAGGATGCCCGCACCCACGATGGCGGCCACGATCTGGCTCCGGGCCAGGGCCGACCCGAACAGGCCCACGGACAGGCTGGCGGCCCCCAGGCAGAGCAACCCCACGTACCCGCCCACGATGTGCCCCGCCGATACCTTGCCATTCACGAAGATGAGCAGGGGCATGTACAGCGTGAGGAGCGTGAGCAGGCACAGGAACAGGAAGGCCGAGAGGAACTTCCCGAGCACCAGGTGTGCATCCTTCACGGGGGACGTGGTGTACAGCACCATGGTGCCCATCTGCCGTTCCTCGGCCAGCAGGCGCATGGTGAGAAAGATGCCGGCGATCATGGTGGTGCCGCTGGAAAAATAGAAGAAGTTCCGCAGCACCTCCGCGGAAAACTTGGCGCCCCCGCCCAGGGCGTACGCATTGAAGAGGATCCCGTCAACGAGCAGGATCACGGCCAGGATGACGTAGCCCATGTACGAGCGGAAATAGGCCCCCAGCTCCCTCTTCATGACGAGCCACACGATCCTCATGCGGATCCCTCCCCCCGTTCCATCAGTTTCAGGAATACGCTTTCCAGCTCCAGGTCGGTGCGTGACATCTCCAGGACGCCGAAGTTCCGGCCCACCAGGGTCCGCATCAGCTCCTCACGCACATCCTCGGAAAGATTGAGCGAGAACAGGGTCACATCCCCCTCTTCCCGGACGTTCTCCACGGCATCCACGCCGCGCTGCCCCTGGAGACACTCGACCACCTCCACCGCCGGCCCCCGGACCTGCATCCGAAGCCGTATCTGCCGGGTGAAGTGCCTGGACAGTTCCTCCTCGGACCCTTCCCCCACGATCTCCCCGTCCTGGATCACCAGGATCCGATCGCAGATCTGGCTGATCTCGGAGAGGAAGTGGCTGGAAAAGATCACCGTGTGTTCGCCCTTCAGGTTGCGGATCAGCTGGCGCATCTCCACGATCTGCACGGGATCCAGGCCCGCCGCGGGCTCATCCAGCATGAGCAGTTCCGGATCGTGCATCAGGGACATGGCGATCCCCACACGCTGCCGGTACCCGAAGGAGAGGTGGTCCACCACCTCGTCCAGCACGTCCTCGATGCTCGTGCGGGCGGCAACGGAGGGCAGGCGTTCCCGGGCTTCGCGAGCGTTCATCCCCTTGAGCTGCCCGGTGTAGTGCAGGTAGCCCCGGACCGTCATCTCTCCGTACAGGGGAGGACTTTCCGGGAGGAAGCTCAAGCGCCTCTTGACCTCGTGAGGGTCTTCGAGAAGATCGATCCCATCGATCCGGACGCTGCCCGCGGTGGGGAGCAGGCTTCCTGCCAGCACCCGGAGAACCGTGGTTTTTCCGGATCCGTTCAAGCCCAGGAGACCCACGATCTCCCCTTTTTCGATCCGGAAGCTCACCTGGTTCACCGCCCGCTTGGCCCCGTAATACTTGGTCAGTCCTTCTACTTCAATCATGAAGAGAACTCCACGTGAGCAGGGTTGGGTTCCATGAAACTCAAGACTATAATTGGGCGGGTTTTCGCTGTCAAGGGGCGGGGCGGCCCCGCACGGTTGTGAAAACCGCTCATCCTACGGCACGGGATTGCCGAACTATATAGATAGAGACCCTGAATGCAACTTTTTTGTTCCTCTCCAAAAACGGAACCGCTGCATCCATGGAAGCATGTCATCATGAGCCCCGGACAAATCCTCCGAAAAAAACCCGAAGTAGACCCGATCAGCCCGGTGATCTCCCGGAACATCTTCGAGAGCCTTCCCGTGG
>CAYTRL010000207.1:0-10364 GCA_964439795.1 uncultured Thermodesulfobacteriota bacterium
TTGCACCCGCCGACAGAGCCTGAATGCTTGCGCGCACCGAGCTTTTCCAGCCCGAGCCCTTTCTTTGCAAGGATCGCAAGCCCGGAACGCAGGTTCGTGGGCACGCCCAGGAAAAAAACCTTAAGGCCCGCGTTATCGATCTGGTACACCGCGTCGTAGCCCAGCTCCGACGCGATCCGCCTGGTCTGTCCGGGGGCCGGATTGACCTCCTGCAGAAGGATGATGTCCGGATCCAGCTCGCGGGCCATCCGGAGAAAGCCCTTCAGCCTCTTTTCCCGCTCGCTCTCGTTTTCGTACTCCTGGAACCGCCAGGCGCTCGTGGGGTTCAATCCGTGCCAGAGGTTGTACGTCACCACGGTCAGCGCGCCCGGGTTCGCGTCCCGGGGGCCTGCAACGGTCATGGTTGCCAGCGCAACGAGAAATCCCAGGGTCACTGCGGGGATGAGCCTTGATGCTGATCTCGTCATCCTGTCCCTTCCATGTGCAGACATTTTCGTATCCAGGGGGATCAAGAAAGAAGAATGGTCTGGACCCTGAAGAAACAGAGGATTTCCCGGTCCTGACCGGATCCTTGTGTTATCAAAAATTCCGGATCGTCATCCAACAGCCGAGTGGACGATCTTTCCGCCCAGGATGGTCATCCGGACCCGGATGTCGCCGATCCGGTCCGGCTCGGCAGCAAGAGGGTCCTCGGAGAGCACCACCAAGTCGGCAAGCTTGCCCGGACGGATGCTTCCCTTGTCCTGCTCCTCAAAGGAGGCCCTTGCCGCCTCGATGGTGAAGAGCCTGAGGGCCTGTTCCTGCGTGAGCCGCTCATCCGGTACAAGCACCCGGCCTTCCTCGGTCTGCCTGCGCACGGCATCCTGGATGCCAAGCAGGGGGTCATGGGATACCACCGGGCAGTCCGACGAGCCCGCCACCAGCACCCCCCTTTGGATCAGCGAACGAAACGGGTAGACCCGCTTGATCCTTTCAGGCCCGCAGGAGGCCAGGAACCCGTCGCCCTGCTCGAACAGGAAACGGGGTTGCGTGCCCACCACGATGCCCAGCCCGGCCATGCGATCCATGAGTTCGTCGTTGAGGATCCCTGCGTGCTCGATCCGGTGGCGAAGCCGGTTCTCCCCTTCGGGCCGGATGACCTTTTCATAGGCGTTCACAACCTGTTCCACGGCCCGGTCCCCGATGGCGTGAACAGCGGCCTGGAATCCCTTCTGGTGAATCTCCTGCACGGTCCGGTCCATCTTCTCCTGATCCATGTAGAGGATCCCGGTCCCGGGTGTGTTCAGGTAGGGCTCGGACACGGCAGCGGTCCGTCCGCTCAGCGATCCGTCCCCCATGACCTTCATGGCCCCGACCCTGAGCCGCGTGTTGCCGAAACCGGTGCGAACCCCGCTGTCCAGCAGCGCCCGGCTCATGTCGAACAGCGCCATGGGATAGACACGAACCGGCAGCCTCCCCTGGCGCTCGGCCTCGTCGTAGAGGATGTGCACGTCCGGCAGGGAGGAGGCGTCATGAACCGAGGTGATGCCGCAGCGCCAGTAGTCCGGGCCTCCCTGCTCGATCAGTTCGATCTTCTCTTCCATCTCCTTCCCGAGAAACTCCAGCACGAGCCCGGCATACGACACCATCGCGGATGCACTCTCGTGCAGCACACCGTTGGGTTCACCGGAATCCGGGTCCCGTTCGATCTTTCCGTCCGGCGGGTCGGGCGTGTCGGCCGTGATCTGGAAGAGGTTCAGGGCAGCGCTGTTTGCCGCTGCGCTGTGACCGGATGCGTGGATGACCACCACCGGATGATCCGGGGCCGCCTCGTCGAGTTCCTTCCGCAGGGGAAAGCGACGCTCCCGAACCTTGTAGTCTGCAAATCCCCAGCCGCGGATCCACTCCCCCCCGGGTGTTGCTCCTGCCGCGGACGCCACCTTTTCCAGGAGGTCCGGAAGGGTTGAGTCCAGGGGCGTCCGGCAGTCCAGGAGGGTCCTGAGGTAGAGGTAGAGGAACAGGTGGTTGTGTGCATCAATGAAGCCGGGCACCACCGTTGCCCCTTTGAGGTCGATGCACTGCCGCGCGTTCTCCTTGAGGGGCGCCAGCTCGCGGCTCGTGCCAACGGCAACGATCCGGTCCCCGGCAACGGCAACGGCCTCTGCGGCCTTCAGGTCTTCCTCCAGTGTGATCACACGGCCGTTGAACAGCAGGAGGTCTGCAGGGAGTCCGTTCTTCATCGGCCTTGCTCCGGGAGAGCCGCCTTCAGGCCCAGGGAGCGGACCACCTCGAGGGTGAAGAGGTCGTCCGGGCCGATGAGGCAGATGGGTGTGGAGTCGATCTGGATGACGGATTCCTCGGCAACCCCTGTATAGTGTAGCTGATCGCCCTCAAAGAAGCCGGCGGACTTGGTCACAATGGGAAAGAAGTCAGGGGTGGGGATCAGGGTGAGGTTGGGGTTGGTAAAGACGTTCACCACGCCTAGGTACCCCATCATGTTGGAAACAGCGCCAAAGCCGCCGCACATGATCTGGTTCACCTCGTCCGGGACCTGGGCCACCATGGCAAGGGAGATCTCCGTCCCCTTTGCCACCACCACCTCGCCAAAGGACTGGGACACCACCTTGATCTCCGTATTCTCCGTGGAGGTGGAGGCAAAATCCGTAATCGGCACCACCTCGCCCTGGATCATCCTTGCCGCATCCACAAAGATGAGGTTGCCGTCCTGGTCGCTGTAGGCGAGGCAGTTGAACACCATGGTCTGGAAAAAGCCGTATCCCACCACCTCTCCGTTCACCCTGGCCACGGTCCCCATGACCTCTTCGGCCCGGATCGATCCCACGTCGAAGTCGTAGAGCCTGCGGAGGGTGATGAACGGGTCATGCCTCCGCTTGGGATAGATCACGTTGAAGCGGCCAGCCGCAATGCCGAAGATGGGAACGACCTTACCTTCCTCCTTCATCCCTGCGAGGGCATCGTTGCAGGTGCCGTCGCCCGCCACGATGACGATCATCTCGGCACCCTCCCTTGCCATGGCCTTCACGGTTTCCTTGGTGTCCCGGCTCCCACCGGTACCTGCCTCCCCCACCACCCAGGAGCCCGGGCAGACCGCCTCCCCCATCCCGGACGGGCCCACAAGGACCGTACCCACCTGATCCTTCAGGATCCTGTAGGCTTCGGTGGTGAGCTCGTGGATCTTTTCCTTTCCGAGGCCTGCCTGGGTGTTGCATATCAGACCGATCTTGTCCATGGGATCTCCCTTGTTCCGTTTCTCAGCGACCTGCCTTTATGGACTCTTTCAACGTATATCAGAAGCGCCCTTACCGGGGCTGCCTGCGGGTTTCACAGCAAGGGATGCAGCAGCTTCTCCCGGTCCTTCCGGTTCCTCTGGCGACGAACCTCGATGACGATGGAAAGGAGTGGCGCAACGATGAGACCGAAAAGGAAACAGAGGCCGGAAGCGATCAAGCGCTTTCCTGTTGACACGACGAAGTCAACAACGTGGCCGATCAGGGAAGGCCGAATCAGGAACACACGCTCCGGGTCGAGGTTCTCCACGATGACGGTATAGGTCCCGGCGTGGTGGATCTCAAAAGACAGGATGGAGAACCGGGAATTGTTGCCCACACGCTCGGTGGAGCCCATGGCCTCGCTCACCTGTAGGGCCTGCCCGCTCTTTTCGTCCATGACCATCACGGACATGCCCGGGGGGATCTCGTCAGGGAAGAGGTGCCGGCGCCCCTCGAAGAACGTGCTGGTTTCGCTCCAGATCACATATTTCCCCGGTTTTTCCAGCTCAAGGGTAAGTTCTCCGGGGACACGGAACTGATCACCCCCGAACAGGGATATCGTGGAGAAGAACTGGTGCACGGACTCGCCCACCAGCATGTAGGGCACCACAAATACGCACAGGATGAACAGCCCCACGGCCACCAGGTGCCACCCACGGCCGGGGCCCGCCTCGAGGCCCGTGTACGGAATCCCCGTGTTCCCTGTCTGCTCCTCTATGGATGGGCCATGGGGGGGTGAAGGTCTGTACGGATCCCGATCACTCATGTCTTCTCTGCACACGAACGGTTGCAAGAAAATTCGTAATCTAGTCCAGGATGACTCCCAGGAAGGGGAGCCCCATCCGCGGGTACTCGTCGGCGCCCACATCGGGAACAATGCGCAGATGCCCCTCGTAGTCCCTCCTGGGGACCTGGAGGGCCGTCTTTGTTCCGGTATCGATGCACGGCGAGGAGGAACTCAGACGGTAGTTGCCCGCACCCGGGTCCACGAGGAGCGGGTCCAGGTCGAAGTTCATCCCCTCCGCCGTCCAGCTCACGCTCATGCTCGAGTAGTCATTGTTGTACCCGTACGTCTCGTCGGCCCCGCTCACGTACCCGTCGCTGGGCGTGTTTCCCCGGATGATGCTGTTGTACAGGCTCGTGACGTGTCCTTCCACCAGTTGAACCCCGCCGTATCCGCTCCCAGCCGAGTTCCCGGTCACGGTGTTGTTCGTGAACGTGATGTCGCCCGCGGAACCGGTGTTCGTGTACGAATACGCGTAGAGCCCTCCCGGACCGGATTCCTCAGAGGTGTTTCCGCAGATCATGTTGTTTACGAAGATCATGTCGCTGGAAGCAGGCGAACCGTAGAAGTAGGAATAAAGGTACAGCCCGCCTCCCATGCCAAGCGACGTGTTTCCGGTAAACGTATTCGCCAGGAACGTCAACGTGCCCAGCTGGCTCCCTGCCCCGCTCGACTGGTACCGGTAGAGGTACAGGCCGCCGCCTTCGTCGGCACTGTAGTTCCCTTGGAAGGCGTTTTCGGAAACCGTGACGTTCCCCCACAGGTAGTCCAAGACCAAGCCGCCGCCGTTGCCGTAGCTCTCGTTGTCGACAAACTGGTTCTTCTCCACCAGGACATTGCCGGTCCCGCCGGGAGGACCGCTGCAGGACACCCTGCCGCCCCCGCCTTGGTAGGTGGACATGTTTCCGGAAATCGTGTTCCCCCGTAGCAGAATGTCTCCGCAACTCCCGGGGCCGGTTACAGACGCGGAGGAATAAAGCGATACGCCGCCATAGTTTCCATACGCGGTGTTCCCGGTCACGGTGTTGTTCCTGAAAACGAGCCCGCTTCCCGTTCCGTTGGATACAAAAGATTCCAGATACGCCCCGCCGTTGTCCTGATAGGCCGTATTTCCGGTCACTTCGTTCCCGAAGAAGGTGATGGGGGCCACGGTTCCCGTGGACGTCCAGCCTTCGATGTACAGGCCGCCGTAAGACAGTGCCGTATTCCGGTCAAAGACATTGCCCGTGAACGTCATGGCCTCCACCTCGCCGGAGGAGGTGTCGCACAGGAAATACAGCCCGCCGTAGCTCGCATACGCGTTGTTCAGGGTGAAGGTGTTTTCCGTGAACGTCACTTCGCCGATCGTGCCCGTGTCCGCTTCCAGTTCCACGTACAGGCCTCCGTAGCTCCCATCGGAGCTGTTCGACGTGAAGCTGTTCCCGTCAAAGGTTGTGGCGCCCGTGGCGCCCGAGGAGTTGCACTGGACATTCACGTACAGCCCCCCTCCAGGCCCGTAGCCCGTGTTCTGGCCAAAGGTGTTGTTGGAGAACGTCATGTCCCCCGCGCTGTTCAGATCCGTATAGCCCCGCACCGCGCCGGCCCCGTAGCCCGAGTGGCCCGTATTCCCGGTGAAGGTGTTCCCGGTCAAGGTGATCCCGGCGGCGGTTCCGCTGTTGGCGTCGCTTCGCAGGTACAAGCCCCCGTACCTCCCGTGGGCCGTGTTGCCGATGAACGTGTTCCCGTCGAGGGTGGTCACACCGAGGCTTCCCGTGGCTGTACTCTGGTTTATGTACAGGCCCCCTGTATCGTCGCCCGCGATGTTCGACGTGAAAACGTTGTCGCAGAAGGACATGGGGCCCAGGCTTCCGGAGCTGGAGTACCTTTCCAGCAGGAGTCCTCCGTTGGCGCCGTGCGCGGTGTTGCCGCTGAATGCGTTGCCGCTGAACGTCATCGCCCCTACGCTGCCGTCCTGGACATTGACATAGACAACGCCCGCGCCGCTACCCCCATGCGCGGTGTTCTGGTCGAACGTGTTGTCTGCGTACGTGATGGCCCCCACCGTGCCCGAGGTTGTTTCCACGTCCAGGTAGGCCCCGGCGGACCATGCGTACGCGGTGTTCAGCGTGAACGTGTTTCCCGAGAAGGTTGTGGTGCCCAGTGTGCCGTAAGGGCACAAGATCTGAGCGTACATGGCCCCGTTGCTGCCGTATGCGGTATTCGACGTGAAGGTGTTTCCCGTGATCGTCGTCTCGCCCATGGAAAGCAGCTGGGCGTTTCGCTGGATGTAGACACCCCCGTACTCCCCGTGCGCGAGGTTCCCTGTGAAGGTGTTGTCCGTAAACGTGCAGGTTCCCAACGCCCCCTCCGTTGACCTCGCATAGAAATGGGCCCCGCCGTAGCTCCCGTATGCCGTGTTGTCGCTCACCGTGTTCCCGGTGAACGAGACGTCGCCCTGCAGCCCCGTGGTGGTACTGCGGTAGGCATACAGACCGCCACAATTATCATAGCTGGTGTTGCCGGAGATCGTGTTACCCGTGAGGGTCAAGTGCGGCGCGTTGTCCGCGGAGTTGTAGAATCGGAGATAAAGCCCTCCACCCGTGCTTGTCGCGGTGTTGTCCGTGACCTCGTTGTCCTCCAGCCGGAGCTCGCTCAGCACGGTCCCGGTGGACTCCAACCAGGCATAGACGCCGCCTCCGTCATCACCTGCGTAGTTGTTGTGGATGATATTGTTCTCCACGCTGACGGTCTGGGCCACATCCGTGGCTGCCGTGCAGGTGACATAGAGCCCGCTCCCGTCGCCTGTATTGTATCCGTTCTGCATCGTGAACCCTTCCACGAGGACGTCCCCTCCGTTGCTGCTCTGGATGTACAGGCACCTGTTCGAGTCGTCGCCGTCCAGCACGGTGTTGGAGGGGTCGAGCACCCTCGAGGCGCACGACGCGGTATAGCCACCCAGGATGCTGACCGAGTAGCCGCTGGAGGAGCTGTAGCTGAACCCTCCCGTGTAGGTTCCCTGCACCACCCGGACCACGTCATCCTCACTGTTCGCCTCTGCGGCGTCCAGGGCGGACTGAAGCTCCGAGGCAGTGCCGGCACAGAATTCCGCTGCCCGGGCGGACGGCGGGACGACCGCCAGGCAGAGGCCCAGGAAAAGGAGTGTTCTCAAGGTTTTGCCCATGGATTTCATTGGGGTGCCTCCCGTTCCGGGGTGTGGGTTCGCGGCCATGTCCAATGGTAGAGAAACAGATCTTTCGAGCCCGTCCTTTCGGGCGGGACCGCCTGGGGGAGGAGAAGGGAAGAAGCGGACACCGGTGCAGCGTTCACCAGGGCCGGGCGTGTGGTGCACCCATTGCCTGCGACCACGATCATGGGGGGTCCGGCAAGGCACGCAGGAGGGGATGGGATTTGCCCCCGACCCGGCCAGGATGTCCGTTGGGGGAGGAGTGCGGGTGCTCGTTCATCAGTGGCATGGTTGTGTACATCACAGTCGACCCCGGAAGCTTCTCTGGTTTCTGCGTTTCTAGGTCTGTGAAGGATGTCCGTCGCCATGTCGGCTTAACTCTATTGACAACAAAACCATGTGTCAAGATTTGGAGATTGGCGCGGCCTTGAGCCGTGCGGAAAATCCTGTCCGGACCGTCAGGGTCGAGGGACTCAGTGAAACAAAAAAAGAAAAACTCCCTACATCCAGGTGTTGAATAACAAGGGGTCAAAAACATCCGTACCCGAACAGACGGAAGCGGACGAAAGGGACATCGGGGTTTTTTTCAGGAGAGGAAAATCCCTGGTATTTGCCCAGGTGTTACAAATCAAACCGTTCTTCTTCATGGGATTTACTTCAATGACTCATGTCTTTTTTGAGGACGAACAGTTGCAAGTCCTGTATGTCTTGAACCGAATCGCTGCCAGAAGAATCAAAGGAACAAAGTACAGGATTCCCTCATTATGCATCAAAGAGAAAAACGCCTGATATCTTTTGTCTTTTCTCACGGTCCTTTCCCTCCTGATCCATACGGACATTATTTTTGCTTTTCTACCATATCGATTGACATCCCCGGCCTATCTGTCACATAGTGGTTCGATTGGCCGCTATTCTCAAACAGGAAGGATCGAGGCTGTGGGAGGCTTGGCGGCCTCTGCCGGCCCCCCGGTCCTGTGGATTCCCGACGGATTCGAAAACCTACTCCAAGGGATAGAGAGACACACATCATGAAAAGGAACTATCTCGGCATCGATATCGGCGCCGAAACAGTGAAGATAGCCGAACTGAGGGAAGATGAAAGGGGACTGGTCCCCACAAGACACCTGCTGCTGGAGCACTACAAGAACCCGGGGCAAACCGTTGTGGAGGCCCTCCAGGGCTTTGACTGGGCCTCGGTGTCGGGTGCGGCGGTTACAGGGCGGCTCGGCAAGATTCTCGAGCTTGAAAAGATCCCCGCCAAGGGCGCTCAGACCGCGGGTCTCGATTTGCTTCTTCCCGCCCTACGCCCTGTCACGCTGGTCTCCATCGGAAGTCACGGCTTCTCTGTTCTCGAATTGAGGGAGGGTGGCAGCTCGGCGTTCCGTGGAAACAACCGCTGCTCCCAGGGGACCGGGAATTTCCTGCGACAACTCGTGGAGCGGTTCGGGCTTTCGGTGGAGGAGGCAAGCCTTCTTTGCGCTGAAGTGCAGAACCCCGCAGCCCTTTCCGGACGCTGCCCCGTGATCCTGAAGACCGATATGACTCACCTGGCCAACAAGGGGGTCAACAAGGAGCAGATCCTGGCCGGGCTTTACGATGCGATCTGCGAGAACGTTCAGGTCCTGATCAAGCCGCGCTTCTCGCCGCCGAAGGTCCTCCTTTCGGGCGGGGTCAGCCGGGCTTCACGAATCCATGACCACTTCCGCACCTTCCTGGCCAGGCACGCCATGGAACTGGTGGAGCCGGAGGGTGTGGATCTCCTCTTTGTGGATGCTTACGGAGCCGCGGCCGAGGCGGCCCGCCTACGGTTCTCCCGGCCCGCTCTCGAGGATCTCCTGGCACCCCGCAAGGATGCCGCCTTCGAGGAAATCCCTGCCTTGAGGCATGCCCTGGGAAAGGTCCACCGGCTCTCCCGCTCCCCGCTCTCCCTGGGAGAAAGCCGCAGGACGCTCCTGCTCGGCTTTGACATGGGCTCCACGGGCTCCAAGGCAGTGGCCCTGGATGCTCACGTGAACGAGCCCTGCTGGGAGGCCTACAGGAGTACCAGCGGAGACCCTGTGGGCGCGGCAAAGGCCCTCATGGACCGCTTCCTCCAGGACCACGGAGGCCTTCACTCCGTGGTGGCTTTCGGTGTGACAGGATCGGGACGCGAGATCGTGGGCTCGCTTCTTTCCAGCTGCTACGGCAGCGAGCGCGTCTTCATCCTGAACGAGATCGCGGCCCATGCCGAGGGTGCGATCCACTACGACAAAAACGTGGACACGATCTTCGAGATCGGGGGCCAGGACGCAAAGTACGTCCGCCTGAACGAAGGGCAGGTCTATGATGCGGCCATGAACGAGGCATGCAGTGCGGGCACGGGATCGTTCATCGAGGAACAGGGGAAGAAGTTTGCCGATGTGGAGGACGTGGTGCAGATGAGCCGCCTTGCCCTGGAATCGGACCGGGGGATCTCCCTGGGGCAGCACTGCTCTGTGTTCATGGCGGAAATCATCGATGCGGCCGTCTCTTCGGGCTACGATCAGCAGACCATCCTGGCCGGTATCTACGACTCCATCATCCAGAACTACTTGAACCGGGTAAAGGGCAACCGGTCCGTGGGGAACCGTATCTTCTGCCAGGGCATGCCCTTTGCCTCCGACGCCCTGGCCGCATCGGTGGCCCGTCAAACCGGGAGGGACGTGGTCGTTCCGCCCAACCCGGGCACCGTGGGGGCCTTTGGCATCGCCCTGCTGGCAAAGAGAGAGATGGGCATAGAAGGGAGCGAAGACGCGCTCGACCCGTCCCACTTTCTCGAGGCAAAGATGATCGAGAAGGACACCTTCCAGTGTGCGTCCACCAGGGGTTGCGGTGGAGCCGGGAACCGGTGCCGGATCGATCGGCTCACGACCCGGGTGGCCGGGCAGCAGCAGAAGTTCCTCTGGGGCGGCAACTGCTCCATGTACGACAGGGGGACCGGGAAACGGAAGCTTCCGGATCTCTCGCCGGACCCCTTCCGGGAACGTCAGGCCTTTGTGCAGTCCATCATCGACGGCGCTGCCGATAATCGAAGCGGACGCCCCACGGTGGCCATGACCGATGAGTTCGTGCTGAAAAATCTCTTTCCCTACTTCGCCACCATTGTCCAGGGGCACCGCTTTGACCTCCT
>CAYTRL010000208.1:0-10356 GCA_964439795.1 uncultured Thermodesulfobacteriota bacterium
GAAAAGGAGGGGGGGCAGGAAAAGCCCGATGGAGACGCGCGAAGCGTTGCTTGTCGGCATATGCATGCGTCCCCGATTTACCGTTCCCCGATCATGCACGAATATCCTCTTTCCGCAAGCGCATCCTTTTCTTTCTGCGCCCCTTGTTTCGAAAAGTTGCATCCCAGAAGGATGCGGGTGAGGGAGGAGCCGCCTTCGCGGGCGAGAAATGTTTGCGTATAGGGCAGAAACCCGTCGAGTCGCAGTTTCTCCAGGAGGGGTTCCGGGGACTCGCTATTGAGAAAACGGCCACATTCCAGGGAGTAGGTGAACTTCATGATTTCCGGTTGGTCGTTCGGTCTCAACTCCATCAGCGTTCCCAGGGAGTCCCGGGCGTCCGTTTGCGTGGGGAAATGACCGATCAGAATACGGTACCAGATGCCGTCGGAGGAAACACCGTACAGGGACTGGGCCACGCTCCCCTCGATGCCCACAGGTACGATATAGGAGGGGATGAAGTGGCTCTGAAGCTCCCGCTGGGTGGTTTCCGCATCCTGCAGTGATTTATAGGCTCCGTTGAAGATCGAGTAGGGAAGGGCGGGAAGCGAGACTGAATCCAACTCCTCCGGAATGGTATCCGGAGACAGGGCGATCTTGGGAAGGGAGGGCATGGTGCTTACGGTGATCCCTGGAGAAAGGTCCGGCGGTGCACCCTCTTCTGCAGGATCCTGGGGCGCTTCTGCCGGCAAATCCAAAGGCGCGGTTGCCTCCTCCGTTTCCGAAAGGACGGCGTAAGGGGGGTCGCCCAGGGAAGGCCCTGAATCGCTGGGATCAGCCCCTGTAAGACCCGGGGCCTCAGGAGGAAGCGAAGAAGGGCCTGGCTCTTTGGTTTCCGTGAAATAAAGCACGGCAAACAGCACCAGCAGGATGCCCGCCAGGATCGCCAGGACCAGGACCAGGCCCGAGCGTTTACGGGGGGACCGTCCCCGGGGCGGATCCTCGGAAAATTCAGATTTCTCTGTTTCTTCTTTCATAATTCCCCGTGAAAGCCTCTTTAACGAACGGATTTTTCCTGTGTACGAACCTCTATAAACTATTATTCAAGAGTTCAGAACAGATGTCAATTTCCCCTGGACCTGCAGCCCGGGAGTGCGGGTACACGACCCCTGGAGGAATGTGGTATCATGTGTCGTCGCTTCTGCAATCCGAAGAGGGGATCATGAACCGCAGAGCCAGGGATGTGCGAGCCTTTACAGATCCGGAGCGGGGTCGTCCGGGGCAGAAAGACGAAAAACAGTTCGATCAGCTGGAGGCTTCCTCCCTGTACTGTCCCCGCTGCAAGACGGCGGTGCCGGTCCGAAAAAGACTCCTGCTGATTTTGCCCGAAGGGGAACGCTACGAGTACCTGTGCGCCCGTTGCTTCACGTCGGTGGGCCGAAAGATGGTGGAGACAAAAAAACAGATCGATCTCATCCTGAAGCCTTGACCGGTTCAGCCGCTGTGGAGGTTCCCGCCGGGAGCCTGTCCGGTGAAACCGCTTCAGGAGGGGGCTCTGGATTCAGCGAAACCGCTCATAAGCGCGGGTAAAAACGGGCAGGGCTTCCTCGATGACCCGCTCCTCCACGCAGTAAGCGATCCGGAAGTGCCCCGGCCTTCCGAACCCTTTCCCGGGCACCACCAGGACCCCCTCCTTGAGGAGCGCATCAACGAAAGACGCATCGTCCGGAACCGGAGATTCGGGGAAAAGATAAAAGGCCCCATCGGGTTTCTGAAACGAGTAGCCCGCCTGCGCCAGTCCGTCGCAGAGCAGGTTCCGGCGACGCTCATAGGGCGCCGGATCCACCCGGGCACCCGGAATCCGGCCGATGACGCGCTGGATCATGGCCGGTGCGTTCACGTATCCCAGGGTTCGGTTGCAGAAACTCAATCCCTCCAGAAGCGGGTCCAGATCTTCGATCTCCGGATGAACCGCGATGGTTCCTAGACGTTCCCCCGGAACGGAAAGGCTCTTGGAATAGGAATTCACCAGGATGGTGTTTCTGCGGATCTGAAAAAGATCCGGGAGGGTCTTCCCGTCGAAAACGATATCGCCGTACGGTTCGTCGGAGATCAGGTAGAGGGGTTTCTTCTCACGCTGTTCTGCGCGGTCCAGGACCTCCGCCAGTTTTCGTAGACTCTCCTCATCGTACATCCTTCCCGTGGGGTTGTTGGGAGAGTTCAGGAGCAGGGCCTTGGTGGCGGGCGACAGGGCGGCCTCGACGGCCTCCGGATCCAGCGAAAAATCTTTTCGGGTCTCAACGATGCGTACCCTGCCGTTATGGTTGTCCGCGTAAAAAAGATACTCCGGAAAGAACGGTGCCAGGATCAGCACTTCCTCGCCGGGGTTCAGCAAGGTCTTGAAAACCACGTTCAGCCCGCCGGCCGCGCCGCAGGTCATGACAATATGCTTCCCCTGGATCGCCACGCCTCGCTCCCGACGCAAATGAGCCGCCACGGCATCCCGGGTGTCCGGGTACCCCGCGTTGGGCATGTAGGCATGTTTTCCGGATTGCGGTTCTTCCAGTTCCTGCCGCAGGCTCTCCAGGAACGCTTCGGGGGGGTCCAGACAGGGGTTTCCCAGGGTGAGATCAAAGACCTTCTCCTCTCCCAGCTCGCGCTTCAGGCGGGCCCCTTCCTCAAACATCCGGCGGATCCACGACGCACGGGCCTGCGCTTCACGAACCTTGTCTGCAATGGCCAATGGGAATGCCTCCTCTCCGGGGAAGTACCGCTGTACAGCCGAACGGCGGGTTAGAGCAGTTCTCGCATGACCGACAACAAACGGTCGATTTCCCGGTTGGTTCCGATGGAGATCCGGAGACCGTTGCTCAGCCCGTTTTGATCAAAGTATCGTACCAGGATGCCCTGCCGCATCAGCCCCCGATAGACCGACAAGGCGCGCTTCGCGGAAGCGAAACGGACGAAAATGAAGTTCGTCTCAGACGGGAGTGGATCCAGGCCCAGGTCCAGCACCCCCTGGATCAACCTCTCCCGCGTGCGAAGAACCCGTTTTCGGTTCTCCTGGAAAAACTTCTGATCCCGGAGCGCGACGGAAGCCGCCTTCTGTGCGATGCGGTTGAGGTTGTAATGATCCCGGACCTTGTCCATCTGACGGATCAGTTCTTCACGGGCCAGGGCAATTCCCACCCGGAGCCCGGCCAGGGAGTAAGATTTGGACAAGGAGCGGGTGATCACCACGTTGGAAAGCTCCCGGACCAGGGAAAGACAGTTCCAGCGGGCAAAATCCACATAGGCCTCGTCCACCACGAGAATCCCCTTCAGGTGATTGGCCAGCTCGGAGACCTTTTCCGGCCGGAGGGAGAATCCCAGGGGTGAGTTCGGATTGGTGAGAAAGAACAGGGCCAGATCCGGGTCCTCCGGCAGAGGAGGCTGTTCCGGCCGGGGGCCGAGCGGTGTCGGGCGGAGCTGCAGGGCATGAATAGACCCCAGGGTGGCATAATAGGAATAAGACGGCACATAATACCCGATCGAGTCCCCGCGTGTGCTGAAGGTCCGCAGCAGGATCCCCAGGATCTCGTCCGAACCGTTTCCGCAAAGAACCTCCTCCGGTGAAGTTCCGTACAGGGCGGAAGCCGTTTCCCGGAGTTTTCCGCTCTGTGGATCTGAATAGAAACGCAGGGCGTCCGATGCTTCATCCCGGATACTTTCCAGAACCCAGGGGGACGGGGGGTACGGGTTTTCATTGGTGTTGAGCTTGATCACCCGCTCGTCGTCCCGGGGTTGCAAACCGGGTTCGTAGGCTTTAAGTTTCTGGATATGCTCTTTTACAAATGCCATGATTGTTCTCCGGTATTTTTCTGCCGGGGCGAACAGGGTCCCGGCGGATAGAAACAGAGGAGAAAGCCCTGGAACACTTCCGGTGCCATGCTAATCCTTTGATTTGTTAACAGGTTTTAACCATAACCAGTTTCCATTGTTGTTGCAACCTCTTGTCTTATTAAGGAGGCAATAATCATTTAGACCATAAGAGCAGATCGAGTATTGAAATTTGATGATCAGACAGCCGTCTCATGTCTAAATAAAAACGCTCGCATTAGTATATGAGGTTTATTTTCATTCTTCTTGTTCCATTTGACTCTACTCAGGAATGTTTGGGGCTGGTGGTTACATTTTCGGGGACAAAAGGTGAAAGTTGGGAGGAGACTTTTTTAAACGAAAATAGCGGGGAAAAATACTTGGTATAGAAGAAAGATAATCGTGGCGGCAAAAGACCAGTGGATTCTAAGGAGAAGAACGAACTATTAAGCAAGAAAGTTAGCTCGTAGTTTCATCAAACCAACCCCGTGTTGCGGACCAGCAGATGAAACGCCCTGTTCACTCCGAAATCCACAGCTCGGGTCCCTCTTTCTGGGTGTACTTTGTTTGGCGATGAAGCATTCTACCCAAATGAAGACAGGGGTTTCGAGTTTCTAATTGGTTTCAGACTAATAAAATCATATATGGATAAGGGCTAGTTCAGCTGCAGCGGGGCGAAGTCCATCTCCGGCGGCAGGTCGACGCCGAGCGCGCTGAGCGCTGTTGGGGCGATGTGCAGCAGGTTCAGGCCGCCCTCCTGCGAGGTCGCCTTTCGGTTGCAGAAGAACATGCCCTTAACGTGCTCCACGTCGACCGAGACGTGGTCGCCGGACCACATGCGGTTGTTGTCGGCCATGAACGGGCCGACAGCGTAGCTGCCGTCCTCCTCCTTCTTCATGGAGATACCACCTTTAGCGTTGGCCCACGAGACGCGGTAGTTCGGCGCGAAGCCGAAGAAAATGTCGGCCTCGAGGTCGAGGAACTTGCCGCTGTGGATGTCCCTCACGATGGCCACGTCTGAGCCGATCATCACGCCCGGGAAGTCCGGGTCCTCGGTAGCCAGGAAGTCGGCGCGGATCCGCTGCATGAGATCAGTCGAGTCGTCCGGGTCGACGACGCCGCCGCCCTCGCGGCCCTTCAGGTTGAGATACACAGCGCCCAGCCCGATCGAGTAGGCCTGCGTGTTCTCCCAGTCGATGTAGGTGCTGACGATCTTCGAAGTACTGGGCTTGGTGCCTGGCTTGACTGCTAGGTAGCCCGCGGAGTACAGCCAGTTGTTGATGTGAACCTGGCGCCGGAAGCTCTGGAAGCCGTGGTCAGAGCAGATCATGAGCAGGTCGTCAGGCTGCAGTACCTCGTCCATCACGCGTCCGACGATGCGGTCAACCTGGCGATAGATCGCGGGGATCGCTTCGCGCAGCTCGATCTCCTCACCGAAGAAGGTCATCGTGCGCGAGGCCTCTGTCGCGTCGTACAGGGGGTGCTGGTCGTCGTAGTACTGGTACATCATGTGCTGCACGCGGTCCGGCGTGGAAAGGCAGCTCATGAAAAGGCGCCAGTCGTCTTTGATGATGCGCCCGAAGGTCATATCCTCGCGCCACTTCATAGTGAACTCGATGTCCTCCATGAAGGTGATGGGGTCGATGATTTTGTCCTTGAGGGGATGCGTCAGGCAGGACCAGCCGACGGTCTCGTACGGGCCGAACTCGGACTCGAGCTCCGCGGAGAATGAGGCCGGTTGACTGATCGGTTGCCAGAACGGGGGCTTAGCCGGGTCGATCTCGATCGCGTTGAGGAAGAGCTCGAAGTAGGGCTCATCCATCGAGACGATCTTGGCACGCGTGATCGCGTTGACTTTGATGATCGAGTTGAGTGCGAACTCTATGTGGTACCAGTCGGACCACTGCCCCTCCCTCAGGTTCTGGACCTCGTCGCCGACCGTAACGTCGGCGGTGCCGTCGTCCTTCTTCTCTACGATTAGGTCGACGGTGAGCTGGTTCTTCTTCACGTCGCTAAGCTCCTCCTTCAGTTCGTCGACCTCCTTGGCCGCCTGTGTCTCTTCGAGCCGGGCCTCGATCTGCTGAACAGCCCAATGGTTCACCGGGCCGTAGACCTTCGTCTCGATCATCCCGTCCTGCTCCTCGATGCGCAGTTTCTTGCCGCCCGATCTGGTGTCGGTCTTGCGGTCATTCGGGTCCTTGTAGAAGTACAGGTCGTCGGTCGTGTAGATGAAGTAGCTGATGTACTCACCGCGCGCGTCCGGCACACCCAGCCCGCAGAGCACCTTGGCCCCATCTACCGGCGCGCGGTCCCAAGACTGCGCCGCTTCGAGGACCACGCTGGCCACACCTGCTCTGGCCGCGGTCTCCCAGTACGGCTCCGCCTCCATGGGGTTCTTGACCACCGGCATCGACACTGGCAGATCGCGGCCGATCTTGAAGCCAGAGAAGAAGCCCAGGCCGGCCAGCACGAGCCCCAGCGCGAGTGTGGACACGAGGCGCAGGCGCAGCAGCGCGCCGGACACGATCAGAAACACGACCAGCGACGAGCCGGCCAGCAGGAGCCCCAGAACGGCCGGGCTCATGGTCGCCATCCAGGGCTTCTCCTGCATGTCCGAGAGCGGCACCTGCACGCCGTCAACCGACAGCCCCTTCGTTGGCATGGGCACGTCCTTCTGCCCCCTCATGTCGACGAACTCGCGCCGCACGAAGCCTACGATCCCGGTCTCGGCAGGGTTGCGGCCGGTGTTCAGCGAGGCCCACGATACCGGCGACTCGGCCGGGTTGGTGGTGCCGAGGAAGGCGAAGGTCCCCTGCTCAGCCAGTCGCGAGAGGTTCGGGAGCTGGCCAGCCGTCATCAGCGCCTTGGTCGTGCGACTGTCGGCGCCGTCGAAGCCAAGGACGATTACCCGCCTGAACTCGACGTTTGCCGAACCGGTGTTCGTGGAGGGATGGGACGGGAGTGTGTGGAGGGTCGCCAGACCGACGACCGCGAAGGCCAGGAGGAGCTTGGGTGTCATATTGGAGTACCGGCATACTACAGATATGAATTTGTTTCACAATTAAAAAAAGAATAGCAGGTCGTGAAATTTAATGTCAACTAGAAAAACATAATGTGTGGTAGCCAAGGGAAAGCGTCCTAGCCCGTTTTTCGCTATTCGCGGAGTGTTGTTCATGTAAATTCTTAAAAAACATAGAAAGAGCTCAAAAGGTCTTCACCACAGCCCGGAGATTTCCGGCAGAAATCTCTGGAGGAGGCTGGGGCGGTAACGACAGCTTGAGCTTTGACAACAGAAGCTGTTGAGCCTTCTCGGGTTTGGTATACTGGGACATTTTCAATTCCCGTCCATCGGTGGTGGGAACGTGAACATGAATCATCTGGATGGTCTTCATCTGCTCCAAGATCGAGCGAGGTGTCAGACCTGGTCCGTGCGAGCGGGCCAATTGCCGCAGGGTCACGTGACGACAGTATGAGAGGAAGGCCACGAAGATGTGCGCTACATGGATGAACTCCTGAACCCTGCCTCGCACCTATTCTTCCAGATCCTCATAGCGTGGCCTTGACACCTCTGACGTTTTCCGCTTCCCTTGTCCTATGGCGGATCTCCTTCATCTTTGGTGATTGTAAATGGATACGGAAGGATACGTAGTCCGCCTGATTTTCTTTTTAAACACCCTCTGATATTAACTCCGGTATAGAGATCAACGGGCACAAGACCCGATGTGTCTTTGACAGGTATCATATCGTCAGTACGGATGGTTTTTAAACAGGCTTCTGCCCGGCTGGAAACCTATTTTCAGGGACAAATGGTTACGAATTAGTTAGAATACGTTGATTTTTGGGTGAGAATGTGGCTTGAAAAACGGATACAAACACCTGAAAAAGTTGGGGAAACAGGAAGCAGGCTGTTTCAGCAATCCTATGATTTATAATCAAAACATGGACAGGATGTCAAATGATCGAGTGCTGCCCCGGACGGGGCGGGGAGGAGGAAAATGGATTGCCAGGAGATTCGGTATGAAAAAAAGGGGAACGTGGCTCACATCACCATCCATCGACCGGAACGGTACAATGCGTGTAACACCCAGGCCGTTCAGGAGTTGATCGACGCCTTTACCCGTTCCTGGGTGGAGGAGGACGTGGGGGTTGTGGTGTTTACCGGCGCCGGGGAAAAGGCTTTCTGCACGGGGGGAGATCAGACCACCCGGGAAAAGGGAGGGTACCGGGGGGGGCAGGCCGCACTGCCGCTGGAGGTGGGGTGGCAGCAGGTCACGCAGCTGATCCGGACCCATCCCAAACCGGTCATTGCCCGGGTAAACGGGTACGCCATCGGCGGTGGACACGTGTGGCAGGTGGTCTGTGATATGAGCATCGCAGCGGAGCACGCACAGTTCGGTCAGGCCGGACCCCGGGTCGGCTCCTTCGATCCGGGGTATGGAACCGGAGACCTGGTTCGGTGTGTGGGTCTGAAGAGGGCCCGGGAAATCTGGTTTCTGTGCAGGAGATACAAGGCCCGGGAGGCTCTGGAGATGGGGCTGGTAAACTGCGTGGTTCCCATGGATCAGTTGGACGAGGAGGTGGACCGCTGGTGCCAGGAACTGCTGCAGCGGAGTCCCACCGCCCTGAAGATGCTCAAATATGCCTTTCTGGCTGAATCGGACGGGACAGCCGGGATCACGCAACTGGGTGTGGGCGGGCTTTCCATGTACTACGACACGGAGGAGGCGCTGGAGGGGAAGAACGCGTTTCTCGAGAAGAGGAACCCGGATTTCAACCCCTTCCGGAAGTGAACCTCAATACCTCCCCATACCGTTCGGCTTTCGAGAAAGGTCTATATGCAAGGCGCCCCGCAGCCGAGGAGCGGAGGCGTACTTTGAAGTACGTTGGAGCGAGGAGGCAAGGGGGAACGCCGCAGATGGGCCTTTACCGGAAGCCGAACTAGAAAAGTTGTTGGAACATCAGACGCACGCGATGATCCACCTGGTTGTCCATGGGACGGCCGGGTACCGCGCTGGCCAGGTCCCGCACAAGCAGACTGTAATCAAGGCAGAACTTCTGGTTGTTCCCGTGAAAGTAGTAGTTCAGGCCCCAGGTGTACTGCTGCAGGTTCTTCTCCACGGCCATCCCCTGGTCCGTGTCCACGAGGCCCAGGCCGGTGAACAGGGAGTCGAGTACGGTATTGTTCAGAATCCGCTCCAGGTAGGCGAATTTAAAGGTCGCCTCGAGCCTGCGGATCAGGAAAAAGTAGCCAATGTTCACCCGTCCCCCCAGGCGGTCGTAGGTGCCGTCCGTTTCCAGGGTATCCCCCTGTGCGTGGAACCGCTCCCAGGCGAACTCCAGATCCAGGGAGAAGCCCCGGTACCGGAAGATGGCTGCCAGATCATACCCCAGGTCCCAGATGTCATACTCATCGGTGGGGACCAGCTGAGCCTGGGAAAAGTCATAGCGTTTCCACGCCGTGTCCGTGTACGAGTAGAACGAGACGAGAAAGGCGGTGACCGGCTCTTCGCTGAAAGCCCAGTCCCCCTGCAACGTGAGGTTGTAAGGGCCGCAAGGCTCGTAGGCCAGCCGGAAGGAGTAGAGGAGCTGGTCGGTGGGGTTGCTGAACCCCTGGGTGTCCCGGCCGTTGAACAGGCCAAGCCAGTACTCCAGGCGGCTTTCATCGCTGAACCCGGGGACACGGACATCGCCGTTGATGTCTACGCCCTGGGAACGGTACAGGGTCATGCCGCCCACCGGGAAGAGGGTGCCTTCTACCATCTGACAGCTTCCCGGGAAAATGGCGTTGCTCCCCGGCCAGAAACGTCCGAGAGAATTCCCGAATACGTCCTTGGCCTTTCCGTCCACGTCGGTTTCCCCGCTGAAGATGGTCCGCTCCACACCGTTCAGGGCGAAGCCGGACTGCCAGAATTCCAGACCGTAGGGGATCTTCATGCGGCCCAGCTGGATCCGTCCCCAGGGGAACCGCTGCCACTGGAGCCAGGCGTCCAGGGCGTTGACGCTGCCGGCCGGTTCCAGCTGCAGCTGGAGGAAATATTTCCAGTCCCGATTGGGGAAGCTGCCGTCAAACCAAAGCCGCAGCCGCCGGAACATGAAGTTGTTCCAGTCCTCGTCGTTGGAGAGGATGTGGTCGTCGAAGTGCAGGTAGGTGTACCGGAACTGGAACCCGAGCCGCAGCCGGAGGTAGTACAGGAGGTCGTCGCTCCGGTCCTGGATCCGGAGCCCGTTGTTCCATTGCAGGGTGACCCCGTCGGACAGCTTGGCGGATGCAGTCCCGGAGAGAAGCGTCAAGAGAAGGATCGAGACCAGGAAAGCGAGGAAGGGTGCCGGAAGGCGAATGTTTCCCATGGGGCCTCCACCCGGACGAGAAGAGCCGCTCCCCCGCATGTGAGGGAGGAGCGGCTCGATGTTGGTTATCTTGCTTGCAGGCGGTCCCGTGCCGCAACGTGATGATACACGGGCGCCGGGGGGGGGGGGCCGGCCCCCCCACCGCCCCCCCCCGGCGCCGCGGGCCGGCGCGGG
>CAYTRL010000209.1:0-10355 GCA_964439795.1 uncultured Thermodesulfobacteriota bacterium
GTCATCGATCTCGTTCTGCGGAATCTGACGGAATCCGCTCAGCAGGGCCTGTTCGTCCATGGAGTCCATCATGCCGTTCTTGGCTGTGTAGGGCAATCCGTCCTCCGGGCAGCCTTCCTCCGCTCGGTCCGGGTTCAGATCCGTAGGGGATATGTTGTTTCCTGAATCGATCCAGTCCACGATATATCCGGCCAGTTCATGTGCCTTTGCATCGCTGATCGGTGTCTGACTCCCAGGGTCCGGCGACAGGAGCATCCCCGACGTGTCTCCCGGGTCGCCGGTTCCTGCAAGATCCTGTTCCCGCAGCAGAATCGTCAACAGCCAAGTAAGCCGATCAAAGGTTTCGTCGCTGGTCTCCTCGGTATCCTGGTTCAAGTTTCCCACCAGGGAAAAGAGGCTCAGCTTTCGGTTCTCGTCCACGATGGGGCATCGTGTCCGGGCCGCGGGTTCTTCCAGCGCCGGGTCTTCCACGGCCAGCATCAGGCCCGGTTCGATGAGGCTGGATCCGCAGAGGGGGACGCTGAGAAACACCAGGGCGTTTTCCTGATAGGTGGGGGATTCACAGTTCCAGGCGCTGTCGTATGCATCGTAGGACGGCTGGAGTTGGGTATCCAGCTGCAGGATCGCCACACCGGCCTGGATACCGGACTGGGCGGTCCAGAAGGCCTGGAGCCGGTTCTTGTAATACTGCGTGAGATGGAGGTGGCGCTGGGTGGTGTCGGTGAGAGCCACCACCAGGGAAGTGAGTGCCACCACCACGAACAAAACCATAAGCAAGGCCACCCCGTTTCGGCCTGAAAGCGTTTTCCGGACCCTGTTGCGCAGGGGTGTTAAGAAGGAAGTCATCGGCGCTCGTTTCCTCGTGAATCTATGGACCCCTCCGTTTGGCAGGTCCCCCGCGGTTCAGAGCCGGAGTTCCTGCAGCCGGAGAAGCACGGTCTTGGAAAACGGGTACAGCTTCTCTTTCTCATCCTGGTAGGTCAAGGTCACGGTCACGCGGCTGGGCAGTGCACGCTGCTTTACAGAATCCCATTCTTCCACCGCGTCCTCGTCCGGGTTGGTCGAACGGTAACAATCCACCTGGAACCCCACCAGTTTGTATCCGGCCCCCCGTTCCGGGTGGATGCCGGTGGCCACGGGGATCGGCAGTTCCGCGTACGGCCTGTCCAGGCTGGATTCGGTTTCCTCCCGGCATGTCAGGTCGTCCAGGGTGGGATCCTCTTTTTTCAGCAGCACGAGCTCGTCGCGTTTCCGGCTCTGCCTGACGGTGTAGCAAACCTCGCTCTGATCGCTTTCTCCAAGGGCCAGCGGGGAAAAGGCGTGCCCCATTGTGGTGAAAGCGAGGGTGTCCTGGGGACGGTTGTTTTCTTCCCTGTCCTCCACGTAGAAGTAGGTGATCGCCCGGCCGTTCATCGGGGGGGTCCCATGGGGAGAGAGGAACGTGGAGGAGAGTTCCGTTCCCATCTCCTCCAGCAGGGCGTAGGTGGCCCGGTACATCTCGTTCCGAACCGAAAGGCCCTGGAGGGTACGGCCGGCCGTACGCATGGTCGTATAGACCACGGAGAGCACCAGGGCGGTGATTCCCAAGGCCAGCACAATTTCCAGGAGGGTCATCCCCCTCCGGTCTTCCGCTAGGGAAGAGCGGTTACGTAAAAACATATCTCGATTTTCCTCGTTCCGGAGCCCGCGTCCGACGACGACCTGCGGGAAACCTGCCCCACGGTTGCGTCGTCCCAGGACACTGTCACGTATACCTCGCTCACGGAGGGAACCAGTTCGTTCTGTTCGACGCGGATCGTGCCGAGAAGAAACTCGAAGGGGGGGTCGATGGTCACCTCCTCGCTCTCTCCGGGCATGGGAAGCTCGTTCCGGAACATCAGGGCCCGATCGGCCAGTTCCATGGCCTTGAGCGTGGCCACGGTCACGGTCTGGGAACGGGCCTGGGCCCGGATTGCCTGGGCTTGGCCGTACAGAAGGGACGTCAGGGCGATCCCGAGAACCGCCACCGCCACCATCACCTCCAGAAGGGTGAAACCGGCTTCGCCGTTGTCCCTCTTCGGAGAGTCGATGATCGGTTTCATTCCAGGATCTCCTGAAGATAATCCTTGTATTCCAAGCGGCCCGGCCGAATATCCACCCGGCCCCCGTACCGTTGAACGAACAGGGTGTAGAACCGTCCTTTCCGGTCTCCCAGCAGGATCACCAGGGGATCGGCCACCCCGCGCGGGGAAAACCACTCGGGCAGTTTCCCCTTTTCAAATTTTTTTTCCGTTCCCAGGAGGGAGTGGATCTCCTTGAAGTACACGCCGTCCTTCAGATGAAAACATTTGGTTTTCCCCTGAGGGGAGGTGGTGACTTCCTCGGTGGACTCATCCCCGAACAGGACGGACCACGAACCCGTTGCCAGATTGAAGACGGCCTGCTTGTAGCAGTACTTTTGCTGATCCATGTCGTACTGGATCACGAACGGGGTGGAAAAATTGGTGGACATGGAGGAGACCTCCAGCAGGGTTTCCGCCAGGCTCCGGGCCGAGGTTCTCAGGTTGATTTCCGTGATCATGAAGAAGCGTGGCACAGCAAACGAGGCCAGGATCGCCATGAGAAGCAGCACAAAGGTCAGCTCGATGAGCGTGAAACCCAGGGTGCCGGTTCTTCGGATCGTTTTCGCCGGGATCTCGCCGGTAACGGGAAGGGTCACTCCAGGTTCCAACTCTCAATGTCCTTGGATTTACCATCTCCGCCCTCCTGCCCGTCGAATCCGTAGCTTTCCAGATCGTATTCGCCGTGCATTCCCGGGCTGATGTAGACGTAGGGGGTTTTCCATGGATCCAGCGGGATCTTGTCCAGGTAGCCGGAATCCGTGTAGTTGTGAGGGACACGGCCCGACGTGGGCGCAGAGACCAGCGCCTCCAGCCCTTGCTCGGTGGTGGGGTAAAAGCCGTTGTCGAGCTTGAACAGCTCCAGGGCCGTCTGTACCTGCCGGATCTCCACGGCGGCCTTGGTCCTGCGGGCCTGCTCCGGTCGGTCGGAAACCCGGGTGAAGATGATGGTGGCCAGGATCCCGAGGATAACGATCACCACCATCATCTCGATCAGCGTAATGCCCTTGTTGTCTTTGAGATAGTGTCTCATGGGAAAACTTCCTCCTTTTCGGTAGGACTCATTGGACCACGATCTGGTTCATCTCCAAAAGCGGGAGGAGGATGGAGATGACCACGAACGCCACGATCACCGCCATGCCCAGGATCAAGGCAGGCTCCAGGAGGCTTGTGAGGGTGGCGGTGAGCGTTTCCACCTCTTCCTCATAGAAATCGGCCACCTTGGAAAGCATTTCCTCCAGCTGACCGCTCTGTTCCCCGCTGGCGATCATGTGAATCAGGATGGGCGGGAAGATCCCGCTCTGCTTGAGAGGCTGGGAGAGCGATGCGCCCTCGATCACCGAATCCCGGGCCGTCCCGATGGCTGTTTCGTAAACGGTGTTGTTCACGATGCGGGAGAGGATGTCCAGGGATTTGAGAAGCGGGACGCCGCTGCCCAGCAGGGTGCTCAGGGTGCGGGAGAAACGGATCACGATCCCCAGGCGGATCAGCCGGCCGAACACCGGGATACGCAGGGTCATGCGGTCAAACAGGCTCCGGCCCCGGGGCGTTCTGCGGTAGCGGGCCATAAGAAAGATGGAGAACCCAAGCACGATCAGGATCAGATACCAGTAACTCCTGAAGAAGGAAGACACCCCGATGAGGATGAGGGTGGGCAGGGGGAGGGTCTGCTGGAGTTCGGCAAAGATCGAAACGAACTTGGGAACCACGAACGTGAGCAGGAGGGCAAGAACCCCCAGGCTCACCAGGGTCATCACGGCCGGGTAGACCATGGCCCCCTGGATCCGGTTTCGGATCCGGACCTGGCTCTCCGTGTACTCGGCCAGACGAAGGAGCACGAGCTCCAGGGCTCCGCTGGCTTCCCCGGCGCTGACCATGTTGATGTAAAGGTCGGAGAACACCTTGGGAAACTCCTGCAGGGCCTGGGCAAGGGAACTGCCCTCGTTCACCCGTTCGCGCACCTGCTTGAGGATCATGGTGAGCTTGGGGTTTTCCACCTGGTCGGCCATGGCGTTCAGGCAGGAAACAAGGGGCAGACCGGCCTTCAGCAGGGTGGCGAGCTGCCGTGTCATCACCGCCACGTCCTGCTTGCTGATACGCTGCAGGAGCGTCTGAAGGGACACATCCCTGGACAGGGCTCCCTTTTGCTCCTTCTCCTGCGCCACGTCGGTGGGATAGATGCCGTCCGAACGGAGCTTCTGTCTGGCGATGCGGAGGTTTTCCGCGTCAATGATCCCGCTGACGGATTTACCGGCTGCGGTCATTCCCTTGTATTCGAAAACAGCCAAAAAGAGACTCCCCTCCTCACACAACGGTTTCCTGGGTGACCCGTGCCACTTCCTGCACCGAGGTGATGCCCTGAAGGACCTTCTCTGCGCCGTCCCGCCGGAGCGTGATCATCCCCCGCTCGATGGCCACCCGCCGGATCACGTTGGCGTCGTTTCCCTTCAGGATGACGTTCTGGATCGCCTCGTCCACGGGCAGGAGTTCATAGATTCCGGAGCGGCCCTGGTACCCGGTCTCCACGCATCGGGAGCATCCCCGGGGGCGGTAGAGGCCCTCCGGGGGAATTTCCTCCATCCGTATCTGGATCTCTCCCGCCTCTTCCTCGGTGGGCCGGTAGGGCTCCTTGCAATGGGCGCAAAGGATCCGGACCAACCGCTGCGCCATCACGCCGATCAGGGACGAGGAGACGAGAAACGGTTCGATCCCCATGTCCACAAGGCGGGTCACGGCGGTGGCCGCATCGTTGGTGTGCAGTGTGCTCAGAACCAGGTGCCCGGTCAGGGAGGCCTGGATGGCGATCTCCGCGGTCTCCAGGTCTCGGATCTCCCCCACCATGATCACGTCCGGGTCCTGGCGAAGGATGGAGCGGAGCCCCCGGGCGAAGGTGAGATCGATCTTGGAGTTCACCTGGATCTGGCCGATCCCCTTCAGCTGGTACTCGATGGGGTCCTCCACGGTGATGATGTTCTTGTCCGTGGTGTTGATCTCGTTCAGGGCGGCGTACAGGGTGGTGGTCTTTCCGGAACCCGTGGGGCCCGTCTCCAGGAGGATGCCATGGGGGGTGCGGATGAACCGGCGCATCCGCGCGAGTTTCGCACCGCTCATCCCGATGCTGTCCAAAGGGAGCAGGACCTGGGAGCGGTCCAGGAGTCGCAGAACGATCCGCTCCCCGTGGGCGGTGGGGACCACGGAAACGCGGATGTCGATATCCTTTCCCGCGAGCTTGATCCGGATCCGGCCGTCCTGCGGCAAACGCTTTTCCGCGATGTTCAGGTCGGCCATGATCTTCACACGGGAAATGATGCTGGACTGGAACCGCTTGGGCGGACGGACCACATCGTACAGGACGCCGTCGATCCGGAAGCGGATCACCAGGTCCCGTTCGTACGGTTCGATGTGAATGTCACTGGCGCGCTGCTTCACCGACTGGTACAGAACGGAGTTGACCAGGCGGATGATCGGGGCCTCCTCGTCCGTGGCATCCAGTAGGTCCTCGGGTTCGTCCGTCAGTTCCGACAGCATGCCGAGACCGTCGTCCTCGCCCATGTCCTTCACCATGGTTTCCGCGGTGTCGGAAACGAGGTCATAGGCCCGGTTGATGGCATGCAGGATGGTGGAGGACCGGGCAACCACGGGCTGGACAGACCGTTTCAGCAGCAACTGGAGGTCGTCCAGGGCGGAGAGGTTCAGCGGGTCGGACAGGGCCACCAGAACGTCATCCCCCTCTTCCATCAGGGAGATCAGGGTATGCCGTTTACAGAAGTTGATCGGCACGTTTTTCAGGATCTCCAGATCCAGGGCCCCCTCCTTGATCTCCGGCCAGTAAGGAATGTCCATCTGGCGGCTCAGACCCTGGCAGACTTCCTCTTCGGTGGCGAGCTTCATACTCACCAGGATTTCGCCGATGCGCCCCCCGCGTTCCTGCTGGATCACAAGGGCGTTGTCCAGATCGTCCTGGGTCAGGGAAGTGGCCTCAACGAGGATGTGCCCCAGCGTTCTCGAGTCGAAAGGCATGGTGGCGGATCGCTCCTCTGCTTGAAGATGTCATGAAACCGGTTCGAAAACCGTGGGCTTACCGCGGAACGGAACTCCCTCCCGAACCGCATCAGCGTGTACCGGATCCTTGTCTGTCGTTGTGCACCCTGTCCCGGTCATGGGTCTCCGTTCGGGGACGGTACGGCAGCTTCCTCACCGGGCGCCGGCGGCAGCCAGGATGGAGGAGGGGCGGAGCCGGACTCCGCTGCGGTCTCCCCCTCGTCCTGGGCGGGCGGAGCAGGCGGCGGGGAGGTCCCCTGAGGCGGGTCCGTGATCGGGTACGCCGCGGGTGCGGGCGGCGGTGGTTCGTACGCAGGCTGTTTTTGTCCCAGCGCGTCCACATCCAGGTACTTGTCCGAAATGCTGTGTTTCTTCTTGTACTGCATCATCTGACGCTTCTTCTGCTCGAACAGTCTCTGGACGTCCTGGTCCTCCCGGATGATGGTGGGTGTCAGGAAGATCAGAAGGTTGTTCTTGTCCACCGTGTCGGTATCGTAGCGGAAGAGCCATCCGAGGAGAGGGATATCCCCGATCCAGGGCACCTTGTTTTTCACCGTTCGAATCCGGTCTTCCATCAGGCCGCCGATCACGATGGTCTGCCCGTCCCGTACCAGAACCACGTTGGTGGCCTTCCGCGTGGAGGTGGTGGGACCCACCGTGTTCACATCCTGGCCGATGGGGCTCTCGATCAGGGCGGAGATCTCCTGGTAGAGCTCCAGTTGAATGTAGTCGCCCTCGGTGATCTGCGGCGTGAAGCGGAGCGTGATCCCCACGTTCTCCCGCTGGATCTGCTGCACCGTGCTCACCGTGGTCTGGCTGGTGGAGGTGATGAACGGCACGTTCCGGCCCACCACGATCTCCGACTCCTCGTTGTCGATGGCGATGAGGTGGGGGGTGGACAGGATGTTGGACTTGGTCGTGCGGTGCAGGGCGTGGATCAGGAACATCTGGGCCGGCAGGGCCAGCTCCTGGCCGTCGCCCAGGGGGATCTTGATCTGGTCGAATACCGCACCCAGGGTGAGCCCCGTACTGCTGCCCAACTGCATGGGGAACAGGGTTGTATCCGTGCTCGCGCCCGTGGCCGTGCCCGCGGCCAGGCCGGCGAACGAGGAGAACATGTCGTCGGTACCCAGGCCGAAGTTGGTGCCGCCCATGAGCACCTGATCCACCTCGTCCCCGCTCTGAAGCGGAATGCCCCCCCGCAACTCCACGCCGAGATCCTGCAGAAAGGTGGGGCTGATCTCCATGATCACCCCCTCCACGTACACCTGCTTCCGGCGGATGTCCAGCTTCTGGATCACGTTCTTGATGGTCTGGTAGTCACGGGGGTAAGCAACCACGATCAGGGAGTTGGTGGCTGCGTCCGCGGTGATGCTCACATCCCCCTCAAAGGAGGTCATGGTACGGGACAGAGCGGCCGACACCGGCACACTCTTTTTCCCGCCGTTTCCGCCCACCGATTGGGCACCGGTGACCAGGTCGGTAAGGACCTTGGCCATGTCCTCCGCGTTGCTGTATTCCAGGTAGTACACATTGATGTTGCCGTATGCCCGGGGCGTATCGTAGTCCAGCTTCTGTACCAGCGCGCGGATCTTCTTCAGCTGGCTGGTGGTGGTCAGGATGATCAGGGAATTGGTGCGGTCATCGGCAAGGATCTTTCCCGCGAACCCCCCGGAAGAAGAAACGCTGGGCTTGGCGGTCCGGCGGGAAGAGCGGGCGGTGGTCGTCCGGCGGGCTCGCGCCGTGGAGGATTTGGTCGGGCTGGGGGCGTTGAGTGTCTCCAGGATCTCCTGCAGCTGGCCGGCAAGGATGTCCGCCGATGCGTACTCCAGGGGGATGACCGCCATGATCATCTCGTCCGCCTCCACGTCCAGCTCCTTGAGGATGCGCATGAGGCGTGCGATGTTGGAGGACGTGTCGGTGATGATCAAGGTGTTGGTGGGGCCGTAGGCGTCGACCTGGCTTTCACGGATTCCACATATTCCAGGGGGATGAGCCGCGTGACCATGGCGTCGCTCACCGGGGCCCGGTCCTTGCCCACGACGGTGCGAAGGCTCTGGGAAGTGGCATCCTTGGCGGGAAGGATCTTGATCACCTTGCCGGCCGGAACCGTGGTCAGGCCCTTGATGTCCAGGATCGATTCGAAAACCCGGTAGGCCTCCTCCTTGCTGATCTTCGTGGGGGAGATGATCGTGACCTTTTTCCCTTTGACCTTGTCGTCCAGAATGAAATTCTTACCGGTAAGCTCACTGATGAACTTCACCAGGACCGGCAGATCCACGTCCTGAAAATCCATGGTGATCATGGCCACCCCCTTCGGTGGGTCCTCCGGTGCGGACAGGAGGGATCCTGGCAGGGCCAGGGAGACGGCCAGCACGAGGAAGGGGGAAAACCGGATCCAAGAACGTTTTGATCGCATCGAGAACTCCCTGAACATGGAATGTCGGTTATCGAATTTCATAGCTTAGCGATTTCTTGGCGCCGCGACGGAGAATGTCCACGGAAAGACTTTTTTCGTTCCGGAGCACGTTAAAGGCCGAGAATGCCTTGTCCGGCGTGGTGATCTCCTGGTCGTTGATCCGCTGGATGACGTCCCCGTTCTTCAGGCCGATTTTGGAGAAGATCGACTTGGGCTTGATGGCGAACACCTTGAACCCGTTGGTCTGGCCGTCCTTGAAGTTGGGCACCACCCGGATCTGGGTCATGAGCTGGTTGATGTTGTTGAGCGCGTTTTCCACTTCCGATTCATCGATGAGGTACTCGCTGTCGGAGACCTTCCTCACCGAATCCGAGCCATCCGAAACAGGGGACTTGGCGACGCCGGTCCCTCGAACGGTCCGCGCTCTGTCCTTTTCGTCTTCTTCCGGGCACTCGAGGACCTCTTCCCGTCCCTCCCGTAAAACCAGAATCTTGCACCGGTCGATGTTCGTGATGCGTGCCACGTCCTGGATGATGTCGTCCAGCTGGTACAACTCCTGCTTCTTCGTTTTCGGGTCATCGATGATGGCAAACGAGGTTTCAGGGGTTCCCACGACCGTGCCGATCAACCGGACGTTCAGCTCTGTTTTCCTGAGCGGGGCAGATAGATCACGGTCGGGTTCCGCAGTGCCGGAAGGTCCCGTGTATTCGCTGTTGAAGATGTTTCTCTCGGAGATGACCTGATAATACGGGAGCGCTTTCCGGCCCGAGGGTTTGCGGTGCTGCTGGGACTGTGGGATCATGGATCGGCTGGCCGGCGTAGACTCCGGGAACCTGGAAAGGATGAGGCGGTTGCTGATCTGTGCGGAGAGAAAGGCGAAAAGGCAGATAAAAACGATATTCTTGATCCAGAGGTATTTTTTCAGCATGCCGTTCCCAGTGAACTGTGGAAAGGTGCAATCGTCATCCAGGCACCGAGTTTCGCGGATATCTCACAAAAACGGATACGGACTTCCCATCGGGTCATGGAAACCGGGGACCCGCCACGACACGCCATGAAAACAAGGATCAGGACGATGCGCGACACCAGAAAGTTAGAAATGAATTATAGGAATCTCCTATTGTAAATGCAAGGTTTACGGCGAACAAATCTGGGTGGAAGATGGGGAATCAACAACATTTCTTATTTTCTGTAAAACTTTTCGCCATCTGTATATTTTTGACTGCCTGTTCAGGCAAAGAGTTCACAGCTGTTTTCGAAACACCGAGGGGGCCGCTGGAGATCGATCTGGAACTGGCACGGACCCCTGAAGAGCGTCAACGGGGACTGATGTTCCGAGACCGTATCGGGGATCTGCAGGGGATGCTTTTCTGTTTCGAACAAGACAGAAAGCATGCGTTCTGGATGAAAAACACCTACCTGTCGCTGGATATCGTGTTCCTGTCCGCGGAAGGGGAGGTCGTGGACGTCCTTGAGCGGCTGCCTCCCTGCCCCATGGAACCCTGCCCATCTTATGCCTCCGGGAGCGCGGCACGGTATGCGCTGGAGGTGAAGGCAGGGTTTGTGAAACAACACGGAATCCGTACGGGAGATCACGTCCGTCTCAAGATTCATGAGGCCCGGCCCCGGGGCGGCGGACGGCTGTCCCAGACGTTCCATCGGGAACGTACGCTGACTGTCAGGGGGGGGGTGATTTTCCACGGGAAAGCATGGACTGAACCATGTGCTTGAACGCTTCCATTGAAAACGGCTTCTGCAGGTAAACTCCGCCCGATTTTTCCACCTTTTTCCGGACC
>CAYTRL010000210.1:0-10284 GCA_964439795.1 uncultured Thermodesulfobacteriota bacterium
ACTTACGAACAAGGAAATTGCGGTTTATCCCGATGAACTGATCGTAGGGAATTTCACCTCGAAAAGGGTCGGCGGCAATTTGTGGGTAGAATACTTTGGCATCACCTTTGTTTCCATCCTCCACCAGATGCATCGCCAGACACCCGTTCCGTTCAAGTGTTCGTTCCGGGACAGGCTCCATTTCTATTCCAGCATCTTTCCCTTCTGGGCAAAACACAGCCTGTTGAGCGCCATCAATCCATCCGCATCCGATTGGATGCTGAGTCTTGCGCGCCTCTCTGAAATGAAAGCAGGATTCAACAACAATATGGCGTCCATCGCCCATTTTATCGTGAACCACGACCGCATGCTTGAACTGGGGACCACCGGAATCGCCCGGGAAATTCGAGAAAAGCAAGCCGAAAATCCAGGGAATAATCAGGACTTCTATCGGGGGGCGCTCATCGCGCTCCAGGGGTTGGAGGCCTTTGCAGAACGCTACGCGGATGCTCTGGAACGGCTAAGCGGGAAGGAAACGGATCCCGATCGCCGCACGGAACTGGAAAACATGGCGGAGGTCTGCCGGCGCGTCCCGAAACATCCCGCCCGTACATTTCATGAAGCCCTGCAAAGCATCTTGTTCCTGCAGATTGCGCTCTGCACGGAGTCGTTTGAAAACGCCATCTCTTTCGGGCGCTTGGACCAGATATTGTACCCCTTCTTCAAAAGGGATGAAGAAGCCGGGCTCCTGACGTATGAGAAAGCGAAAGAACTGCTGGCCTGCTTTATTCTCAAGATCGACGAAGTTGTTCTCGTCAATGACGGGGATAACTATTTCGGGATCGGAAGGCTGTTTGAAAGCCTTTCAACGGTGCAGAGCGTGACCTTCGGCGGGCTGGCAAAAGATGGACGTGACGGCACGAACGCCGTGACGTATATGCTTCTGGATATTTGCGAACTGCAGCCGCTTGGCGTGAACATGACCGCCAGAATCCATAAGAAAAGCCCTCGAGCCTACGTGGAAAGAATTGCAGAGGTCTATATCAACGGATCGCCCATGCCGGCGCTGTACAACGATGAGGTCTATGTGGAGACGCTGCGGAAGCACTATGACACCACGCTCCCGGATGCGAGAAACTACTCGATCGTGGGATGTGTTGAACCCGTGGCTTCCGATGACCATTTCGGCAATACGGATTGTGCCAACATGAACGTCACCTTACCCTTTCTGCAGGCGTTGAAAGGGGAAGAAGACGATTTATGGACGGGGGGGGTATCGGATTCGCTCAAGAAAATGGGTGCCAAATTTGTCCGCCATCAATGGAACGGTGGGAACCGGTTGACGAACCGTCTCCGGCCTGCAGTGAACAACGTTCATCGATTCATGAAAAGGAAAACTTCTTCAACTTCCTATGATTCACCGGCGAGCATGGATGATCTGCTGGAACGTTATCAACGGCGGATGAACCAACTGGCTTCCTCGGTGCTGGCCGATCATCAGACGATTGAAAAGGCGCTTCGTGAGAATTTCACGACACCGCTTGCATCTTCCCTGTATGAGGGTTGTGTAGCGAGCGGAAAAGATGTGTATGAAGGAGGCACCACCTTCAACAGCAGCGGCATACAGGCGGCGGGCGTTACGGATGTCGCCGATTCGCTTTTTGCCATCCATGAGGTTGTCTACAAGAAAAAGCTGTACGACATTGATGAAGTCATTCATGCGATCGACATGAATTTTGAGGGGGAAGCCAATCAACAAATCCGGACCGAACTGCTCAACGTGCCCAAATTCGGAGATGATGGGACACCCGAGACCCAACAGTGGGTCAACAAGGTGCTGCAGATCTATGTGAACGCTCTGCAATCCGTCCCCGGGTGTCCCCGCAACGGGATCTATACGGCCGGATACTACGCGTTGAACGTCAACATCGTGTATGGGTCCAAGACGCCTGCATTGCCCTCCGGTCGATTGAGCGGCGTACCCCTGGCTCACAGCATTGCGCCCCATTACGGCATGCAGACGCTGGATCTCGCATCCGCACTGAATTCCGTTGCCGGCGTTGATTTCGTGAACTATGCTCCCAACGGTACCACGATTACGTTCACGATCGACTCCGCCCTGTTTCAGGGCGGATCCGGTGCCGCGAACCTGGCGGGTTTAATCCATGCATATTTCAAGAAAGGCGGGATGCAGTTCCAACCGAATGTGATCGACAGAGAGATATTGCTGGATGCGTATCACCATCCGGAAAAGCATCCCTATCTCCTGGTTCGTATTGCGGGGTATTGCGCTTACTTCAACGATCTTTCGGATGAACTGAAATTGGCCATCATCAACAGAACTTGCTATTCATAGACAGAGACATTCCCTCCGCCGGGAACCACGCCTTTGCTGCTCGTCTCCACGGGTTGAACCGGCTCGAGGGAAGGGGATAAGCGGGGGATGATGAAGAGGCTTCCCGTCAAGGACTTTTACGCTCGCGTGTGGCGGGAATACGCGGATCCCCAGCACCACCCGATCACGGAACGTTCCCTGGCCATACAACGACGGGTTTTAGCGGACCGCATCCGGCGACTCCGCCCTTGCCGCATCCTGGATCTGGGATGCGGGCCGGAGCCCGTCATTCAAACAGGACCGGCATGGAAGGCGGTCTTCGGCGATATGGTTCCTGACATGCTCCGGCACCTCAAACAGGCAGGCCGCTCCCAGGCGGTCTGCCTGGACGCGCGGCACCTCCCCTTCCCGGGCCGGACCTTCGACCTGATCTGGTGCGGGCTCCTTTCGGACCACATACGTGACCTGGCGGGGTGGTTCCGGGAACTGATCCGCATCCTCTCCCCGGGCGGGACCCTGGGCATGGCCTGCTGGGACCGCTCCCGGCTGCCTCCGAACCGATACCCGCAGGACCGGGAGATGGCCTACACTACCTCACGGGGCGAGGAACTGGCGGTGGAAAGCCTTGCCAACTGGGAAGAGGCCCTGGAGCGGATGCGGAGCCTGGACCCCGCGATGCGGGTGGAAGCGTTTCCGGTCTGCCCGGAAGAGTATGCACTGCAGGTGGCCTTCGCGCGGGTCACGCCCGCGGCAGTTTGCATGGACGAGCGCTCGGGTTGATTGCCCCTGAAGGCACCCGGGGACAAGCACAGCTCCACGGGGGCCTCACCCCCGGGCCCTCCTCCCGTGGAAAGCGGCCAGGCAGAGCGAGACAAGGGCCACCGCCTTGAGTGTTCCGGTGAGCATCAACGTATACCGGAACCCGAGCAGCGGGATCAGCAACACGGCCGCCAGAAAGGTCCCGAGCCAGGCACCGGCCAGATCCAGGGCGTAGAGCCTTCCCGCCACCGGGACCATGGGCAGTCCGGGGTCCCGGCCGGACTCACCGGCCGCCAGAGGAAATTCACACCCCACCAGGATGCCCATCAATAGATTGACCCCCAGGAGAAAACCCGCCGGCGCCTCCGCAAATCCGGCCTCCCGCAGGTAAGAGATATTGCCCGGCGACAGACCCCAGGCGGCCAGAAACAGGACCACCGCCTGCGCGACCTCCAGCAGGAAAAAGGTCCGGTACCCGTGCACCATCCCGGCCAGCGCCCGGGTCATCCACCAGGCCCCCACGGCCAGGCCCGCCATGAACCCAGCCATCAGGATCCCGATCCACTGGTAGAGAAATCCGTACACGGCCTGGAAAGAGAGGATTACAATCATCTCTACGGCCATGCCTGCAAACCCCGTGGTGAAGATCGCATAGCCAAGCGCCCGGGACCGCCCTCCCCCTCCCGCCGCCAGACCCGCGGCCAGGGGAAAATTGAGCAGGATCAGGGCCGTCAGCAGGACGCCGGCATCGATCCGTTCCAGGAACAGGGCCACCTTACGCCACCCGGGCTGCACCTCCGCGTTCCGGTGAGCCAGCACGTGGGAGAGTAGAGCGGGGGAGAGATCCCGGTTGATTCGCCCCGACGGGGCCGCCTCCAGCTCCTCCCTCAGCCAGCGTTCCCTCTCGGGGTCCATCTTGTACTCCAGGGTTCCTGCCTGAACCACCTTCGTGGGCAGAGAGCGTTCCCGGATTCTGTCTTCGAGCTGTTGTGCGTCCAGCGAATCGAGCCCCGGGTCCCCGGAGGCCAGGAAGAGGTTCCTTTCCCCGGGGATCACACGGACGTACGGGAACACCCGAAGGAGGGTGTCACGCACACAGCGGTTCATGCGAACCAGCTCCCCGCCCAGGTAGGTGGAGGAACCGGAGAGGGCGAGGGCCAGAACGCCTCCCGGCCGGAGACGGTCCCGGGCAAGAAGGAAGAACTCTTCCGTGAAGAACCGGTTGAGCTGAAGCGTGGCGGGATCCGGGAGGTGGACCAGGATCACATCGTAGCGTCCGGTGCTCTTCCGGAGAAAGAACCTCCCGTCTTCAACGATCGATTCCGTACGCGGGTCTCCCCGTTCCATGCGGGCCCCGGAAGGGAAGATCTCCTCCACGGTACGAACCAGGAGAGGGTCGATCTCCAGGGTCGTGAGTTTCCGCACCGGGTGCTTCAGGGCTTCGGCGATCCCACCCCCCACACCGCCCCCCAGCAACAGGACCTCCCGCGGGTCCGCATGCGCCAGCAGGGGGAGGTGCACCCGTTCCTCCAGGGCTCTCAGGTCGGGCGTGGGGAGGGTGACGGCCGGGATGCCGTTCTGTACCAGGACCCGTTCCCCGCCCATCCGGAGCACCGTGATATTTCCGTAGATGGAATCGGAGGTGCTTTCCAGCGGAAAGGGCAGCCATCGAAGCTGCATGGACCACCGGTGCAGGGTTCCGGCCGGATGCAGCACGAGCCCGGCAAGAAACCCCACGAGCAGTACGGAGCACGTCCAGCGCAGGGCTCTGCCTTTCCCTCGGAGGAGAAGCAGGGCGGCGAACAAGTTCAAACATCCCAGACCGAACGCCGTCTCCATGGCACTCAGTCGCCCGACCAGCAGGAAGGTGAACGCCACGCCCCCCAGACACGCTCCCGCGGATTCCAGGACATATACCTTCCCCGGACCCCTTCCCCGCGCGTTCCGTCCGTGTTCCAGGAGTTTGCAGCCGTACACGAAGGCCGCGCCGTTGGCCACTGCCAGGGGGAACATCAATCCCCAGGACACCGCCAGGATCCGTACCGGGCTGGAGACCTCCCAGGGAGATCCCCCCGGCAGGAACCGGCCGGCCAGGATCGCCACCAGGGTTGCCGGCAGGAGCAGGGAGAGGATCACCTGGACCCGTACAAACGAAGCGTGTGGATCCGGGGAGCCGGCCGCGCGTTTCCCCCAGAGCCAGCTCCCGAGAGCCTCCAGCAGAAACCAGTTGCCCAGAACGATTCCCACGGACAACTCGTTCCCCTGGAACACCAGCAGAAACGTCCGGAGGATGAGGAGCTGCGAGATCAGAAATACGGCGCCCATCACACTCAGGGCGAAACAGGATGACCACCGGACCATGACAAGGGCCTCCGGGAACAACAACCCATGGGGAGGGACGCAGGCTGTACTCCATGAGAATACGCGTGGAGCCCCCTAAAAAACAAACACAAACCTTCCCGGGAAAAAAGCAGGGAATCATGATAGAGTCTCCTGCACACAGACTTCATGGAAAGGAACCGGAACATGAAACCGAGCCACTCTCCCCGGGACAGGGGGAACGATCATGAACGAGGCTTCATTCAAACACCGATCACCACCGAGGCGGACGGCGTTCGGACGCTGGTGCCGTTGGACAAACGCCATCAGGGCTGGATGGAAATTCCTCATGGCGGCATTCTCATGTCCATGATCCTGGAGCTGGTTCACCGGGGCATGGCTCCGCCGTTGTTCCGCGGAGAGGGTCTCCCCCTGCGGGTCGAATTCCGGCTGGGGGGTCCGTCTCTGTCGATCCATGACTGCGTGGAGGTGGGTGCCCGCCGGGAGGACGGTACGATCCGGGGTTGGGTGAAAAAGGAGGGAGACGCCGCGGCGTCGCTGCAGGCCAGCATCCGTCATCAACCACGGATCAACGGGTTCGAACAGCTCGACATGGATCCGATCCACGCCTCCCTGGATCGGATCGGAAACAGCTCCGGCAAGGGGAGCATCCCCCTGCCCTACTCGAAGTCCTGCTTTGTCTGCGGTGCCGAGCGGAACGAACCGGGACTGGAAAGACGGTTCTTCTGCGTGGAGGGGGGAGAGACCAAGATCGCCTTCACCTACATCGGCCTGGACCCGGACGATCGGGAACGCTTCCATCGGTTCCGTCTCCACGATGGCCAGGCACACCCCGGGACGCTCATATCCGTCCTGGACGAAACGATGGGGTGGGGCGGATTCGTGGAAACCCTGCAGGGCGGTGTCACGGTCAAGCTGGAGGTGGACATCCATCGCCCCGCCGATCCCGGAGAGAAGATGCTCTGCTTCGGCATCTGCACGGGCACCCGGGGACGGGATCCCCAGCGGCGGTTCTGGTTTTCGGAGGGCGCCATCCTTCCCATGGGCGACGACGACCTGTCCCCGATCATGACGGCGCGCGGACAGTGGCTGTCCATCCCGAAACTCACGGACGAAATGAAACGGCACCTGATGCCCCGGGAATGGCTCCGGCGCTGGTTCGGCCCGGACGGGGGTTGACCTCCGGAAAATCGTGTTTACCTTTCTTCCAGAGGCAAGACAAGGAACCAGGACAGGCGCCGCGCGGCAAGACAGACAACAAAACGTATGACCTTCACCATAGAAGGAGGTGAGCATCATGCTGGTACGTTACAGACCGTTCAGACATCCGGTTCGCAGGGCTGCGTTTTTTCCGACCCTCTGGGACGATGCTTTCTTCACCGATCTCTGGAAAGGCTTCCGGGAACGCCCGATGGAGGAGCCGAAGATCGAGACGAAAGAGAACGAGAAAAACTATCTGGTCCGTGCCGAATTTCCCGGCTTTGACAAGGACGAGATCAAGGCGGAAGTGGAGGACGGGGTCCTGACCCTGCACGCGGAGACCCGCGACGAGAAATGGGACCAGAGCGAAGACGAGGGATGGCGGAGCATCGAGACGCGCAGGGGAAGCTATCACCGATCGTTCGTGCTGCCCGAGGATGTGGAGGCGGACAAGATTCAGGCCACCATGAAGAAGGGGGTGCTTCGGCTGACCCTTCCCCGAACCCCGAAGAAGGTCCCCAAGCCCAAGGAAATCGAAATCCACTGAGGGGCCTGTACTCCGGCCCTGAAAAAAAGGGAGCCCGTGAGGGCTCCCTTTTTTATTCAACGTTCGACCCGAACCGGTTCCCCGTGACGCCGACGGTCCGGGGAAAAACGGGACCACGCCCGATCCGGCCATCCCGGGGCAGCCGGATCAGAACCCCTCGTCCGGGATCTCCAGCGGGGATGTTTCTTTTCTCTTCAGCCCGTCCACCTTTCCGGCAACCAGGGGCAGGAGACGGCCCATGTAGAACTTGGCCGTGGCGATCTTGCCCTCCAGGAAGGCGGCCTCCGGGTTTCTCGCGGCCAGGGCCTTCTGCTCCTCCTCACTGCCCGCTCCCGCCTCCTCACGTATCTTCGCCAGCTTGGCGCAGGCCACTTCCGCCTGCCACAGGTGGAGCCATCCCAGCAGGACATCTCCGAAGATCTCCAGCAGCGGCGTCGCTTCCAGGAACCCCGCGCCCATCTCGCCCCCGCCCACAAGCGACCCGATGTGCTGGATGGCCTCCTGGAGCGATTTCAGCCCCTGCTCCACCTGGGGCACGTAGGCGCCCAGCTCCGGGTGGTTCCGGATGCGGTCCACCATGGGCATGATCTCTTCGTAGAGCCACTTCACGCTCTGGCCCTTGGTCCGCAGGATCTTGCGGCCCAGCAGGTCCATGGCCTGGATGGCGTTGGTCCCCTCGTAGATCGAGGCGATCTTGCAGTCCCGCGCAAACTGTTCCACCGGGTACTCAGAGCAGTACCCGTACCCGCCGTGCACCTGGATGGCCGTCTCGCAGACCCGGAAGGCGATATCGCTCCCGTAGGCCTTGCAGATGGGGGTCAGAAGTTCCAGCAGCCCCATCCAGCGCTGCTTCTCTTCCTTGTTCCCGGCGGAACGCTCCCGGTCGATGCAGTAGCCGGTGTAGTAAAGAAGCGCCCGGACCCCTTCCACGTAGGCCTTCATCCCGATCAGCATGCGCCGCACGTCCGGATGCCCGATGATGGCCACCGGCTCCTTGCCCCCGGTCACCGGCGCCCCCTGGGTCCGCTCCCGGGCAAACTTCACGGCGTGGAGATACGCGCTGCTGGCGATCCCCTGTGCCTGAAGCCCCACGAACAGCCGTTCTTCGTTCATCATGATGAACATGATCGGGAGCCCCTGGCACTGCCCGCCGAGCAGCGTGCCCACGCAACCGCCGTTCTCACCGAAGTACAGGGTGCATGTGGCGCTTCCCTTGATCCCCATCTTGTGTTCGATCCCGGAACAGACCACGTCGTTGGGCTCCCCCAGAGACCCGTCCTCGTTCACACGGATCTTGGGAACCAGGAACAGGGAGATCCCCTTGCTGCCTTCCGGGTCCCCCTCGATACGGGCCAGCACCGGGTGGATGATGTTCTCCGTGAGATCATGATCCCCGGCCGTGATGAACTGCTTGGTGCCCTGGATCTGGTACGTACCGTCCCCGTTGGGGATGGCCTTGGTCTTGATGGCGGCCAGGTCGCTGCCCGCCCCGGGCTCGGTGAGGCACATGCTTCCCGCCCAGTGCCCGGTGTAGAGCTTCTCCAGGAACAGGGCCTTCTGCTCTTCTGTTCCGTGCTCTTCCACGAGCTTCCCGGCCCCGTGGTTCAACGACAGGTACAGGGTGAAGGCCACGTTGGCGGCCAGCATGGCCTCGTAGGCGGAGGTGGCCACGCTCGTGGGCAGCCCCTGTCCGCCCACTTCCATGTCATCGGTGGGACAGATCCAGCCGCCTTCGCACGCCGCCCGGTAGCAGTCGTAGTACGGCTTCGGCAGGGTCACCTTGCCGTTGTCGAACTGTGCACCGACCTTGTCCCCTTCCGCGTTACACGGGGCCAGCATGGTTTCCGAAAGACGGTGCGCCTCGGTGAGCACCATCTGAAAGACCTCCTCGGAATGCTCCTGAAAGGTCTCGGTACGGGTCAGTTCATCGACCTTGATCTGATCAAAAAGCACGAAACGAACATCTCTTTCATCCACCAGTAGACTCATCGCTTAATCTCCTCTCTGCATCGTTGGATAACACAGGTTGTTGAAAAAGCACCATCTGCTGCGTTCCACTCCTCCTTCGTCGGTCAACGTACTTCTCATGTACGCCTCTCTCCTCCGGAGTTCATGCGCCTTGCATCCCCGCGATTTCTGTATGGCTACAACATGCAAGCCTTCCGCCAAGCAGCTTCAGAAATCGCGTGCCTTTTCCGGCACTTTTTGAACAACCTGCCCAAAATGAACTCTCTCAACAACCCGCTGGACCGTGCCCCGTTCTCCCGGGTGCGATACGTTCTCTCGAATCCGGACGCCGATTTCCAACCGGGGGGGTCGGCAACCGGCGACCTTTTACCCTTTCTTCACGGTTCTCTTCACGGGTTTGACCTTCACGGGTACGCTGTTCATCCACGCATTCCCCGTGATCGGGTCCAGGTCCCAGGCGGAATCGCTCATCAGCCGGTTCACGTTCACACCGGGACGCTTGTTGGCGCTGCGCCAGCCCGCACCGTACCGGTGCCCCCACCCATGCGGCAGGGCCACTACGCCCCGCATCAACTCCTGCGACAGCCGGCAGGGGATCCGGAGACGTTCCCCCCGGAACCCGGTGACCTGCACCGAAGCCCCCGGCCGGATCCCCATGTCGGCCGCATCCTCCGGGTGCATGTACAGATAGTTGGTTTTCTCGTTCCGCAACAGGCTGCGGACGTTGTGCAGCCAGGTGTTGTGCGTATGCCGTTCGCGCTTTCCGATCAGCAGGAACGACCCCTTCCCGTCCTGGACAGGGGGGCTCCAGTCCTCCAGTTTCCGTGCCTCGTGGAGGAGGTCCGGCGGGGCGAGCCGCAGGGTGAAGCGTCTTCCGAACCGTCCCTTCCGGTCCCGCAGAGTTCCGTACTTGTGCGGTTTCAGCAGGACACCCCGGTCCGAGGAGGTCAGTGCCTGAAAGCTTGTTTCCCCCATCAGCCCAAGACAGACCCGGATCAGCAGGCGAGGGGTGCCGGCCCCCCTGGAGGCCCATCGCCCCAGGGTTTCCGCGGCCCGTCCCCACAGGGAAAGACCCATCTTCCCGGCCAGTCGTTCCAGAACCTCCCACTCCTCGAGCTGTTCCCCGTCCGGTCTCACAACGGCCCGGGTGTACGCC
>CAYTRL010000211.1:0-10222 GCA_964439795.1 uncultured Thermodesulfobacteriota bacterium
TTGCGAAACAAGGGAATCTAACAAGCCTCGGGGACTTGGGTGGAGGAATAGAAGATCAGATACTTCGGGAGGTCGCGTGGATCGTAAAGAAGATAGATGCTTATACGAAGGCTTCACGGCCAATGCCTTGATCTCCGAAAAAGATCGTTGAAATAGCCTCCGAATGCCCACGATACTTATTTTCTCCTTGCATGCCGATGCCGCTCATCTGCCCCATACCCATATTACGTGTAAGCGCTGCAGGGGGCCCCTTTGCGCTTCCCGGACCGTTACGCCAGAATAGGCGTGGTACCTCTCTCGGTGCAATTTTGACATCCACAGGAACCGGAGGCATATGCAATGAATCGAGCCCTGTCCGGGGGTATTGTTTTGGCCCTGATCTTCTCCGTCTGGCTGTCCGGCTGCGCGGTTCTGAACCGGCACCAGAAAGAGGGGGAACTGTCTGTTCCAGGGCTGAAAGAGCCTGTCACCGTGATGCGCGATGAAAAAGGCATGGCCTATATCTATGCTCAAAACGTGGACGATGTTCTCCTGGCCCAGGGGTTTGTTTCGGCGCAGGACCGCCTGTTCCAGATGGATCTCAACCGCCGGTTCGCGGCGGGCCGGATCAGCGAGTTCGCCGGGGAGAGGGCAAAAGAGCTGGATATCAAGATGCGGACCCTGGGCCTGTACCGCCAGGCCCAACGCCATGCCAGGATGCTGGATGAACCTTCGCTCAGGTTTTTTCAACGGTTCGCTGACGGGGTCAACGCATACCTGGAAACGCGCCCAAAAGAATACCCGTTGGAGTTCAAGCTTGCCGGGTTCCGGCCCGAACCGTGGAGCGTGACGGATTCCCTGGCCGTGGTTTACCTCATGGGATGGGATACATCCGCCAACCTCCGGACCGAGATCGTCACCCAGATGCTCGTGGAAAAGCTCGGAGGGACAAGGGCGCGGGAGATCTTCCCCTTGAACGTGAACCCGGATGACGAGCCCGCACCCGTTTCCCGGTGGACACCCCCGGGGAGCACTCCGCCTTCCGCCGGGATGTTCTCCAATCCGAACTGGATGGCCTGGCTGGAAAGACCGTTCCTCCCCATGGGCAGCAACAACTGGGTCGCGGGGCCGGAAATGTCCACCGGAGGAAAGCCGATCGTTGCCAACGACCCTCATCTGGACGCTAGGATCCTCCCCGGTCCGTGGTATCCCGTGGGCCTAATCCTTCCGGAAGAGCGCATGGTCGGGGTCAACATCGCCGGGATCCCTGGAATCGTGGTGGGCCGCAATACCCATGTGGCCGTCGGTTCCACAAACGCCTACGGGGACATGCAGGACCTGTATGTGGAAACCGTGGATCCGGCCCGGCCCGACCACTATCTCGAAGGGGCGGTCCCGGTGCCGTTCCAGGTGGTGGAAGAAACGATCCGCATCAAGGACAAGAAGGCGGAAGGGGGGTTCCGGGCGGAGCCGATCCGGATCCGGCACACCCGCAGGGGGGCCGTGATCTCGGATCTTTATCCCGGGCTCGGCACGGACGAGGTGATCACCGTGAGGTTCGCGCCGTTTGAAAGCATGCATCCAGCCATCGGGCTGGACCGGATGTTGTTTGCCCGGTCGGTGAACGATGTTCGCCGGGCGCTGGAACAGGTCAACTACATCTGCATCAACTTCGTTTTCGCGGACACGGAAGGGAATATCGGCTGGCAGGTCTCTGGCCGGCTTCCGATCCGTGCGCAGGGGGACGGCACCGTACCCCTGAAAGTAAAAGACGAAAGAGACAACTGGACCGGTTGGATCCCCTTTGACCGGATGCCGCATCAGATCAATCCGGAAAAGGGATGGGTGGGAACCTGTAACCAGATGACCGTGAGCCGGGACTATCCGTATTATTTCTCCTCGTATTTTTCCCCATCGTACCGGTATCGCAGGCTCAAGCAGCTGATGAGCCGATCCTCCCCCGTGTCCGCAGACGATCACTGGCGGTTTCAGCAGGACACCCGGAACCTCATGGCGGAACAGATCGCCCCGTTGATGGCCCGGGCCCTGCAGGCTCACGAGGATACGCAACGGATGGGAGAAATCCTTGCCGACTGGAACTGCCATGATGACACGGACCAGGCGGCTCCCGCCATCTTCCAGGCCACGTACAGGCGTTTTGCTTTCCGGGTCTTCGAGGACGATCTCGGCGAGGAGGGGACCCGAATCTACCTGGACAACTGGTACATCTGGCAGGAACGACTCGCAAGCATGGTGCTTTCCGGAGCATCCCCGTGGTTCGACGACCTGCGGACAGAGGATGTGCGGGAAACCCGGGACATGCTGTTTCACCTGGCGGCCCGGGATGCCGCCGGGGAACTGGCCGCCAGAATGGGAACTAACCCCGACAAATGGCTGTGGGGAAAAGTACACCGGATGGAGTTCGTCAGCCCGCTCCGAAGAACGGGTTTCGGCAAGGGGATGCTCGGGGGCGGGTCCCATCCGTACCCGGGTTCGGGAGAGACCCTCTGGCGGGGCTGGTATGACGTGGATGCCCCCTTTGACGTGACGCACAGCGCGGCCCTGCGGATGGTTGCCGACCTGAGCGACCCGGAAAAGGTCGCGGCGGTCCTGCCGGGAGGTGTTTCCGGCAGGGTTTTTCATCCGCACTACAAGGACCAGAGTCTGGATTTCCTGTCCGGGGAGAAGCGGTACTGGTGGTTCAGCGACGAGGCCATCCGCTCGCACACAAAATCCGTACTGGTCCTTCATCCTTGAACGGAAAACGGGTAACCATGGGAGGAACAACGTGAAGGATACACCGGAACAGAAGGGCAGTGACCGGGAAGACCGGATCCGAGGGCTCCTGGCGCAGATGACCCTGGATGAGAAGATCGCCCAGATGACGGCGAGCACGAACCTGTTGTACCAGGCGATCATGGTGCCCCGCTACAACCTGTTCACTTACGACTCCGGGCCGAACCGGCGCCTGGGGATCCCGGCCAAGAAGTTCACGGACGGGCCCCGGGGGGTCACCGTGGGCCACGCCACCTGTTTTCCCGTGTCCATGGGCCGGGGTGCCACCTGGGACACGGACCTGGAGGAACGGGTGGGGGATGCCATGGGGCGCGAGGCCCGGGCGCAGGGGGCCAACTACTACGGCGGGGTGTGCATCAACCTGCTCCGGTACCCGGGATGGGGCCGGGCGCAGGAGACGTTCGGGGAGGACCCTCATCACCTGGGCGCCATGGGCGTGGCCATGGTCCGGGGACTGCAGCGGCACGTGATGGCCTGCGTCAAGCACTTCGCGTGCAACAACATCGAGGAGTCCCGCTTTTTCGTGGATGTGAAGGTGGACGAGAGAACCCTGCACGAGGTGTACCTTCCGCACTTCAAGGCCTGCGTGGACGAGGGTGTGGCCTCTGTGATGAGCGCCTACAACCGGGTGGACGGGGAGTACTGCGGGCAGAACGCGAGGCTGCTCAAGGAGGTCCTCAAGCAGGAGTGGGGGTTCGACGGGTTCGTGGTGTCGGACTTCTTCTGGGGGGTCCGGGACGGGGGGGCCTCGGCCCGCGCCGGGCTGGACATCGAGATGAATGTGTGCCGGTTTTACGGGCGCAAGCTCAAGAAGAAGGTGCTGAGCGGGGAGGTGCCGGAATCGGATATCGACGACTCGGTGCTCCGGATCCTGAGGCAGAAGGACCGGTTTGGTGATGTCTTCCGAAAGACCGGATACGCAAGGAGTGATGTGGCCGGAGAGCAGCACACCCGCCTGGCCCTGGAGGTGGCCCGTAAGAGCATCGTCCTGCTGAAGAACGAGGGAAGGGTGCTCCCTCTGGACCGGGACGGGATCGGATCCGTGGCGGTGTTCGGGGAGAGGGCGGACAAAGCCGACCTGGGGGACATGGGAAGCTCCCGGGTGCGGCCTCCAAGGGCCGTCACACCCCTGGAAGGGATCCGGGACCGGGCCGGTGGGAAGGTGGCGATCCAATACGACAGCGGAAAAAACCTTTCCCGGGCCCGGAGCCTCGCACGGGAGGCGGATGCTGTGGTGGTGTTCGCAGGGTTGACCTGGAAGGAAGAGGGGGAATACGTGCCGATACCGTTCTTCAAGTTCGGCGGTGACCGGTTGTGCCTGGACCTCCCTGCCGGGCAGGAACGGCTCATCCGGACCCTGGCTTCGGAAAACAGGCGCTGCATCGTGGTTCTCAGAGGCGGGAGCGCCATCACCATGGAGTCCTGGAAAGGGGCGGTTCCCGCCATCCTCATGGCCTGGTACCCGGGGATGGAGGGGGGGCACGCAATTGCCGACATCCTGTTCGGGGACGCGAACCCGAGCGGGAAGCTTCCCCTGACCATTCCAGCCTCGGTGGATCAGCTGCCGCCCCTGGACAACCAGGCGAAGCGGGTGGAGTACGGCTATGACCACGGTTACCGGTACCTGCAGGGTCAGGGGCTGGAAGCTGCCTTCCCGTTCGGGGTCGGGCTCAGTTACACCACGTTCCGGTATGACCGTCTCAGCCTGGACAAGGAGAGCCTGGATGGGAACGGGAGCGTAACCGTGCGGGTGGAGGTGACGAACACGGGCGAGCGAAGCGGAGAGGAGGTCGTCCAGATCTACGTGGAGTACGTGGGGTCCAGCGTGCACCGGCCCCCCCGGGAGCTGAAGGGTTTCGGGAGGCTCGCCCTCGCGCCCGGGGAAACCGGGGTTCTGCAGCGGGAGATCCGGGCGAAGGACCTGGCCTACTACGACGTGAACACAAAAAGCTGGGTGGCCGAGGCGATCGAGTACCGCGTATATGCGGGTCCCTCCTCCAGGCAGGAGGACCTGCAGTTGACGGGTTCCTTCCGGGTTCAGGCGGCCTGATTCCCGGAGAGGGTGGTGTCGATGAACGGATGTACCCGGGAATAAGAACCACGAGAAATCAGAAATCTGTTGACCTGATAAACGGAGTTCATTATAGTGAACATTGTTCACTGAGAAGGATATCACTGGTTGACGGGTGGGGGATCGGGCGGCTCAATACGGGTTTCATGAATCCCGCAGGAGGTACGTTATGTACGACTTTTTGTTGACGCCGGAAGAGAGGGAACTCCGAGAGGAAGTGAAGCGGTTTGCACGGGAAGAGGTATCCAGCGACTTCCTCCGGAAGATGGACCGGGACGAGATCGTGTATCCGCGGGAGTTCGTGGAAAAACTGGCGGAATACAATCTTCGGGGGATACGCTTCCCGAAAGAGTACGGGGGGAGGGCGATGAGCTGGGTAGCGGAGGTGGCCGCCTTCGAGGAGATCGGCTGTCTCGGTATCGCGTTGGGGTGTGCCTTTGCCATGCCCTCCATCGTTGGGGAGGCGCTCAACCATTTTGGGACCGAGGAGCAGAAACAGAAGTACCTGAAGCCATACCTGGAGGGGAAGCTGGTCTCCGCGGAGGCTCTTACGGAACCCCGGGGGGGATCGGACTTCTTCGGGGCCACAACCCGCGCGGTCCTGGAGGGTGACCATTTTGTGGTCAACGGGCAGAAACGATTCGTGGTGGGGGCTGAGGGCTCGGACTTCTATGTGGTGTATTGTCGGACCAATTTCGAGCCTGATGCACACAAATACAACCGCATCAGCCTGCTGATCATCGACAAGGGACCGGGCGTGGAGACAGAGCACCTGTACGGCCTGATGGGCTGCCGGGGTGGTGGAACGGGAAGGCTTGTATTTCGGGACGTCAAGGTTCCCCGGGAAAACCTGCTGGGCGAACTGCACGGTGGAGCGCTCTGCTTCCACCAGATGATGATCCCGGAGCGGCTCACATCCGCGTCCGGCTGCCTGGGGGTCTGGGGCGCACTGGACCTGGCCATGCGCTATTCCAACCGGCGGACAGCGTTCGGGAAACCGATCCGAAAGTTTCAGGCCGTCAACTTCATGGTGGCCGACTCCATCACCCAGCTGGATGCCGCCCGTGGGCTGACGTACATGGCGGCCCGTTCCGTGGACGAGAATGCGCCCAATTGCCGCCGTCTCGTGAGCGAGGCGAAGCGGTTCGCCACGGAGGCCGCCTGGAACATCGTCAACAACGCCATGCAGGTGGTGGGGGGAATCGGCTACACCGACGTGTATCCCCTGGAACGGGCCATGCGGGACCAGCGGCTGGCCCTGATCTGGACCGGCACCAGTGAAATCATGAACCTGCTGATCCAGCACGAATACTACAATGAGGTCCTGGATGGACCGTACGACCGCCGGAAGATGGAAAAGGACGCCATGAACCCGGACGAGCGGGAGCGCTGCTACACCGACGAGGACATGTGGAAGGTGCACGACAGCAAGCCCGAAGACTGATCGAGGTGGAAGGCGATGACAGCCCCCACGTTGCAGGCCTTACGAGAAAAAGAACGGGAGGCCCGGCGGGAACTGATCCTGTCCTCCGCCCGCAGGCTGTTCGCCGAGAAGGATTTCCGGAGCGTCACCGCCCGGCAGATCGCCCGGGAGGCGGGTGTCAGTGCCGGGACCCTGTACCGGTACTATGAAAACCTGGATGAACTCTTCCTGGACGTGTTCTTTGCAGGCGCCCGGGAGATGACAGAACGCATCGACCGGGAGCAACGGATCAAGGGGGGATGCTCTCTCCGGAAGTTCTGCGAACTCTACATCGTCTACCTCAACGAAAACATCTCCTTTTACCAGATGATGGGGCACTTCATGCTGGGGGGGCGGCTTTCTCCGGAAGCCACCGGAAGGCTCAACCCCATCATGCGGGATCTCATGGACCGGATCGAAGGGATCGTTAGCGGTGAAAGGGTCACGGAGGACGCCCGCCTGCTCTCCCACGCCCTCTTTTCCGCCCTGAACGGTGTGATGATCAGCTACGCGCAGTATCCGGGGAGGAGCCTGGAGGAGATCCGCCGGCATACGGTTCGGTTGGCCGGGGTGATCGCAGGGTGCTTTGAACCCGGTGTGTGAGAAGGATCGAGGAACACGGCTACATTCCCGCGAGCGATCCCAGTTTGTCCGCGATCTGCCGGACGGCCACGTACAGAAAAAAGCCCAGGGTGATGACCAGCACGGCGTTGGTGATCCGGCCGTTGCGGAAGCGGTCCCCCACCCATTCCGTTCGGTTGTTCATGAAGAGAAGCGACAGAGCGAGCAGCGGCATGAACAGGGAGCCCACCACGGCGTACACCAACTGGGCACGTTGGATCGACACCCACAGAAGCGGGAGAGGCACCAGGGTCAATCCCAGCAGGTACCTTCGGTAGGCGCGTGTCTCATGGAGGGGGAGTCGCCGGCCCGGGATCGAGGGACCCGGGGGGGAAGCCGCGGGGCAGGAAGCTTGTTTCCCCCACAAGGATGAGATGTCTGCAAACAGATAGGGAACGCTCTGCCAGACTCCCAGAAGGCTGGAGAAAACCGCTCCCCAGAAACCCAGGAGAAAGATCCAGCGGCCCCCCGGGCCCACAAGGGATTCCAGGTGGCCGGCAAGCTCCAGGACCAGGGCGGGGTTTTTTTCAATTTCCACCCGGGACCCGATTACGATCATGGATACGCCGAACAGCGCCGTCACCAGGTACCCCAGCGCGAGATCGATCCGGCAGAGCCGGAGCCCGGAACGGCCTGCGCGTCCCTCCTCCCGGATCCAGTAGCCGTAGGAGAGAAGCGTGAGGGTCCCTCCGACCCCTCCGATGACCCCCAGCACCCACCCCAGACCGTTTTCCGGAAGGGAAGGCACCAGGAACCCGTGGAGGACTTCCCCCGGGTCCGGCCGCGTGAGAAGGGCCGTGACGATAACGGTCACGAACATAAGGCCCACCAGGGAGGACATGATCCCCTCGAAGAGCCGGTAGCCGCCGAACCGTACGAACAGGTAACCTGCCGCGGCATGCATCACCCCCCAGAACGCTTTGGCGTGCTGCCCGTTGTCAAAGACGGGGAGCAGAGCCGCCCCGGCCACCCCGCAGGCGCCGAGCAGGGCGCCCCCCACGAAGAAGCTCCAGAGCAGCAGGTAGGCGAGGAAGATTGCCTGCAGCATCCTGCCTGCCCGGGTCCCCCAGCCCTCCAGGAGACTGGCCCCGGTGCTCATCTGCCAGCGGGCGATGCCCTCTGTGAGTACGTACTTGAGTGCCGCGCCCGCCGGGACCGCCCAAAGGATCGACAGGCCCACTGCAGAACCGGCGATGGCGGTTGTGAGCAGGTCGCCTGCGCCTACACCGGTGGCGGCCAGAAGAATTCCAGGCGCAACCACAGCCAGAGGTGTGTGGCTTTTTTTCCTTCCTTGAACGGACATGATTTTCCCGCCGCTTCCTGTTCCGGATCTCCGTGCAGGTTGCCGGTAAAAAAGCACTGCAACCGGATCATTGGTAATGGAACAGGGGCGGGGTTGTCAAAGGGGATATGAAAACTTGACACGCGAGTTCCATGGAACGGAAGACCGGGAAGCGGAAAATGAGCAGGGCGGCAACCCAAAAAAAAATATCCCTGGGTGGAAGCGTTCGGAAAAAGATGCTGAAAGGGGTGTCAAGGGGCGGGCGTCTCGTCCTCCCCGGGGATTGGGGGTGTCCAGGCCTTCCGCACCTTGTCGAACCATGCGTTGTACCTTCTTGCCTGTTCCGGGTCGAGTACGTCGTTGATCTCAACCTGGACGGCTTCGAATTCCGCCTCGAACCGGGGCTGTACCTCTTTCTGAAGCGTCTGGAGCCGTTGTTGCCGACGGGTGAGAATCTCCAGGATCCGGTCCTGCTGAGCATCCGTCAGTCCCAGTTTCTTCTTCATGTGCTCAGCCATCTTCCCTGGAAATTCTTCCGGATGGTGAAGGCTGTGCAGGATGAGCTTTTTCTCCAGGATCAGGGCGCCGCTTCCCCCAAGGATCATTCCGCAGATAAAGATCACGAACCCCAGCAGGATGGAGAGCCATCTCCCCGCCCTGCGCGGGAGAGGGTGCAATTTCTCCCGGGAAGATCCTGCGGCGGTTTGTTCTGTCATTTCATCACCATGGCCACGGTGTCGAACATCTGAACCATCGGGTCGTGCATAGACATCCATGCCTGCAGGGCGAACGCCCCCACGATAAGCGCCGAGACGAATGAAACGGCGCTGAACTTGAACAACGGGCCTGAAAAAAGGTTTTCCCGGTCCGTTTCCCGGGCCCGAAGGCTCTGGATCACCTTTTCGGATACATCGATCCGGGGTGGGTTTTCCCGGCGTGCGGAAGCTGCAAGTCTTTCCACGGTTTCCATCGCATCCATCGTTATCCCCCCTTGGGTGTTTCCAGCATTTTCCGCAGCTTTTTCCGGGCCCGGTGGGCCTGAACCTTGACCATGGCACGGCTCCATCCCGTGCGGTCCGCAGCCTCCCGGACGGAGCATTCCTCCAGGTAGAGCAATGTCAGCACCAGGGCGTCCCTCGGGGGGAGCCTGGAGAGGAGATCCTGCAGGCGTTCCGAAGCGATCTCCGGGTTTTCCGATCCGGGAGAAGAGACATCCTCCAGCTTGTCCTCATCCAGGGGCTCCCGGGGATGCGCGCGCTCCCGGGCCGCCTGTTTCCAATGGCGATACCCCACCCGGGTGGCGATTTTTCGAAGCCAGTGAAGGAAGGGCGCCTTTCCCCGGTAGCTTCCCAGGCTGAGGTACGCCTCCACGAACACATCATGAACCAGCTCCTCGCAGGTGGTTTTCTCCCGGCTGAACCGCCACATGGTGACCGTGATCTCGCGCTGGTAACGCCGGACGAGACGGGCGAAGGCTTCCCCGTCCCCATTCAGGCTGGATGCGATATCCGTTGCGTCCGGTTTGGAGACCCCGTCCACGCGGGCGTTTTCCATAGGTTCCCTTGTCGACAGGTTGTGGCCAGAGAGCTTGAAGCACTTGAAAACCTTATGTAATCATGCTTGTTTCGGTTCGTCAATAAGCAGGAACCCCCTCCCCGCTGCACGAAGTTGGAAGGTCCGCACCCCGTTCAACAGGTCTGTTGGGGGTTCAGTCCCCCTTTCGGCCGTTTTCCGGGTGGTTGCAGGGGGCCTTGACGGGTTCCGGGTGCCCCGGACCGCTTGGAGCCCTTGTTCGCCAGGGAACCGATCAGCTCAAGGAAAAAGAAACCCAGCAGCCGAAGGTAATCCACCACCCGCATGTCCATATCGTGAAAGTCCACAGCGTGATCGCAGTGGGGACAACTAGGCCCGTTAAACCGTGAACCACACTGATAACATCTCTGGGTTTTCATGGGTTCCATATCGAATCCTTTGCTTTCTGGGAAGGCCTGGTCTGTTGCGGATTTCCGAC
>CAYTRL010000212.1:0-1108 GCA_964439795.1 uncultured Thermodesulfobacteriota bacterium
ACCCGCATGATGATCCCCTGATTGAGAAACCAGGCGGCGACACCCTGGACCACGGTGTCCTGCCAGAATATCCCCACGAAGTTGAAGCGCGCGGGGGCGTTGAACGGCGCAAAGCTCATACGGTGATCGGGGGTGAGGAAGTTCCAGAAGTTGGAAAACCCCCCCAGGGCGTTCAGGCCGATCCCGAAAAGCGCGAAACCGGCCAGGAGCAGCAGGAACCCCTGAACCAGGTCGGTCATGATCACGGCGGTTTGTCCCCCGGCGGTGACGTAGATGCAGGCGATGACGGCCACCACGCACGCGGAGGGGAACACGGGCCAGCCGATCATGGCGTGGATGGCCTTGCCCAGGGTGAAGAAGTTGATGCCGATGTAGCCCACCATGTAGAGAACGATGTAGCATACCGCCACCAGGCCCACCCGTGCGTCGAAGCGGCGCTTGAAGTACTCCGGAATGGAGACGACCCGGGAAAAATAGATTACGGGAAGCCAGATGAACAGGTAGAGCGGCATGTAGAACCAGTCGTTCATGTAGGTCATGGTGGAGGAAAAGCCGTGCTCGTAGGCCACCCGGGAGTACTTGACGAAGCTGTAGGAGCCCACGATTGTGGCCATGAGGCTCATGGCGATCAGCCACCAGGGAAACCGCTGGCCGCCGAAGAAGAAATCTTTGGTGGACTTGGTGAACTTGCCAAACAGGGTGCCGAAGCCCATGATGGCCAGGAAGTAGACGAAGATCAGGATGTAATCGATGGGTTCTCCGCGGATGGTCTGGAGGGCCGCGTCGGTTCCCAGGGTTTCCATGCAGTTCTTCCCGTTGGTTGCGAGTGTTGCCGCGGGTCCGGGATCAGGGGGAGGCCAGGGTCAATCCCGGCGCCACGAACTGGAAAAAGGCGTGAACGAGTGCGAACAGCACGAACCCGCCCAGGAGAAGCAGGGCGTTCCTTCTCGTCCGGGCATCCCGGAACCCCACGTCTCCCTGCCGCCAGACAAAGAAAAAGCCCACAAAAAAGATCGCGCCGCCCACGAGGTACTGGTAGAGGTATTGAAGCATTTCACTCCCCGCTGCGAGATGGGGATGACCCATGAAAAAATGAACCGGCGTTTCC
>CAYTRL010000212.1:1208-10184 GCA_964439795.1 uncultured Thermodesulfobacteriota bacterium
GGTCCGCGGGAGGATGGAGAGGATGACATACCGGCTTGTATACCTGGATGTGGACGGTACCCTGCTCACCCCGGAACGGGAAATCTCTCTAGCCACACGGTCCGCGCTGCGGCGGGCAGTGGATGCGGGGCTGCTCATCGGGCTGGCCACAGGCCGGAAATACGATTCAGCCCTTCCGTACGCCCGGGCCGCGGGCGCCGAGGCCCCGATGATCCTGTACAACGGAGGACGCGTGGTCACCCGGGAAGAGGGACGGGTCCTCTTTCGGAAGGATCTCCCCGTAAGGTATGCCCGGCGCGCCCTTACCCTTCTGGAAGAGTACGACATCCAGTGCAACCTCTATGTCGATGACGATCTGTACGTGGAAAAGATGACGCCCCGCCTCCGGGAGAGCATGGAGAAGGACGGCGTGAAGGCGGAAGTGGTCGGGGATCTGTTCAGGTTTCTGGACCGGGACCCGGCCAAGCTCCTTCTTATCGGCCAGGGAGAGGAACTGGAGGCGTTCCGCAGCACCTACCTTCACGGCTTGGATGATCCGCCGAACCTGGTCCGCTCCGAACCCACCTACCTGGAAATTCTGCCTCCCGGCGTCACAAAGGGGGCCGCCCTTCAGCAGGTATGCCGGACAATGGACATTCCGCTGGGCAGTACAGCGGCGTTGGGGGACAGCTTCAACGACGTAGAGATGCTGGAGGCGGCGGGTCTGGGAATCGCCATGGGAAACAGCCCCCCCGAGGTCCGCCGGAGGGCGGACCGCGTAACGGCCTCAAACCGGGAGGATGGGGTTGCAGTCGCCCTGGAACGCTACCTCCTAACAGGCCGTTGATAAAGCACCATCTGCTGCGTTCCACTCATCCCTCGTCAGTCAACGTACTTCCGGGGTACGCCTCCTTCCTCGGGATTTTCGTGCGCCTTGCATCTGGCACTTTCTGAACGGCCTGTACTTCAAGTTTTTTTTCGCCAGAGCTTTAGGTTCCCCAGGGGGTGCCGGTAAAGGTTTCCCGGGTCACGAACGTCTCCAGGTCTTTCCTGGGGGGCGCCTTGGGCTCGAATGCCGGATGCCCCAGCGGAAGGATCTCCACCACCTCGAACCCCTCGGGAACCCCCAGAACCTTGCCGGCCGCCTTGTGGTCCATGGCGCCCACGTGGACGGTGCCAAGACCCAGGGCGTGCGCGGCCAGGGCTATGTTCTGCGCGAAGATTCCCAGGTCGAACATGTACCAGTCCCCCTTGTCCGTGGAGAACGTATCCCCGTACAGCCCGGACTTTCCCGTTTCCCCGATCAGGACCAGCAGCACAGGGGCCTGGTCGAAACCCTTGCCCGCCGGGTTCTTGGGCAGCAGGGTTCCCTTCAGGGCCTCTTTTCGTTCCGGGTCCTCCACCAGAACGATCCGCCAGGGCTGCACGTTCACCCAGGAGGGTGCCCATTGCGCCGCGGCCAGGACCTTTTCCAGGTCCCCGGGGGAGACGGGCTCTTCGGAAAACCTTCTCACGCTTCGACGGGTTCTGACGGCATCCAGCACGTCCATGCGCATCTCCTTTCTCGGCGAAAATTCATTGAGTACTCATTATTCACTGCTTTACGACTTCACATGAAGTATCCAGACGAGAATGGCCTTAAATTCGTAGCCTCTTTTCGCAAGATTTTGAAGAACGAGGCATCTGCATTTTCCCGTCATTCCGGGCTTGACCCTTTGACCCCCCTGACCCTTATACCCCCTTGAACCCGGAATCCAGGGGAGGGGAGGACATGCCTGATTCGTATATCTCCCCAAGCCACCCCTGGATTCCGGCCTTCGAGGGGGTCGATAAACGGATGCAGGCGGTCTATTAATAGCGAATGTTGCGAGGAGCCGGAGGCGACGTGGCAACCCCCCGCGATGAAAATGCTCACGGGGCCGGGGGGTTGCCGCGCTCCGCTCGCAATCTCCCCTATTGGGCATATTGCCTGAATCATTTAAAAACACCCCATAAGTTCAAAAATCGACACCCTCGTTCGCCGGGATGACAACAACTTGGACGTTTTCAACCTATGATAGAAAATCCTGTCAGAGGAGAAGCATGAGTTTGCGGATCACGTCCGTGGGGTCGGTCCCCAGGATGCGGATCATGGCTTCCTTGCCCGCCTCTCCACGGTCGTAGATCAGGTCCGGCCGCGTGGTTCCGGACCGGATGGCTTCCAGGGTCCCCCACTCCAGAGTGGATCCTTCCCGCCGTTTCACCTCGTCCGGCTCCCGGCCCCTGTCGAACCCGGCCTGAACCAGGTTCTTCTGCTCCGCTGTTTTCAGCGTCTGCTCGGAAAAACGGATGTTCATGGCGGAACGAAGCTCCGGATAGGTCTTCATGGCCGCCAGGATGATGCTGGCGATGTGGCGCGATGCACCGAAGGCAGGGGGACGGGCCGGTTCCAGGCCTTCAGGAAGCCTGACGATCCTTCCGGGAAAGGCGGCCACGTCCCGAAAATCCAGGGCATTGGGCAGGGCATACCCCAGGTTGGACTGCACCTCCGGGGAGAGTCGACAGAGTTCCGGGCGATTGTGAAGCTGCCTCATCGCCAGGGCGAGGTTCTCCAGGATGTGGAAGCGCTCGGCATCCCGAAAGGCGGCTGCGTAGGGATGGGTGGGGCCGTGCCCCTTTCCCAGGGGAAGAGAAAAACGGATCGCGTCCGAGATGAATCGTTTGGCCCGGTCCACGGATTCGGGCAGGGGAAGCCCCCCGGCAATGAAGGTGGCTATGGCGGCGGAGTAGGTGCAACCCGTACCGTGAGTGTTCTTTGTTTCCAGCCGCGGGCTGGAAAATGAAGTAAACCCGGTCCCGTCGAACAGCAGGTCCACGGCTTCCGGTCCCTGTCCGTGCCCGCCCTTGATCAGGACGGCTTCCGGTCCCATGTCGTGCAGGGCACGGGCGGCATCCCTGCACTGCTCCGTGGTTTCCACGGGGCGTCCGCAGAGCAGGGAGGCCTCAGGCAGGTTGGGAGTGACCAGGCGCGACAGGGGAAACAGGCTGCGGCACAGGCAGTGGCTGTCTTCCTCTTTCAGCAGGGGATGCCCGCCCTTTGCGATCATCACGGGGTCCACGACCAGGGGACGGAGCAGAAGGCGTCCGATCGCCTCGGCCACCGCCTCCACGATTTCCCGGTTGGCCAGCATTCCCGTCTTAACCGCGTGGACGGGAAGGTCCGCGGCCACCGCCTCGATCTGACGGACCACGAATTCCGCCGGGACGGGCCATGAGGCCTCCACCCCCTGCGTGTTCTGGGCGGTCAGGGCTGTTACGGCGCTCATGCCGAAACCGCCCAGCACCGTGATCGTCTTCAAGTCCGCCTGGATACCGGCGCCGCCCCCGGAGTCCGAGCCGGCCACTGTGAGAACACATGGAGCCCGCATGGCTACGACGACCCTTTTTCAGATTCCAGGCGATCACGGATGAGTTCGGCCACCTTTTTTCCGCTGAGCAGCATCCCGCCGAAGATCGGGCCCATACGGGGGCCGCCGAAGGTGGCGTTGGCTGCCATGCCGGCCACGTAGACCCCGGGGAAGATCTCCCTCGTGTTCTCCAGCGTGAGCCTTTCCGCCTTGTCGGCCCACAACGATTTCTCGCCTTCCAGCTTCCCGCTGGGGGTGTCGAGTTTTCCGGGGACCTTTCTCTCCACCACGTGAACCAGTTCGCAGGCGTGACCCGTTGTGTCCACGGTGAACCGTGAAAAGACGGTCAGGGGATCCACGTGAAGGCGGCCCATTTCCACGGCGGACCAGTTGATGACCAGGCCTGTGACCCGCTCATCCCGCATGACCACGTCTTCCACGCTCATCAGGTTCCAGATCTTCAGGCCTGCCTCGCAGGCGCGGGCCGCCAGGGAGGTGATGCAGTACACGCTGTCCACGCCGTAGTACCCGTCGGTATACAGTTCGGATTTGATTCCGAAGGTCTCAAGGATCCCCCTGGCTTCCTCCTGGACCACGATCTCGTTGAGCATCATCCCTCCACCCCACATGCCCCCTCCCACGCTGAGTTTTCTCTCGTACAGGGACACCTTGTATCCCCAGTCGGAGAGATAGGTTCCCGCCACCAGGCCGGAAGGGCCGGCTCCCACGATGCACACGTCCACATCCAGACTTTCCCGGAATTTTTCATGCCAGCGATCCAGGATCGCCTGCGTGATGATACGTTCATTCAGTTCCATGGCTACCTCTTTTCTTGTCAAGCGGTTCTCATCGGCGCGACCGGACCTCGGATTTGTTGAACCAGAGGATCGAACACCGGGGGGAAGGGAGGGCAGAAAGGTTCATACTAAAGCATGTCCGTAAAAAATCAACTTTCTCTCCCCGGGGGTATGGTTCCGCTGCTGTCCTGTGTTATAAATGAATTAGATGTGAATCAAACAGGTCTGGAATCAAGGAGGAAGGAAACAGATGGCAGCTCTCAATCAGACGAAAACGTTCTTGTTTGTTGCCCTTTTGTTGCTGGGGCTGCTTTCCGCCTGCGCTGCACCGGCCCCGGATGTGGCGGCGGTATCCGACAACCTGGATCCGGTGAACGACCTGAAGCCCGTAAAATGGTGGCGGGGAGGGCCTTCCTTCTCGGACGACACTTCCATAGAGAGCCTGGTTGTGGCGGGAAGGGGGAGCCTGGAGTACTACGAAAAGCAATCCCCGGGAAGAACTTACCGGTTCGGCCGTGATGTCTACACCGCGGGTGAGTTGAAACAGTTCCTGGTGGATTTTCTCACCTTTGCAGGCAAGTACCCGGATGCCGGGGAACGTCGGGAGTACCTGAAGAAGAACGCAAAGATATACCGGGGGGGCGGCAAAAGGAAAAAGGTTCTCTTCACCGGGTATTACGAACCGGTTCTGGAAGGGTCCCGCCTGCCCGGTATCCAGTACTCGGTGCCGATCTTCAGGTTGCCTGGAGATCTGATCACCGTGGACCTGGGGGAGTTCGAGCCCCGGTTTAAGAGGCGGAGTCTGGTGGGCAGGTACCAGGACGGCACCCTGGTCCCGTACTACACGCGGCATGAGATCGACCGTCTGGAGGCGCTCAGCGGCAGAGGATACGAGATCGTCTGGGTTCGGGACCCTCTTGAGGCGTTCTTTCTCCATATCCAGGGCTCGGGAAAGATCCTGCTCCCGGACGGGAGGGTCCTGAACGTGCACTACGCGGGAAACAACGGTAAGCCGTACCGGCCTATCGGCCGGTATTTAGCAGAGCAGGAAAAGATAGCTCTGGAAGATATTTCCACGGATACAATAAAGAAGTACATGATGAATCATCCGGAAGATTCTGAAAAAATAATGGATTATAACGAAAGGTACATCTTCTTTGCAGAGACCAAGGGCGGGCCTCTGGGAAGTTCAGGCATCCTGCTCACCCCGGACCGGTCCATGGCCACGGACCCGGCATTTTATCCTCCGGGTGCGCTGGCGTACATCGAGACCGAAGTGCCGGTTCCCATGCGCGAGGGGACGCCGGTGACATGGGAGCAGGCGAACCGGTTCGTTTTCAACCAGGATGCCGGGGGAGGGGTGAAGGGGCCCGGGCGTGCCGATCTCTTCTTCGGGACCGGTCCGCTGGCCGGGGAACGTGCCGGCGAGATGAAACAGGGCGGCAAGATTTATTTTCTGGCCCCCAAGAAGGCGAAGGACTGAACAGGGGCCTTTAAGAATTTCGAAGCATCTTCATCAACTCCGGGTGGATCCTGCCGTTGGACACCGCCAGGCCTCTGTTGCCCCAGGTGTCCCGCCCCCCCTCCAGGTCGGTTACCGTCCCGCCCGCCTCCTGCACCATGAGCACCCCGGCCGCCGCATCCCATGGAGCGAGCTTCACCACCCAGTATCCGTCCAGGCGTCCGGATGCGATGTAACAAAGATCCAGGGCCGCGCATCCGGATCGACGCACGGCACGGACCTGGAAAATCACCCTGGAGAACGTCTCCAGATTGGTATCTTTCGCGGCATGGAGGTCGTAGGGGAATCCGGTGGCCGTCAGGCACCGGATCAACCTGGTTTCATCACTCACCCGGACATGGGTGCCGTTGAGATAGGCCCCCTCACCCCGGACCGCTGTGAACAGCTCGTTCCGGAACGGATCGAACACCGTGCCGAGCACGGTTTCCTCCCGGTAGCGCAAGGCGATGGAGCAGCAGAAGTGCGGGTACCCGTGCGTGTAGTTCGTGGTGCCGTCCAGCGGGTCCACCACCCACTGATAGGGTGAGCCCGTGGCCGGGGAATCGGTCTCTTCCAGGAGAAAGTCGTGGTCGGGAAAGTCCTTCTTCAGGATGCGCACCACGGCCTGTTCGCACGCGTGGTCCACTTCGGTGACCAGGTCGGTCTCTCCCTTGAACTCCACGGTGTGCGGTTTGTTGAACGACTGTTTCTGAATCCGTCCCGCCTTTTTCACCGCCAGGACGGCCGCGTCCAGGTATGGGGACCAGTCGCCGTTCACGAGTCGTTTCCCGTTTCAGGGGGGGATCCGCCTTGCTTCGGTTCCAGGGCCTCGATCTTCCGGATCTTTACGGGAACCCCCCACATCTGAATCCCCATGAGTCCCTGGACCGGGTCGGCGCAGAAACGGACCCGGAGTCCTGCCGATGCGAAAGGTTCGGGCAGGTTTACGGGCCTGTAGTGGTCCCCCGAATCCGACTCGATGCCGTAGAACCCGCCTTCCATCTCCAGGTGCAGGACCGTGCCGGTCCCCTGAAGCCGGCAGGCGGGGGAGCAGCCCATGAGACCGAACCCCGCCAGGGTCATCAGCATCAGGGTTGCGAGCCTTTTCAAGGGCCCACCTTCCATGTCCGTTCCACATCAAACTTCAACGGATGGTAGACCATGTTTACCAGTTCCCGGGTGTCCGGGACCCGGAAGGAGCTGGGGATGGCCAGGATGTATGTCCGGAAGGTCACCAGGTCTTCCACCTCGTCCAGCTTGTCCAGGTAGTAGCCCGTGGATGCCCACGTGCCGTCCAGGTCCGGGTCTTTCTCGTTCATGTATGCGGAATCGTCCAGGTAGAAGAGGTCCATGTTGGGTTTCACGGATTCGGTGTGCATCTGAAGGATGTTCGCCCATCCCCCCTGACGTCCGACGATCAGGGACCACAGGTAGGGTTCCTCTTTCAGGGCCTTTTCCTGGGGGGACATCTTGCCGTCCACCACGCAGCCCCCGTTTGAGGCGTTCGTGGCGTTGTACCATTTCATCCCGGTTGCATTGGCGGAAAAATCGGTGGTGAACATGGCCTTGATCTTGGAGATCTTCTTGACAAAACCGGGCAGGCTCACCTCTCCGTCAAAGAAGAAGAAGCTCCCGTAGTAGTGGCTCTCGGTCTCCAGTTTTGCGTCCCCCATGAACTTGTCCATCTTGATCCCCTTGATCACCACGCTGCTGAACACGCGCCGGGTGACCCTGACCGGGCCGTTGTTGTACCCGATCACGTAGGGAATGATGTTGTTCTTGGGGTCCAGTTCGATGTTCCAGAAGAGGAGTTTCATCTTGATCCGCACCCGGAAAGTCTGGAGGAAATCCACACCCGTTCCGCCCGCGTCCTCGGGGATCATCCAGTACCCGTATGCGAACGGCTTGTCCGCGTCAGGAAATCCGGTGGTGTACCCTTCCGCCTTGATCTGCTCGATGTTCTGCTCCCCCCGTTTGATCAGGGTGTAGTCCACGTAGTCGCTCTTGACCCGCGCAGGACGGGACTTGGGCTTCATCAGGTATACCCAGCCCTCGCCCTTGTCGCCGGGATCCCGCGCGTGGATCTCCAGGGCGCTGATGAACCCGTCCGGGATGCCGTCCCCGGCGTAGCGGGCTCCCATGTCCTTGGCCATGAACAGGAGTTCATAGGGTGGTGCCAGCCGGGCGGGAAGGTTTTTGTTGGGGATGAAATCGTAGACCGCCTTTTCCATCACCCGGTTCACGTGGCTGGGGATGACCAGCCCATCCTCCCCGATAAAATCGAACTGGAATGGGATCGGGGTAAACTTCTGTCCGTCATAAGCATACAAGGCGAGCTTCTTGACCGGTTCTCCGTTGAAAAACCCCCCCAGCATCTGGTCGGTCAGGATCAGGGGGTCCCGCTGCCTCTTCAGGGTCATACCTGGTTCCGGTTCCACGGATTTCCGGAGAGATATGTCGACGGGCTCCTCCTGCGAGAAGCAGGGATCCGGTCCCGGGGCAAGCAGCAATAAGAGGGCAAGCAGAAGAACGCCCCCGGTGCAGTGGCAGAAAAAACGGACGGGGCTTCCCCGTGAGAAGATAGCGGCTTTTTTAAAGGCAGGGTTGCGGCTGGTTTCTCTCATCTGCGTCTCCATGGTTGTTGGGATGGCGGGTGAGCGGCGCGAGTCGGCCAATTCAGGCCACCGGAGGGTCAAACGGTTCTTGCGACCGGTACCTGTACAAATATGAGATTTTCTCCGGATTTGCAACTTTGTGCCCCCTGGATGAGGGTCTCGAGAAACGCCATGCGTAGCCGGGGTCAGGTCTTCATTCTACATTTTTCGGCAATACGAACGAGTTGTGCGGCACGGGGCACCCACGAGAAAAATGTAGAATGAAGACCTGACCCCTTACATTCTCAGGTTGTCGGGAAACTTTGTTTTTTCTCTGGAGAACCCTTGTCTTGACAGGGATCCTGTGACCTTGTCTTCTTCCTGCCTGCCGGAGCATGAAACCGGAAAGCCGTGGTCTAAGTAAGCTTGAAAAAGATGTTTTCCCCTGTCCCGTTCTAACCGTCTGCTGCAACCACGAATACACCTCGATGATCCCTGTGATGGATCTTCAACACCTTTGCCCGGGACACCGGCCGTCCTGCTCATCCGTTGCCCGGCCTGCGAGAAGGAAAAACGCCATTGCGCCCGGGGAGTTCCTGCCGGGCCTGAGGCAATGGCATGGAGGTTGCCCGGAGAGGTGACTGCAGGAGGGGGTGTAGATCAACTCGGGGAAAGAGACCAACGGCGGAGATTGAAGGGGTAACAAAATAACGCGCTTG
>CAYTRL010000213.1:0-10131 GCA_964439795.1 uncultured Thermodesulfobacteriota bacterium
CCGCCCCGGATGATGGGGGTGCGGAAGGCTCTAAAAACTTATAGGAAAATGCCGTTCCCGTCAATACGGCACAAAGGAAGACGCCGCTTCTTCCCTGAAGGGGAAAAAAGCGGCGTCTTCGGAAAAAAAAGGATCAAAGAAGGAGGGCGGGAACCCTGTCCGGTTCGCATCAAGTCCGCAGGAGATCAACGGGCCGGGAAGGACCCGAAACCTGCTTCCGTTTCCGATTCCGATTCCGGTGCAGCGCTGGGCCTTCCCGGAATTCCCCCCTCAAAGCAAAAAGGTGGTGGACGCTCTCCCCCGCATCATCTTCCGAAGTCGCTTTTCCGCAGTCGTGGGGCAAAAAGCGGGGGTCCGTGTCGTTTCAGAGTCCCTTGGCGATCAGCTCCGCAAGGTCCACAACCTGTACTCTTTCTTCTTCTCCTTTTGCTTTCACACCGTCTTCGAACATGGTCAGGCAATAGGGGCACGCCGTACCGATGGTCTCGGCCCCGGTCTGGATGGCCGCATCTGCGCGCATTTCGTTGATCCGGTCCCCCACGTCCTCCTCCAGCCACATCCGGCCGCCGCCGGCACCGCAGCAAAAGCTCTTGCCGTGGTTCCGGTCCATCTCCACGAGTTCCGCGCCGGGAACGGCCTGAAACGCCTTCCGGGGCTCGTCGTAGATGTCGTGATAACGACCCAGGTAACAGGAATCGTGGTAGGTGAGTTTTCCGTTTCCGTTGAGCGTGTTGGGCTGGGGAAGCCTGCCCGCCGCCAGGAGTTCCGCGATGAACTGGGTGTGATGGATCACCTCGTAGTTGCCGCCGAACTGCGGGTACTCGTCCTTGATCGTGTTGAAACAGTGGGGGCACGCCGTGACGATCCGCTTGAACTTGTAGTTGCCCAGGACCTCCACGTTGCCCGACATCAGGGTCTGGGCCAGGTACTCGTTGCCCATTCTGCGCGCGGTCTCCCCGCAGCACATCTCCTCCGGCCCCAGGATGGCGAAGTCGACCCCCGCCGCGTTGAAGATCTTGACCATGGACTCGCTGATCTTCTTGGCCCGGTCGTCGAACGATCCGGCGCAGCCCACCCAGAACAGGACATCGGTCTCCCCCGCTTCGCTCAGGGACTTCACCTCCTGCTCCTTGGCCCAGTCCCCCCGGGAGGAATAACCCATGGACCAGGGGTTGTAGTTGGTCTCCATGTTCCGGAAAACGCTCTGCGCTTCCGCCGGGAACCGGCTTTCCGTGAGCACCAGGTAGCGGCGCATGTCCACCACCTTCTGGAGGTGCTCGATGAAGACCGGACAGTTTTCCATGCAGTTCCGGCAGGTGGTGCAATCCCAGATCGCCTCTTCAGACACCACCTCGCCGATCATCGGTTCTTCCAGGGCGGCCTTTTCTTTATCCGAAAGGTCATCCTCGGGCTTGCCGGACGTGAGCACGGCGCCCTTGGCCTTCAAGTGCAGCTTCAGGTGATGGATCATCCGGCTGGGGCTGAGGGCCTTGCCGGAGAGGAAGGCGGGGCAGTTCTCCTGGCAGCGGCCGCACTCGGTGCACGCGTACTCGTCCAGGAGCTGCTTCCAGGTGAACTCCTCGATCTTGGAGATCCCGTAGCTCTCCACCGTCTCGTCTTCCAGGTCCATGGTGGTCAGCTCCCCCTTACGGCCGAACGACCGGAAGAAGATGTTGGGGATGGCGCCCAGAAGGTGCAGGTGCTTGGAAAACGGGATGTAGATGAGAAAAGCCAGAATGATGATGTTATGGATCCACCAGAACAGGGCCAGGAAAACCTGCTGCTGCCCCAGGCCCACATCCGTGGTGACCGGCCCGCCCAGGATCAGGCCCACGATGTAGGAGACGGGAGCCCAGAAAGCCGGGTGGATCGGGGGGTTGCCCTCGTAATAGGACACGTTCATCTCAGCGCCGCGAAGCAGGAACATGAAGATGATGAGCACGTAGATCAGGAGGATGATGATCGTGGCGTCCACCTTGGCGCCCGGGTCGTCGGACTCCAGGCGTACCGGCTTGACCACGTATCTCCGGAAGAGACCGATCGACAGGGCGATCAGCACGCCGAAGCTGACCACGTCCACGGCCAGGTTGAACGGCATGTAGAGCCAGCCCAGCCAGATGGGGTCCAGGATCGTCCGGTAGGTGAAATGCGGCCAGACGCCTTTCACAAAGCCTTCCATCGTCCCTGCCGTGATGAAGAGAAAGCCCCAGAAGATGATGAAATGCCCCCATCCGGAAGGTTCGCGAACCACCCGCTTCTGACCGAGAACAAAGACCACAACCCCCTTGATCCGTTCGGGGATCCGGTCGAACCGGTCTTCCTTGGCCCCGAGCAGGAGGATCTTGACGAGGCCGTAGGCCACGTAGCAGAAAACGCCCATGGCCCCCAGTAAAAGGATGGTCGTGATGATGTTGGTGGGAGTCCCTCCCGGATACCATGCCGGCAGATGTTCAGTCATCGGTTTTCTCCTTTACTCACGGACCCGTCTTCTATCCGGCAGGACCGTTCCTGCTCAAAAAAAGAAAGAATGGACGGGCGGCGCAGAAACCTGCGCCGCCGCGTTCCATGTTGCTGACTGTGACTTCCAGGTCCCCGGATCAATCCGCGGCTTTGATCTTCTTGATCTCCTCGGTGAGAAGGGGGACCACCTTGAACAGGTCGCCCACGATCCCGTAATCGGCCTTCTGAAAGATGGGAGCCTCGGGATCCTTGTTGATGGCCACGATCACCTTGGAGGTCCGCATGCCGGCCAGGTGCTGGATCGCACCGGAGATTCCGCAGGCGATGTACAGGTTGGGGTTCACCACTTTACCGGTCTGGCCCACCTGCATGCTGTGCTCCGCGTAGCCGGAGTCCACCGCCGCACGGGATGCGCCCACCGTGGTGCCGGGGCCGAGCACTTCGGCCATGTCCCACAGGAGCTTGAAGTTGTCTTTTTCCTTCATGGCGCGGCCCCCGGCGACGATGACGGTCGCCTCGGTGAGGTCCACCGTCTCGCTGGCCCCCTTGACGATCTCCTTCAGGACGGCCTTCAGGTCCGCATCGGTGACGTTCACATCCTTCTTGATCACCTCGGCCTGCTTGGAGGCGTCCGCATCCCCCACGGCCAGCACGTTGGGCCGGACCGAGGCCATCTGGGGAAAGGCGTCCGGCACGGAGGCGTCCACAACACACTTGCCCGCATAGATGGGACGTGTGGCCAGGAGCTTGCCGCCTTCCATCTTCACATCCACGCAGTCGCTGGCCAGGCCCGTGTTCAGCCGGGCGGCCACGCGGGGCAGAAGATCCTTACCCGTGGCGGTGGCAGGGCCCAGCAGGATGGAGGGCTCCCCTTCCTTGACCGCGTCTACGATCACCTTGGTGTAGGCGTCGGTGGTGTAATCCTTGAGAATGTCCGCGTCGAACACAAGTACCTTATCCGCCCCGTTGGGACCCATTTCCGCCGCGAGCCCTTCCACGCCGGACCCCAGGAGCAAGGCGGTGACCTCTTCACCGCCGGCCATCTCTTTTGCTTTGGAAAGCATCTCCAGGGATACCTTTTTGAGCTTTCCTTCCTTCTGCTCAGCAATCACCCAGATTCCCGTTGCCATTTTTTTTCTCCTTTATCTAAAATACTGAACCTGTTCCTTTCGACGATCCGTCCCGGCTTCCCTTCGCTCGGCCGGGACCGCGGTCAGATAGCCTTGGCCTCTTCCCGGAGCAGCTTGGCCACCTGGGCGGCCAGCTCTTCCGGCTCTCCCTCCAGGACCTTTCCGGCTTCACGTTCCGGGGGCAGGGAGTACTTGACGGCCTTCAGCTTGGAACCGGCAGCGCCCACTTCGTCGGCCGACAGTCCGCTCTTGGCCAGGTCCACCACGTCGATCGGTTTCTTCTTGGCCTTCATGATCCCGGGCAGGGATGCGTAGCGGGGCTCGTTCAGGCCTTTCTGGGCCGCGATCAATGCGGGCAGGGAAGTCTGAATGACCTCTTTGGCTCCGCCTTCCACTTCTCGCTCCGCCGTGGCGCTCTTCCCATCATCGGCAACCTCCAGCTTGGTGACCACCGAAACGTGGGGAATGTCCAGCAGTTCAGCCAGGGCCGCGTAGACCTGGGCGTTGTCGTTGTCCACAGCCTGCTTTCCCCCAAGGATGAGGTCATGGGGCAGTTCCTTGATGGCGGCGGCCAGGGCCTTGGCGGTGGCATAGCTGTCCGCACCCTCGAAGGCCGCGTCGTTCAGATGAACCCCCTTGTCCGCTCCCATGGCGAGGCCCGTCCGGATCGCCTCGGTGGCCCGGTCCGGCCCCAGGGAAACGATGGTAACGCTCCCGCCGAGCTTTTCCTTGATCCGCAGAGCTTCCTCCACGGCAAACTCGTCATAGGGGTTCATGACGAACTTGATGCCCTCGGCAACGATTCCGGAGCCCTCGGGGTTGATCTGGATCTTGGTTTCGGTGTCTGGAACCTGCTTCATACAAACCAGAATATCCACGGCCTTTCCTCCTTCTCTCTCAAGTGTTGGACCGTTAGGGTGAAACAGACGGGAATAACTCCCTCAAACCGGAACAATATATGTCTATCCCCGCACCTGGCCCGCCTTATCCGGCGCTTTGCAGGGAAGAGTACTGCTCATCGGGGTTTTTCTCGGGACTTTTCCGCACACGGAGCCCGTCGATGAAGAACATGCTGATCTGTTCGATGGATTGCTCGAGGCTGTACTTCGGTTTTCGGGTGAGCACCCAGTACAGCGACATCTCGTCCAGGGCCCCGAAGATCGCCCGCTTCGCGATGGCGGGGATGATGTCCTCCCGGATCACGCCCCGGCGCTTGCCGTCTTCGATGATGTGACCGATCAAATCCAGGTATTCCAGGAACTTCACGGGCAGATAGCGCCTCATGAACTTGCTGGACTGGCGCAGTTCGATCTGGATCACCTCGGAGAGAGACTTGTTCTCCCTGACCAGCCGCATGTGGTGTTCCACGAACGTGCGGATCTTGTCCATGGGATCATCCACCTTGTTCAGTTCCGCCTCCATCCGGTGAATGATCAGATCCACCTTCTCCTCGAACAGGGAAATCAGGATATCGTCCTTGTTCTTGAAATAGAGGTAGATCGTTCCATCGGCCACGTTGGCTTCGCGTGCGATTTCGGATACCTTGGCGTTGTAAAAGCCTTTTTTCGCAAAAACCTTGATGGCGCCTTCGATAATCTTATCGTGTTTGCTTTTATCTTTTTCCTTGAGTGCCATAAGCCAAAATCATCCCTGCGGGGCTTCCCGAATCCAGCGAGCACAGAAAGGCCCCTGCCTTCCTTGATTCCCGATAAACAAGAAGCGGCTGTGGTTAATATGGTTATGAATGAATATTCATTCATAATTATCACCTGGCTTTTTTTTTGTCAACTTTGGGGGGTGGGCGGGTGGGTGCAGGTGACGGGCAGTGGAGTCCTGAAAGGCGGAACAGGGCCGCCTTTTCGCGAAAATGATCCGGGGAGGCCGGGAGAGTGCCGGACAGCGGAGAAAAAACGGGAGATCGTTCCCCGCCCGGTTTTACCGCGCACCCCCGGTCGAACCGGACCCGGGGGGCGCGTTTTTCCCGGTTGGAAGGCTAAACCAGGGACATCTCCTGCCCCACGTTGAATCCGAGCCTCCTGGAAACCTCTTCCCCGCCTTCGCGAACCGCCATCACGAGATCATCAACGATCTTCTTGTCCGTCATGCGCATGGCGGGACCCGAGATGGAGATGGCGGCCACCACGTTGCCCGTATAATCCCGCACAGGCGCGGCGATGCAGCGAACGCCTTCCTCGTACTCTTCGTCATCCAGGGCGAACCCCTGCTTGTGGACCTTTTTCAGATGCTCGATCAAGGCCTTGGAATCCGTGATGGTCTTGTCCGTTCTCTTTTCCAGGTGCTCGGGGAGTTTCTTCCTCAACTCCTCCTCGGAATCCGAGGCGATGAGCACCTTTCCGACCGCCGTGCAGAAGGGGGGAAGGCGAAGACCCACGCGGGAAGCAACACGAACCGTCTGGTTGGCCTCCACCACGTCCAGATAGATAACATCCTGGCTCCGCATGATGGCCAGGTAGGACGTCTCGTTGGCCCGGGCAGCAAGTTCTTCCAGTGTGGGCCGGGCCTGACGGAGAAGCCCCATCTGACGGATGAAGGTCTGGCCCAGCTCCAGGCTCTTGAGCCCCAGCCGGTAGTTCTCCGTGGATTTATTCTGCTCGATGTACCCACGGGCCTCGAGTGTCGCAAGGAGCCGGAAGATGTTGTTTTTGTGCAGCTTCAGCTTCTTGCTCAACTCGGTGACTCCCAGTTCGATGGCATCGCCCTTGAACTCTTCCAGCACGTCCAGAGCGTGTGCTACCGACTGAATGATGTAGTTGGACTTGTCTCTTTTGACCATGTTCTTTCTCCCTTTTCTTCTTCTTTTTTCCTCTAAATTTTCAATCTTTTTAAATACAGAGTTTCCGAGATGTTTTCCAAATTATTCTATAAAGGCATTCTCTCATTTATGAAAAAAACGGAAGCGGATGACCCGCTCGTCATATAAGGCTGTGTTGATTAACCCGCCAATTTTTACCCATTGACTGATTAACATTGTTATATATTATTTCCATAACAGAGAAAATGTCAAGACCCGAGTTAAAATATTTTCTGAATCGAACATATTCTCTTTTATTTCAATATATTATGTCAATTCCGGCGGGTGTTTTTTCGAGGATTTTTCATCATTTTGAGGAGGTTTTTCTTTCGCTTTCAGGGGAATGCGGGCGGTCTGCGTAATCGATCTAACATCCCTTTTGATCTTTTTTTAAAGAAGAGACCCGGAAATTCTATCACGAATACGTCTCACTGCGTCAAGAAAAATCCTCACAGAACAGCGGATTGTATCAATTTCATCTTTTACTCGGAAAAACTGATCCGGCCATACGCGGCCCGGTCCAGGCGGATCACCCTGCAAGGATCCTTAAGCTGTTCGCGGAGTTCCCGGAACGACTTCCGCAGAGTGGGGTGAACAAGGCCGGGGGCGATCTCGCACAAGGGATCCAGGACGAACCGCCGTTCGGCGATTCCGGGGTGAGGGACCGTCAGATCTTCCTTTGAGCTGACGGTGTCCCCGAAGAGCAGGAGGTCGAGATCCAGGGTTCTGGGACCCCAGCGCTCACTGCGCTGCCGTCCCCATTGTGCTTCGACCTTTTGGAGACATCGAAAAAAGGCGTTCAGACTCCGGGAGGTCTCCACACGGATGATGCTGTTGAGGAACCATCCCTGGTCCCCCTTTCCGAACGGCTCCGTTTCGTACAGGGAGGACTCGGCCACCAAGCGGTTTCCGGACTGGCCCGCAATCCGCTGTGTCGCGCCGGAAATGGCGGCTTCCCGGTCGCCCAGGTTGGAGCCCAGGCCCACGGTGGCCACAACGGTATGAAGGCCTTTAACGTGCATCCCGGTCATCCGAGACCATCCTTCACAGGCCGCTGACAATTCCTCAGCGTCCTTCCATAAGGGAGGAATTGGACGCATCCGCAGGATGCGCCCGCAGGGCTAAGCGCGTGGTCGCGCTGAGTCCAAAAGCACCATCTGCTGCGTTCCACTTATCCCTCGTCAATCAACGTACTTTCAAAGTACGCCTCAATCCTCGGGATTGCGTGCGCCTTGCATCCCCGCGATTTCTGCATGGCTACAACATGCAAGCCTTCCGCCAAGCAGCTTCAGAAATCGCGTGTCTTTTCCGGCACCTTTTGACCGGCCTGTCTCAATGAACCTTTTCGACAAGCGAACAAGGGGTCCTCTCACCACAGGTTCTGGGAAACCTGCTGAATCCGCAACAGGGCCTCTTTCAGCCGGTCTTCCGGCTGGGTCAGGGTGATGCGGAAATAGCCTTCTCCGCTTTCCCCGAACCCGACACCGGGGGTCACCACCACGGCGGATTCCTCCAGGAGCCGCTTGCAGAACTCCTTGGAGTCCCCTGCCCCGGGCACCGGGCTCCAGATGTAGAACGCGGCCTTGGGCTCGAGCGGGTCCAGGCCGCAGGACCGCAGGCCGCTCACTACAAGGTCCCTCCGGGCCTGATAGATTTCGTTGAGCTTTTTCGGGATCTTTTCCCACCGGGCCAAGGCCTCGATCCCCGCATACTGCAGGGCCTGGAACACGCCGGAGTCGATGTTGGTCTTCACCTTTCCCAGGGCGCCCACCGCTTCCTCGTTTCCCACGCAGAACCCCACGCGCCAGCCGGTCATGTTGAAGGTCTTGGACAGCGAGTGAAATTCGATCCCCACCTCTTTGGCCCCGTCCGTCTCCAGGAAGCTCGGAGGACGGTACCCATCGAAAGAGATCTCTGTGTAGGCGGCATCATGGCAGGCAAGGATGTCATGCCGCCGACAGAAGGCCACCACTTTTTCAAAAAAGGCCGGATCCGCAGTTGCGGCCGTCGGGTTGTTGGGGTAGTTGAAGAAAAGGATCCTGGCCCGGCGAGCCGTTTCCTCGGGAACGGCATCCAGGTCGGGCAGGAAACCGTTCTCTCTCTTGAGCGGAAGACCCACCGCTTCCCCTCCGGCGAATGTGATGGAAACCGGGTAGACCGGATAGCCCGGTTCCGTGTAAAGCCCCACGTCGCCGGGATCGATGCAGGCCAGGGGCAGGTGTGCGATCCCCTCCTTGGACCCGATGAGACTGACCACCTCGCACACCGGATCCAGTTCCACCTGAAACCGCTTCCCGTACCACTCGGCAACGGCCTGCCGGAAGTCCAGCAGTCCCTGATAGCTGGGGTATTGATGGTTGGACGGTTCCTCCGCCTCTTTTTTCAATACACGAATGATCGGGTCCGGGGTCGGCATGTCCGGATCCCCCACCCCCAGGTCGATCACGTCTTTCCCCTCGGCCTGCAGGGCCGCCTTGGCCCGGTCCAGTTCGGCAAAGAGGTAGGGGGGCAGGTCCAAAATTCTCTTGGCTACGGGTATCTTCATCTTGCTGTCTCCTCTTTTTCCGAGGGAAAAGCCGCCACTTCATTGACCAGGGATCCGATTCCCTGGATCCGCACTTCGATCCGGTCTCCCGGATCCATGGGGCCGATCCCCGCCGGGGTGCCCGTGGCGATCACGTCGCCGGGCAGCAGGGTCATAATCCGAGAAACAAACGAAACAAGGGCCCGGCAATCGAACACCAGCTGATCCGTGTGTGAGAACTGTTTGCGCTCCCCGTTCAGAAACGTCTCCACGGTGAGGCAGGCGGGATCCAGTTCGGTTTCGATCCAGGGCCCCATCGGGGCAAAGGTATCAAAGCCCTTGGCACGGGTGAACTGTCCGTCTTTTGCCTGGAGGTCCCGTGCCGTCACGTCGTTGAAGCATGTATATCCAAAGATGTACTCCCGGGCCTCTTCCTCCCGGACATGACAAGCGGGTCGACCGATGACCACGCCCAGTTCCCCTTCATAATCCACCCGCTGGCTCATCCCGGGGTACAGGATCCTTTCGCCCGGCCCGATCACGGCGCTCGCCGGCATGAGAAAGAGCATCGGCTCATCGGGGAGGGGAAACCCCATCTCTGTTGCATGATCCCTGTAGTTCAACCCCACGCCGATGAGCTTGCCGGGCATGCAGGGGGCCAGCAGGGTTACATCGGACAGGGGGATGGTTTCCGATTGGGTCTCCGGATCGTGGAAGGGAGTCCCGCGCAGGGGGCGGATCCGGTCTCCCTCTTCCAGGAACCCGTACCGGGCCTCACCGCCCTTCCGGAAGCGAACCACTCGCATGAAAAACCTTTCGTTCAGGCAGAAGCATCGAAAAAGAACAATCACGGATACGGAAGTTCGGGTATAACGCAAATGCGTGCACAAATCAACGAGCGGCCCCCGTTCTCTCCTCTGAAAACGTGCCTTTTTTCAAGCTGTTCGGGGATCTCCACCCCGCAGGAAGAATGTGCCTGTTCCTGCCTTGTTGTTGCCATCATCCCGGCAAACCCCGGATCGGAGTCCGGGGCATGCGCCGGGATCCAGGGGTGCAAATAACCTGGATTCCGGGTTCAGGGAGGTATAAGGGTTCAGGGGGGTATAAGGGTCAGGGGGGTCAAAGGGTCAGGGGGGTCAAAGGGTCAAGGGGGTCAAAGGGTCAAGCCCGGAATGACGGAATTAAAGAATCCTCGTTGCTAGACA
>CAYTRL010000214.1:0-10070 GCA_964439795.1 uncultured Thermodesulfobacteriota bacterium
CCACCTTCTCGCCCAGCTTTTCGATGACGGTCATCTGGAGCGCCACTTTGGGCAGGACCAGGCCCGGGCAGTCCCCGCAGCTGGTCTTGAAGACGATCCGCACGTCATCCTGACCCTCGAAGGCGAACTTCTTGTCGTTGGCCGCCTTGTAGCACTTGGCGCACCCGATACAGCTCTGGTCCTGGATCCTCTTGCAGTAGATGAGTCCCACTTTCTTCGCCATGATGAAACCTCCTTTTTCCAACCCTTCGTGTCCGGGCTGTCCCGCGTTGAAAAAGCCGTTCCTCCCTCCGGGGGAGGAATCGTATGATTTTCTTTCCTAGGCAAACAGTAGTATTTCTTTTCAAAGGGAGTATGATATATTCCCATATCTGACGTATCACTTCAAGGTTTCGGTCCCTGCGTTTCACAAGAAACCACGGCCCCGGGGAGGAGGCACCGATGCACAACGAGACCACCAAGGCCCTGTACGATTTCTACAAGCTGGAAGACAAGAACGATTTCTTTCCCGCGTATCTCTACCTGAAGTACATCCAGCACTTCATCTGCCACGTGGTCAAGAACCTGGGCATCCCCACAAAGGAGCTCCCTTACGAGCTGGGGGACGGCCTGGACGACATGATCGAAGCCTACTATCAGCAGATCGCCGAGGCCGGGAACAGCGCGGACACCAGCATCTACAACGCCAAGGTGGTTCAGCTCCATGATGCCATCAAGCTGTTCACCCAGAAACACGACATCAACATCCCTGTCTCGGAGACCGTGGTCCCCTTCAAGCAGGCCAAACACATCATCATGAACAACCCTGAATCCGTCTCTGTGGGCACCTGCCCCTGCCGCATGGTCTCCCAGACCCCCTGCCTGGAGGAACCGATGGAGGTCTGCCTCTTCGTGGGGGACCCGTTCGCCGCCTTTCTTCGGGACAACAACCAGAAATTCAGAAAGAGTTCGCAGGAAGAGGCGGTGCGGATCCTGGAGGACTGTCACAAGAGGGGGCTGGTGCACACGGCCTGGTTCAAGAAAGACCTGGGCAGCAGCTTCGCCATGATCTGTAACTGCTGTGAGTGCTGCTGCCTGGGGATCCGGATGTGGAACCTGCTGGATGGGACCGTCCCCATCCTGGCGTCGTCCGGGTACGTGGCGGAGGTGGGGGAAGACTGCGTGGCCTGCGGGACCTGCGTGGATGAAAAGGCGTGCCACTTTCACGCCATCCAGCTGGAAAACGAAGGCGGCCTTGCGGTGGTGGACGAGGCGAAATGCATGGGCTGCGGGGTCTGCGAGGATGTGTGCCCCAACGGGGTTCTCCGCATGCGCAAGGATCCGTCCCGGGGAGAGCCGCTGGATATCGAGGTGCTGAAGGCGCAGCAGAAACAGCCCTGACAGGCCGTTGAAAAAGCACCATCTGCTGCGTTCCACTCATCCTTTGTCAGTCAACGTACTTTCGAAGTACGCCTCCTTCCTCAGTCTTTCGTGCGCCTTGCATCCCCGCGATTTCTGCGTGGTTACAACAAGCATGCGTTCCGTTAAGCAGCTTCAGAAATCGCGTGTCTTTTCTGGCACCTTTTGAACGGCCTGCCTCAATGGACTTTTTCAATAGGCTGCTGAGGACTCACGTCAAGAGGCCCCACGACTTCCACTCCGCCAGGATCTCCTCCGCCTCCCGGATCATCGTCTCCATGAACTCCTTCACGGTGGGCACGGAACGGATCACTCCCGAGGCGAGGGAAGGCGCCAGTCCGTGCTTCATCCCGTAGATCCCCTTGATGACCCGGGGATCGGTAAGATCCTGGGTCACGATCCGTTCCTTGAACTTGCGCGGGGCCTTGAACTCCCGGGTGGCCATGAAGGCCGTTCCCATATAGATGCCCGATGCCCCCATGGCAAGCGCCCCCAGGAATCCGCGGGCATCACCGATCCCCCCCGCCGCCACCAGAGGCACGCCGATCATCCTCCTTCCGGCGGTGATGTTGATCAGGGTCGTATGCTGCTCCTCGTTCTTGTACCCCGTGCCTTCCAGCCCCAGCAGGACCACCGCGTCCGCCCCCTTGGCCTCCGCGGAGACGGCGTGTTTCAGTGTGGCGCACTTGTGGATCCATACCGCCCCGGCTTCCTGGAACCGGGGGCCGATGCGTGAACCGTCGTAGCCGGACGTGAACACCGTGCGCACGCCCTCTTCCAGGGCGACCTCCACATACGGTTCCTGGTATGCATCATCGATCTCGCCCTTCCAGAGGGTGAAGTTCACGGCAACGGGCCGGTCGGTTCTTTCCCGGGCTTTGCGGAGATCGTCCCGGAAGTCACCGGGGGTCCGGAAGGAAATGCTGGTGATGATCCCCAGGCCCCCGGCCCGGGAGACCGGCACGGCCAGCTCGGAGGTCCCCGCATGGCCGAACGCCCCCTGGATGATCGGGTAACGGATGCCCAGCATCCGGCTCAGTGGGTTTTCCAGTTTCATGACAGCCCTTTTCTGCAAACAACGGAACTCCCCTGCCTGTCGACCATCATCCCGTCCCCGCGCCTGCCCGTCAACCGGATCCGTCCGCTGACAAACCGCAAACCTCATGCAAACCTATTTATCTTGCATCATCATTACCGTTCGTTCTATATTCATCCGAGCTTCCACAGAAAGGAAACAATGCCCGCAGCCAACGTCCAGAAACGGAAACAGATCCTGTTCGTGGACGACGAGGAAACGCTTGTCGACCTCGGCCACAGGATGCTGGAACAGCACGGATACACGGTGGTCGCAAGGACCAGCGCCGTGGAGGCTCTGGAGGTTTTTCGCGGGGACCCGGAACGGTTCGGACTGGTCATCGCCGACCTGACCATGCCGGACATCTCCGGGGAGGAACTGGCCAGACAGATCCTGCGGATCCGGCCCGGCATCCCGATCATCCTATGCACGGGCATGGGTCACCTGACAGCTCCCATTGGATCCACAGGAATCGGCTTCCACCGGATCCTCATGAAGCCCGTTCTTTCGGACGAGCTGATCGGTGCAGTGAAAACAGCCATGGAACCTTGAGCAAGCCGCCGGCATTCGGCCTGCCCGTCGAGGAGGCCTTCCCGTATCCGGAGATGAGCGTGAAAGCACACCCGAAACCGAAAGGAAACCGCCCCGGGATCCTTCCATCCGAGGCCGTGGATGTGGAGCGTCGCAGGATCGCGCAGGACCTGCACGACAGCCTGGGCCAACAGCTTACCGGTATTTCGTTCCTGCTCAAGGTGGTGGAAAAGCAGATCCAGGACACGGCCCCCGCCGCAGTTCAGGATCTGAAAGAGATCGAGCGGCAGGTCAACGACGCGATCCGGCAGACACGAAACCTGGCCCTGTCCCTTCGCCCGCTGGGCCTGTCGCCGGAAACCCTGTTCGAAGCGGTACAGGAACTGGCCTCCCGCACGGAATCCATGTACGGGATCCCCTGCGGATTCCAGGGAAAAACACCGGCCTCTCCCCCGGACCCGGTTCTTGCGGTTCAGCTTTTCTTCCTGGCTCAGGAGGCGGTCATCCACGCGGTGAGGGACAGGAAGGCCGGCCGAGTCATGATCCGGATGGAAACAGAGAGACCGTACCTGCAACTTGAAGTACAGTGCGAAGAGATCCAACACAAGGGAAAACCGGACCCGGACGGGAAAGCCAGGTTCCGGTTGTTGGAGTGCCGGGCCCAGGCCCTGGGCGGCACTCTCCAACGAAAACGAACGGAGTCCGGCGGAACACTTCTGTTCTTCCGGATCCGGAACCCGGACCACAGGGAGACAATCCATCGTGCAGGGGAAGAAACGAGCAAAACCTCAAGAAGGAAAATCGCGGGTCCTCATCGTTGACGACCATCCCACGCTGCGTTACGGCCTGGCACAACTGATCAACATGGAACCGGATCTCACCGTGTGCGGCGAGGCGGAGGAGGCCCGGGAAGCCATGGAGGCCATCGAAACGCTCGCGCCGGATGTGGTCATCGTGGACCTCTCATTGAAGCAGAGCAGCGGACTGCAGCTGATCAAGGACATCCGGGCAAAGCATGCCGACCTGCCTGTCCTGGTCCTCACCATGCACGACGAATCCGTCTATGCCGAGCGGGCCCTCCGCTCGGGGGCCCGGGGGTACATCATGAAGCAGGAGGCCACCGACAGGGTCACGAACGGGATCCGAAAGGTCCTGCAGGGAATCCTGTTCGTCAGCGATCGGATGACACAGAAGATGATGGAGGGGTTCATCGATGACCGGCCCACGGCGGACGAATCCCCCCTGGCCCGGCTCTCGGACCGCGAAGTGGAGGTGTTCCGGCTGACCGGACAGGGTCTGGGCACACGCGAGATCGCGGAGGCCCTCCACCTGAGCCGGAAGACCATCGAGTCCCACCACGCGAAGATCAAGGAGAAGCTGAACCTGAACAGCGCCAAGGAACTGTTCCAGTACGCCCTCCAGTGGACACACTATTCAACAGGGTCCACCACGCCTCCCTGAACAAGGATGTCGTGGTTCTCCTGCCGCAGCTGTCTCGTCTCCCAGCACACCAGCTGACAGTTTCCGCAGGTGGAGGCAAAACGCTCCCCGGTCTTGCGGATGAACCCCAGTTCGCTGTGCGCGGTCAGGTCGGTGAGCACCCGGGAATAGTAGTTCCGCTTCCAGAAGTTCTTGAACACGAACCTCCGCCAGAACTCCTCGATCCCCGTATCGGTCTCGGGCAGGGGAACCCGCCCGGGAGACCAGGTGGACCAGGAGGGGTAGCGGTTCTGACCGCTGAAGCCCGCACACACGAAGATGCATCGCAGGTTATGGGCCTTCCGGTTGTGAACAAAGGTCCGCCCGCCCACCGTCACCTCCGACTCCCGTTTGGCATGTATGAAGCTCGACTGGCAGACGCGAACGCAGAAACGGCACCCGTCGCAGGGGCTCCGGTCCATCATGGGATCCGGGGCCAGGGCGCAATCCGTGATTACCGTATTGTAGAGGACCCGGGCGCCGTGCGCCGGGTGCAGCACGTTCCCGCTCCAGCCCGGCACCCCGATCCCGGCGGCCACCGCGCCGTAGCGGTGAGAAAAAGAAGGGGTGAGGTTCCAGTCGATGCTGCGGAAGCTGGTCTCGTAGAGCCAGGGAAGGATCCAGCGCTTCAGGGCCCTGACCGGCGGGGAGCTGTCCCGGGCAAAGGCGTCGGCCACCGCCTGCCTCACCCGGTATGGAACCCGCTTGTAGGCCGGGTCGTCCTTGTACCGGTAGTCCAGGTTCGGCTCCGCCACCAGGGCCCGGTGGCCGCGGGTTCGGAGCCGGCGGACCAGCGACTCTCCAATGCGGAACAGCTTCCGGTACACCTGCGTCTCGTGGTGCTGGAACCCCAGCCGGTCTTTCTTGCCCAGGTAGTCCCGGATGATCCCGCCGTCCAGCGGCAGCATGATGGAGATGATGGACCGGGCCCCTGGAAGAAGATAACCGGCGTCCATGGAGGGGTTCCCCACGAGCCGGTCCACACCGGAAATCCCCACCGCGGACGCACCCTGCTCCCGCGCAAGTTCTTTCAGTTCCCGGTGCATCGTCTCGCCTCCGGAACAGCCGGCAGGGAAAAACTTGAAGAAGTCCAGGCCCCGGTCTACGGCGACGGCAGGAACCCGGCACGGAAAACACCGTTGGACATCCGTTCCAGCAGGAAGTCCACACCGCAGACAGGACAGGTCATCACGTCTCCGTCCTTGCAGGAGTCGTCCAGCTGCATCTGGTGTTTACAGACCGGACACAGGGCGCCGATGGCCTGGACGGGCAGGATCCGGGTCTGGAACATCTGGTCCAGGACGGCGCGGTCGCACTGGTCTTCCGAAACCCCCTTTCGGACCCACTGCCCCACCCTGCCGGCCTCGCTGGCATCCCCAAGGAACAGTGCCCCGGCCACCTTCCGGTCCCGGTAGACGATCTTTTTGTAGATGTAGGGGAGTTCCTCGAACGGGTAGTCTCCGGATTCCTCCCGGACCGTCCCCGGGTCGGCATCGCTCAGCCCCAGGCAGACAACATCCAGATCCAGGGCCCGGGCGCGCAGGGCAGGAATGCCGTTGTACACAGCCGCTCCGCCGGTCATGTTGGAACCGGCCGCTGCCCCCTGTTCCCACGCACTGAGCCAGCCCGTGTGGGCTACGGGACCACCCGTGAGGCCGGACGTATGCAGGGCCACATCGCCCGCGGCGTAGATATTCTCCTGTCCGGTTCGCAGCGCTTCATCCACCGGGACACCCGCTGCCGAGGCCAGACCGGTTCCGGACAGGCATTCCACAGCCGGAACCCCCGGTCCTGCCGCGACGAACAGGTCAGCGGACAGCTCTTCCCCCATTGTGGTACACACCCCGGAAAGACGACCGTCCTTCACAATGAACCTCTCCACCCCGGACTGTTTGACCAGGGAGATCCCCTCCTGGCGAAGGCGGTCTTCCACGATTCCGGACGCCACCGGGTCCAGGACCCCGGGCCAGAACCGGTCTTCGGGCAGCAGGAGCGTACACGCAACCCCCCGCTCCCGCAACCCCCGGACGGCGCCCAGGGCCGAAAGGCTGGCACCGTACACCACGGCCGTATTTGCGGAACCCAGGGAGGAGGCCATACGGCGTGCCTGGGAAAGGTTGTCCAGAGAGAACAGACCCGGGAGGCCATCCTCCGCACCGGCCGGAAGCATGGACCGTATCCCGCAGGCGATGAGCAGGCCGTCAAACCCGATCCGCTCCCCGCTTTCCAGTTCCACCTCCTGTGTCGCCACGTCCAGAGCCGCGGCGCGCACGCCGGTCAGCAGCCTTGCCCCGAGGTTGGAAAACGGTTCATGGTCCCTTGAAACGATCCTTTCTTCCGCGACCTTTCCGGCCAGGTATTCTCCCAGCATGGGCTTGTAGTAGAAAGAGTCCTGCTGCTCCTCCACCACGACGATCTCCGCGTCGGGATCCTTTTTCCGGATCCTTTCCGCTGCCCTCTTCCCGGCCACCCCGGCACCCAGAATGACGAACCGTTTCATTTTTTTTCTTCCCCCTTAGAATATTTCGACCCATGGGATTCTATCGTCAAGCCCCCCTGGACCAGACATTCAGATGCACCTGAAACAACTGAATTCCTACTTTCGAGGCTGATGATATGAAAAAGCGATCCGTTTTGCCGCCAACCGCTTTTTCATATGTGTCGATTAATGAGGAGCAAAAGCTTTTCCGTCATTCCGGACTTGATCCGGAATCCAGGGGAGAGGAGAGGGATGGTCTGTGGCATCCCCCCTCTGGCCACCCCTGGATCCCGGCGTTCGCCGGGATGACGAAAATAAAAGAGTCAACAATGAATGTGGACCGGTGAATAAGAGACTCTGTCCCTGATCTTGTTTTCAATCCTCCTGGTACACGTTTTCATCGTATTCCCGCTCCAGTTTCAGCTTGTGGCCGGCTTCGTCCTGGGCCAGGACCTGGAAGATCTTCTGGATGTCCGGCGTGGAGGCGTAGAGTTGTGCAAGATCTGAATACAGATTAAACGCCGCTTTTTCGGATTTGGCGGCATAGATCAGGACGTCCTGATAGCTGGAGTCCGGTTTGAGTTCCACGTCCACCAGGTAGTCGGAGATCTTCAGATCCATCGGGGGCTTGATCTCCTGGGAAGAGAAGTAGTTCATGTCGAGCTTTTCGAGCCGGGTCTTGTGTCCCCGTTCCATGTCCGCCAGTTCCTTGAACAGGATCTTCCTGGCAGGGTTCTCGGTGCGTTCGGCCAGACCCGAGTAAAGGTCGACGGCACCCTGCTCGTTGCTGATGGCGAACTGAACCACGTCGTCGTAGATATTCTTCTGATCCATTTGTCGATTCCTCCTTTTTTCAGTTCGTTCGTACCGTTCGAACCGTTCGAACCATTCGAATAATTCGAACCGGTTGTTCCCTTAAAATAATCAGAGTCCATTCTTAGATGCTCCATGGAACATAGATGATGCCCGACCCTGAATAAATGTCAAGCAAATAATAGAAATAGGTTCTCAACTAACTGTTTTTATTGCATATCGATGCGCTTATCAACGAGACATCATCCGGGAGGTTCCGTTCCTGTTGTTCACAAACCACCAACGGACTTACCGGATACAACGGAGGGAGATCAGCATGCCGGAAAAAGGTTGATCAGCACCGGCAGACGTGTGCACGGAGCAAGTCATGTTGTTCCAAAATTTTAGACGATCATCGAGCTATAAAAGCATTCAAGTTTTCTTCTCATACCAGCGATAAGAATTTTAAAAACATAGGGAAAAGGTCGGCAACAGCGCGTGGATGGAACCGGTTCACGAAGCCTGTAACCGGTGATCCATCTATGGCTCGAAGGAGGGATCCCCCGCGATGAACGAACACACTTCCAACCCGAACCCGTTCCTCACCCAGAGTCAGCTGGACTGGTGGGCGTCTTTCTACGCCTCGGAAACCGAGGAGCAGGAAGGGATCTTTGAATCCTGGTTGATCTTCCGGCTGGGCGGGGAACGGTTTGCCGTGCCCATGGAACGCCTGAGTGAAATCACGCTTGTGGAGCGGGGCGTAGGCATCCGACAGGGTTCTTCCGGGATCCTGGGCCTGATCAACAACCGGGGCGAAGCGGTGCTCCTTGCGGACATGGGACAGCTCCTGGGCGTCCGCGGCCCGTGCGAGTCGTCCCCGGAACAGCGTGTCCTCGTGTTCGAGGACACCGGCGGCGTACGGACCGGCTTTCTCGTGGACCGGATCGAGGAGGTCACGTCACTGAACACCGAACAGTTTCAGGAACAGCGCCCTTCCAGGGGGGATCCCCGCTCCCGGTTCACCACGGCCGTCACCGAACACAAAGACCGTGGGCTGGCCACCGTGGAGGTGAACTCCCTGCTGGCTGCCATCCGCTGAAATACAAGAGAACCGGCAACGGAACACAGAAAAATTCCATAGAAACTTTTTTGAAACAACCGCAGGAGGCATGGAACCATGAGCGAGCACGATGAAAGAAAAAAAACAGGGAAGCAGGCAGAACCCGAAAACAGGTCGGGGGGGGGTGGGACCTCCTACGTGGTCCCTGAACCGGACGGGGTCCGGAGCGGCCATCCCCTCGTTTCGAACCCCGCTGAGGAGCACAAGGCGCGGGAGTTCACGCCCGGAGCGCTTCACCAGCGGATGCTCGGCAACCGGGACCGGGCGGGCCTGCGCTCCCCCGGGGACGCGGACCCGCTCCTGTCTGGTGAAAACCTCGGCGGCGACATGGGCGGCATCAGCATCAGGACCAAGCTGGTGGGGTCCCTGGGAGCCCTCACGCTCATCATCCTGCTCATGGGCATCATCTCCCTTGTGGTCTTCCGAAACGGAGCCGAGGTCAGCAAGGAAATCGCCACGAACCACACCACGGTTCTCCGTCTTGCAGAAGAGGTGATGGATCTGACATTCCGGATCGAGCACGCCGAAACGGAATTCCTGGCAGGGGAAAAGGAAGATGCCCTGGATCACATCAAGCTATACGGCGCCAAGGCCCACGAGTCGATCGGGAAGCTTCTCGAAACGGGAAGCAACATGCACGAAAAGGATCTGAGGATGATCGAGGACTGGAGCGAGCCGTACAGCGACATGCTACACCGGTACGAGACCATGTTCACTCAGCTGATCAAGGAGGCGGAATCGGGTGAAAGCACCCTTCAACAGATGGAGACTGACACGAAGCGGTTTACCGCCCAGCTTGAAGAGAAGATGGAAACCAACCGGCTGCTGGAGAAGAAGGCCGCCGATGAATACTACAGGCACATGGAGGAGCGGCTGCGGGGCGGGGGATCGCCCGGCCGTGCCCTCACCCATGCCGCTCTTCTGAACGATCTCCTGCTGGAAACGGTCCAGCTTCACACGGAAGCCACGGAAGCCCTTTCCACCGGCAGCTCATCCGTGGCGGACTCCGCAATCGCCGGTCTCCACGAGGCCCGGACCCAGCTGGAGCGGATTCTTCGGGAGACGAACAGCGAAACCCTGAAATCCGTTCTCCCCGAGATTCGCAAGAACCTGAACGCGTACGCCGCCGTCTTCAAGGAGGCTGTTACCAACGGCTAAAGCTGAACCCACCTCCACGAATAAGTGAACCCGCCCAG
>CAYTRL010000215.1:0-10018 GCA_964439795.1 uncultured Thermodesulfobacteriota bacterium
GCATGCCTACAACAGGCAAGCGTTCCGTCAAGTAGTTTAAGAAATCGCGTTCTTTTCCGGCACTTCTTGCTCGCCGGAAATAACAAGGGAAAAAGAAGTGATGCCGATCGATGGCGGGGTATGAGTCGGTGGGGCCGGGCCTCAGGAGTGCGCGGCCAGGCGCATGGGGGAAAGGCCCCTGCTTTCACCGGAGCCGGACAGGGCAAGTAGAAGCTGGTCTTTAAAGAAGTCGATGGCAAACGGCTTTTCCAGAAAGGCAAAAGCGCCCAGGTCTCTGGCCGCCGGCTCCAGCCAGCGGTTGCGCAACCCGGACATGAAGATGACCGGCACACGGGAACCTTTATCCGTAAGGTGCTTCATCAGAGAGAGACCGTTTCCGCTTCGACCCAGCTGATAATCCGTGATGATGAGGTCAAAATCCCGTTCGGAGGCCTGACGAACCGCCTCGTTCATGGTGGGAGCTTCCTCCACCCGGCAGTTCTCCTTCTCAAGAATCTTCCTGAGACACCGCCTCAAGTGTTCGTCGTCTTCCACCAGAAGAACCCAGGCCATCTTTACGGTCCCTTCATTCTTGAAAAACCGTGCCTTCCTCTCTTCCAGACGCGTCCGGCCCGGTAATTTTTCACCCGCAGGTCAATGCAAGATAAAAGCAAGATCCGTACCGATAGACCCTTCGCGACCATTCCGGGCCGATGGATGCGGATTTATTCAATAATATTATGTTGTTATTGAAGATCCGGGAGGACTCTGGAGACACATTTCCGGAGGGGAAGTGATTAAAATCGATTAAAAACAGGGTGTCAGGCCCTGAACGGTTTTTCCCGGTCAGAGGGGATCAGGAAGACCCGAGGTATTTTTTCAGCCGGTATGAAAAGGTGCTCCGATCCATTCCCAGCCTCCGGGCCGCCTCGGACTTGTTCCCGCCGCTTTCCTCCAGTGCCCGCACCAGCCTCTCTTTTTCCTTTTCCCTGCAGGCAAACCCCACCTGATCCACTTCGGCAAGGAGGATCTCCTCCGGTCCGATCCGGCCGCTGTCGCTTAGAACCATGGCCCGCTCCATGACGTTCCTGAGTTCCCGCACGTTCCCGGGCCAGGAGTGACGGACAAGCTTTTCCATGGCCTTCTCCTGGAGGGAGACTCTCCCCTGCCCCATCTCCCGGCTGAACAGGGTGATAAAATGATCGGCCAGCAGGGGAACATCCTCCGGCCGTGCGCGGAGCGGAGGCACGTGTATGGGGATCACGTTCAGGCGAAAGAAGAGGTCCTGACGGAACGTCCCCTCCCGGATCCGTTTTTCCAGGTCCGCATTGGTGGCCGAAACGACCCGGGTGTCCACCTGTATCCCCAGGTTCCCCCCCACCCTCTCGAACAATTTCTCTTCCAGGAACCGTAGCAGTTTGGTCTGAATCCCCGGGGGCGTATCCCCGATTTCATCAAGAAACAAGGTACCCCCGTCGGCAGTCTCCAGCCGGCCGGGCCGCCGGGAAACAGCGCCGGTAAAGGCCCCTTTTTCGTGACCGAACAGTTCGCTTTCCAGGATGCCCTCAGCAAGCGACGAAAGGTTCACCTTGACAAACGGACCCCCGGCTCGAGGCCCCTGCCGGTGGACGGCCCGGGCCACCAGTTCCTTTCCCGTGCCGCTCTCCCCCCGAATCAGAACGGATGAATCGGTGGAATGGACCTTTTTGATGGCTATCCGGATCCGCCGGATCCCGGGGGACACGCCTACGATCTTTTCATGAAGCGCGGCCAGGGGGACATCCGCCCGCCCTGTTCTACCGGTCTTGCGTAGGCCGGTATCCAGGGCTTTTTCCACCTTTCTGAGCAGTTCCTTCCGTGTGATCGGCTTGCAGATGTAGTCAAACGCACCCTGTCGCATGGCCTCCACCGCATCCTGAATCTCGCCGTAGGCCGTGATCAGGAGCACCCGGGCTTCGGGGTCGGCCTCCCGGATCCCCCTCAGAAGGCGCATGCCGTCCATCCTGGGCATACGGATGTCGGAAACCACCAGGTCCACGGAATGCCGCCCCAGCACCTCCAGGGCCTCCAATCCGTCAGACGCCTCGAAGATCCTGCACTCCAGGGGCTTGAGCATCTGGCACATGGTGAACCGGGCATCCGGTTCATCGTCCACGATCAACAGCGATCTTCGCTCCACGCTCTCCGTGTCTTGCATTTCCTGCTCCCGAACAGGGCGGGCGACCCTTACGCATCGGCGTTTTGGGGCGGCTCTCCCTCTTTCTGCTGCAACGGCAGGGTGATGGAAAAACGGCTCCCCTCGCCCAGGCGGCTTTCCACGTCAATGTTCCCCCCGTGCGCGGCCACGATCTCCTGGCAGATGGCCAGGCCGAGCCCGTACCCTTCCCCTTCCTGCTTGGTGGTGAAGTAGGGCTCGAAGATCCTGTCCAGGTGTTCCGGCGGTATGCCCGGGCCCGTATCCGATACGGTGATCCGGATAAGCTCCCCCCCGCGGTTTCTCCAGACACCCTGTCCTTCAGCCACCTCCGGTCTTGTTTCGGCAACCGTTCGACTCTGGATGAGGATCCGGCCGTATTCCCCCAGCGACTGCATGGCGTTGATCAGCAGGTTAATAATGAGCTGCTGAAGCTGGATCCTGTCTGCGTAGACCCCGGGCAGGTCCGGTTGCAGTTCGGTCCGGAAAACGATACCGGCCGGCGTAATCTTACGCAGCGTGTTCAGGGCTTCTCCCAGCAGCTTGTTCAGGTCCACCCAACGATAGTCGTGCACCTGGGGCTTGGCGAACGACAGCAGGCGCCCCACCGACCCCTCGATGTTCGCAGACTGCCGCAGGATCGCGGCAAGGCTTTCTTCCCTTGTGTCCTCATCCAGTGAACGGTCCTCGATCAAAATCTCCGCCAAATTCCGGATGACGAAGTTGGGTTTGTTGATCTCATGGGCCATGGCAGCCGCCAACCGGCCCAGCGCTCCGGTCTTCTCACTCTGGACCAGCTCCCGGGTGCGAAGTTCCACCTCCAGGCGGGCCCGGGCCAGTTGCTGGTTGGTTCTCTTGAGCTTACGGGAAAAGTTGGAGGAAAACCAAGCCATGAAGGCCAGCAGACAGACGGCCGCCCCAGCCCTCGCCAGAGCGTACCCCAGGGTGAACGAATAGTCCGCCCCCATGGCATCCCCACCCGAGAGCCCTTCCAGCCAGGACAGAAAGAGATAGGCGAGCATGGAACAGAGCGCGAGCACGAAGGTGCTCACAGCAGACAGGGTGACCGCAGCGTAGGTGATCACAAGAGGGTACCCGAGGATCAGGCTGGAGGCGTTCACTCCGCCGGTGAACTGAATCAGCAGGGAGATCACCCCCACGTCCACGGCAAGAAAAGCCGTAACGAGAGGTTCGGGCCGGGAGCTCTTCTCCAGGAGAAAGTAGTACGGGATGTTCACGAGAATGACGAAAGCGCAGGACACCGTAAACGGGACCAGGGGCATGGAAACCCAGCCGAACCCGTGCACCATGAGGCCCGCGCCCAGGGTCGCGGCCCCGATCAGCGCGCGAAAGAACAGCTCCTTCTGCAGCCCCTTTACGGTGCTGAGAGGGTCTTGTTCTCCATCACTTTGTTCCGGCTCCATCGCACCAGTTCCATTTCCATTGGGACGTTTCGCGGGGAGGCCAGGACCATCCCGCGGTACCGCACGAGAAGATGAGGTTCTTCCTCCATATACCAGAGAACAGACTTCGGAATGAAGGCATATCCGATGAAGTTAAGAAAGGTTCCCATGCCACCCATAAAAAAACTCAGGTCGGTCCGGGCCACGACCTTGGTGCAAAGGAACCGGCCGGCGGGGACGGTCACCCGTTTGCGCCGTGAACAGTGAAGCTTGAGCCTTACCAGGGCCCCGGAAGGGACCGCCATGAACAGGGAGTTGTCCCCGGCCCCATTGGCCGCCAGCCCCTGCAGGGCGAAGTAGATGGCGAAGTTGGAGTACGTGTCTTCGGGAAAGGTTCCCCGGCCGGGGGAGAACACCACCTCCTCCCGCTGCAGTTCCCTGCCGTCAGCCGCGGAATCGATCCTCAGCGTAGACACGGAGCGAAGCCCGTCACCGCCGCGCAGGAGAGAGCGGGCACGGGTCACATCGCCGGCCGGCCATTCCATCTTCATCCGGAAGTCGTAACATCCCCCGGTTTCCCGCGACGGAGGTCTCAGCTCCAGGGACTGATAAAACGGATCCCCCTTTTCCCCCTTCACGACCGAGCGATAGACACCGAGAACCCCTTGAGTGATCCCGGGGTCCGGCAGGAGCCGGGAATCCTCCGCCCGGGCCGTCCCCGGCAGGGTCAACCGGAACAGGCAGAGAATACACAGGACCGGAACGGAAACCCTTCGGACCTCACTCATAATGCACCAGTTCATCCACGACCATGAAATCGTTGGGCGGCGGGCCCGCCACTCCCTTTCTCATCACAAGAACGTGGGGAGGTTCCCGGTCGAACCAGTACCAGGTTTTCGGGGTAATCCGAAAGGGCGTGATCTTGAGGAGAAAGCCGAACAGCCCCCCGATGAGGTTCTTCATGTCCAGGGACTCTTCCATCTTCACGCAGTCAAAGGTCCCTGTGGACGTGTGTATCTGTTCGTGCCCCAGGATCTTTACGACCAGGGGAAAGGCGCTCCCGCCTGGATACAGGCAGGAATATCCCACCCGCGATCCTGCAGGGAGACCGCACAGACTCCGCATGGCGAAGAAGTTGCCGAACAGGGGACAGGTGTCCCGGCTGTAGGCCGGGTTATCCCGGAGAAGGATCTCGCCCGTGACCATCGGGCTCCCCGAAGAATCGGTCTTCCTGCGTGAGCAGCGCAGGGGCCGGAACCCTGCGCCCCGGGCGAATTCCGTCCGGTAGAGGGAACGGGCACCGCCGTCGATCACAACAAAGGAGAATACGTACCCGTCCTGACGGACATCGAGACGCGCCTCCTTCCGCTCCGCGAGGACCTTCCCGTCTCTCACGGACCGGTACTCGGCCGTCTCGTTCCCGGCGGCTCCCGGGTCGGTCCACGCCCCGCACGGGACCGGAAGAACCGCCGCAAGCAGCAGGAGGAATGTGCTCAAGGGGGTCTTCATGAGGCTTACCATAGTACCGATGGCGCCTTCATGGCAAGAACGAAGTCAGGCACCGGCCGGCGGGAGTGATCAGGTCCGCTTGCCCAGGGCGATGGAGGCCGACCCGGCCACCACGATGAAGGCGCCCAGCAGGGAGGTGAGGTCGATCATCTCGCCCGGCACCCGACCGGGCCAGATCCTGGAGCCCGCCCAGGCCATGGCAATGGTGGCCAGGGGAGTGAGGGAGAGCAGGGCGCTCACCCGTGTGGCTTCCCAGTGCTCCAGGGCCTCGGAAAAGGCCCCGTAGGCCAGCAGGGTGTTCAGGGCGCAGAACACGAGCAGGCACAGGTGCAGCAGGTCGAGGTCCGCCAGGGAACCGGGGGAAGCGGCGGGCAGGACGAGCAGGACGCTGCCAAAGTAGACCACCAGGAGGACGCCGGAAGACGGAAAGGTCTGCAGAAGCTGCTTCTGGGCCAGGGCGTACACGGCCCAGGTCAGGGCTGCGGCCACAATCAGGAGAACCCCCGCGGACTCGGTCCCCAGGCCGCGAACAATGACACCCAGGCGGTCGTGGAAGAACAGGGCCAGCCCGGAGAAAAGCAGCAGAAAGCCGATCCACTGCATCCGGCCGAACCGTTCCCGGAAAAAGACCAGTGCGCCGAGCATGGCCAGGGCCGGGGCCAGTTGGATCACCACCTGCGCCGACCCCGCTGAGATCCGGTCCAGCCCCATGAGATAGAACAGGTAGTTACTCCCAAGGCCCAGGGTCACCAGGGCCAGGAGCAGGTACACCTTCCAGGGGCGCCCCCCCAGCCCGGGCAACTTCCCCCGGAACCCCAGCCAGGCGCCGAGCAGAATCCCGGAGGCGAGAAACCGGTACCAGGTGATGGTAAAGGCGTTCATCTGCTCCAGGGTGATCTTGAGGGCGATGGGGAGCATCCCCCACAGGAACACGGTCAGGAGCGTCAGGCCCATGCCAAGGCGCCATCGGCCGGAAGGTTGATGTAGGGTCACGTTGCCAGCTTCCGGTCGCGGTCGCCCCCGTCCTCCCCCTGCTTCACGCGCCGCCGGGCCTCGTCCACGATCGCCAGGCACATCGGGTCCTGGAAGCCCAGCCGGAGGAGGGTGCTCTTCCGGGGGATCCCGTCCCGGTCATACCCCTTCTCGTCGTACACCGTGTCGCAGAGCCGCTCGTACTGGGCACGCCGGAAATCCTGGAGCATGGCGAGCTTTTCCTCGTCCGTCTTGCCCTCGATGTCCAGGCCGGCAAAGCCGGTCATCCGGTCCTCGTAGTATTCCCGGCGCACGAGAAACTCGGGCATGTACACCGGGGCCATGGCCCGGAGCGGAATCCGGTCGTCCTCCCGGGTGCCGAACCCCTGCCGCAGGTTGATGAGCTTGTGCAGGGTGTAGGAGATCTCCGACTCCTGAAGCAGGTCCTCCAGGGTCCGTTCCGCTCCCAGGGTGGCGTTCACCAGCTCGAGGTAATAATCAATGGTGGGCATGTTCTTGGCCGGCTCGTCCGTGTCCTTGGCCTCGGGGTGCCGAACGTCGATCCAGGGGAGCTTGCACAGCCCCACGATGTTGAACCAGGTGCGGAAGAGCGGGAACCACATCAGGGCCCGGGCCTTCTGCTCGAAGGAGGGCATCTCGTTCCGGACCTGATCCAGGGCGATCAACCACGCCTCGTCGTGCTGGGCCCCCTTGAGGGCAAACCCGTACCCGCCCTGCTGGGCCAGTGATTCCTTGGTCCGGTACATGGAAAACTCCAGCCCCTTGCACTCCATGCCGAACCGGGAGAGTTCCTCGTAGACGTCCCTCGCCTTCCGGCCCGTGCGGGCCGCCGCAAGCTCGGCGATCCAGCCCTTCATGTACCGGACACCCCGGCCGGCGGGACCGCCGATCCCCCGGCCGTCCACCATGGCGTGGAGCAGGTCCGAGGCCGCTTCCACGGAGCCCCAGCAGAGCTCCATCCCGTCCGTGTCTTCACGGGTGAGAAACCCCTGCTCATAGGCCTCGAACAGGAAGGCCATGGTCACCCCGGCGCTGATGGTGTCGATCCCGTACTCGTCGCAGTACCAGGAATAGTCCATGATGAACACCGGGTCGAAGATGCCCAGGTTGGTCACGGCCGCGGCGGTCTCGTACTCGGGGCCGTCCACGGCGACCTTCAGGCCTTTCTGGGGTCCGGTGGTGAGCTCGTGGGCATCGCACCCCTTGGTGCAGGCCAGGTTGCAGCCCGGGAAACAGCCGTCCGGGACCCCCTGGCGGAAGTAGGTCTTCTCGAACACATCGCCGGATACCTTGTGGGTGTTGTCGGACCGGCCGTACTGGTAGTTGTTCACGGGCAGGCAGAAAAAGGCGTCCATCATGTCGATCAGGGAGGTGGTCCCCTGGGCGAACATGCGCATGGCCTTGGGATCCTCGTCCCGGATCACGGCCTTGAGGGCCCGGCCCGCCTCCCGGATCCGCTTGATCTCTGCGGGCCGGTTGGCCTGCCCCTTGGACCGGTTGCTGCGCACCACGATGCCCCAGAGCCCCTTGTCCGCCATCACGGTACCGGTGCCTCCCCGACCCGCCTGCTTGGACCGGACCCGCTTCCGTTTCAGGTCGAAATAGAGACTGTTCAGGCAGCCGAACCGGGTGGCCAGCCCCCCCTTTCCGGTGATCAGGGCCCCCACGTTGACCACGGCCCCGTCCCCCTTCCAGTGTTCCAGCAGGGCCTCGGCGTCCACCAGGGTCCCGAAGGCGGCCGGCGCGTCCAGGATCTTCATCACCCCGCCGTCCCCGTCGATAAGCAGCATGACCGGGGAGGCGGCCTTGCCCGTCACGGCGATGGCGTCGAATCCGGCGAGCTTGACCAGGGGGAAGAAGTGTCCGCCCACGTTGGAGTCGCAGAAGGTTCCGGTGAGGGGGGAGATGGTCCCGGCGATGAACTTTCCGGATCCCACCCAGGCGGTTTCACCACAGTAAGGCCCCCCTGCCAGGGCCAGCACGTTTTCCGGGCTGTCGTACAGGGTTTCCCCGACGGTGCCGTCGTAGACCAGCTTCAGGCAGTATCCCCGCCCTCCCACGTAACGGCTGCGCATCCTTTCCGTGACCTCTTCGATCCGGAGGGTTCGGGTGGAAAGATCCACGTGCAGAATGCGGTCCGTGTAGCCTCGTTCCACATCCGCCGGGGTGTAGGACAGCGATTCTTGTCCATGCATGGCTTGTTCTCTCTATGAATATGTTTTCGTTCACAACTGGAAAATGCAAATTGATTATTATATAATTTTTGGGATCATTCTTCAATATATTCTACAGGATAGGAAGGGACGGGAACGGATATGACCGTGAGTTTTCTGGGTGCCATCCGGACGATCACCGGCATCCGCGAGCAGGCCCTTTCGAGCCACCCCGACGTGCAGGGGATGCTGGAGTCCCTGATGGAGCGGTACGGGGAGCCCTGGCGGGAAAGGGTTTATGACGGCCGCGGCCTCACACCCGACGTGGTGGTGATGGTCAACGGGCTCAATATCGAAGAGATTCAGGGCCTCGCCACCCCGCTTTCCCGCGGGGATAGGGTCGATATCTTTCCCATGTTCGAAGGCGGTTGACTCATTCCGTACCGGGTTCCCACTGCTTATCCCCCAGGCCGGCAAGATGGTTCAGGTAGCGGGCCAGTACGAAGAGGTAATCGGACAGCCGGTTCAGGTAGACCATGGCCAGGGAAAAGGCGTCCTCCGCCTTGCCCGGTCCCACGCCCTCGAGTAAAGCGACCCCCTGCCGCTCCGCCCTCCGGCACACGGTCCGGGCCAGATGGGCCCACGCGGCCGCGGTGTTTCCCCCGGGCAGGATGAAGCCCCGCAGGGGAGGGAGTTCCGATTCCATCCGGTCGATCTCCTCCTCCATCCATCCGACCGCCTCCCGGCCCAGGCCGGGCAGATCGTCAAAGGCCTGCGTGTCCGGCGTGGTTGCGAACCAGGCCCCGATACGGAACAGGTCCGCCTGGATCCGCTCGATCCCTGCGGCCGCCCCCCCGGATTCCCCCTCAAGGGTGGTTGCCAGCAACCCCAGGACCGAGTTCAGTTCATCCACCGTCCCGTAGGCCTCCACCCGGGCATCCGCCTTTCCCACCCGCTCCCCGCCGAACAGCCCGGTACGGCCCCGGTCTCCGGTTTTTGTATAGATTTTCAAGGGTTTCCCTCCGTTTGTTCCCCTTCGGGAACGGCCGTTCATTGCCGTAATTATCCGGAACGGGGCAGCGTGAAGCAAGCGGTTGGCCCCACAACGTCTGGCTTACTATTCCCTCTTCTTTACCGGTGCAAGGACACAGGGGGAACCCACCAGGAAACCCTTTACCAATTCTTTTGTAATCCCGTATGATACCTAGGAAATGGTTCAAATCGGGCGGATGCGTGAAGAAACACATCTCCAGAAACCGGCTTCGGTCGTTGCTTCTCCTTGCGGGACTCCTCGCATTCGTCCTTTTTTTCCAATTGAATTACGGTTCCCATTTCTTCGTTCGGACACTGCTCAACTTTGGCCACATCCCGCTGTTCGGGGTTGTCTCACTGGTCCTGTTGAAGCTGATAAAAGAAGAACATCGCCGGGCACCAACTTGCGCAAACTTTGTTGCCGCCGGCCTGCTGACACTTCTGCTGGGTTTTGGTGTTGAATGCATCCAGACGATCATACCCGGGAAACAGTTCGAAACAGACGATCTGCTCTTTGATCTCCTGGGCGCTGCCGGGTTCCTGTCTGTTGCGTTCGTCCGCAGCCACAGGGAAATCCCGGCATCCGCAAGACGTGCCGTGCTGATCGGGGTCTCTCTCCTGATGCTTGCGGCCTTCCTTCCCGTAGCCGTTTCCACCTTTGATGCGGTTCGCATGTATCGTGACTTTCCGGTGATCGCCTCCTTCGAAAAAAACACCGAACTATCCAGGTGGCAGGGAACCAACGCCTCGATCCG
>CAYTRL010000216.1:0-10011 GCA_964439795.1 uncultured Thermodesulfobacteriota bacterium
GGTCCCACCCGCCACCGGGGTGGTGGACATGTAACGATGGGCAAAGCCGATGTTTTCATACTTGGAGAGGTCGAAGTACGGCTCCAGGGGATAGTAATGATCTTCCATGTACTCCGACTGCATGATCTGGCAGTCCCCCTCCCCCTCGCAACGATGGACCGGGAGAAAAATAATATAGTCCTTGGTGGACAGGGGCGGGGGCCGGGTCTCCGAGTAGAGCAGGTACACCCACCCCCTGCCTCCGGTCAGCGGGTCCTCCAGTTCTACCTCCTCCCATGTTTCCAGCCCCTTCGGAAAGGCTCGTTCCGACACCCGGTCTCCGCAATCCCTGGCCATGAAGCTCAGCTCTTCTCCCTTGTCCACCCGGCCGTTGCCGTCCTGGGGGTTGGCATGCTCCCCGGAGGGATACACCCGGAGGCCCTTTTCATTCCGTTCGTCCACCTGGAAGGGGATCGGTCCGAAGGCTCCTTCGGAATAGGCATACAAGCGGAGGAACTCCACCTGCTTTCCCAACAGGGACGAAAACATGCCGCAGTCCACCACGATAGGATCGGGCCATCGGGAGAAGGTCTTTTTCTCCAGGACAACGCCCCCCCCTTCCCCTTGATCCGGGCCGGCCGGATCCGCCGCCCAAGCGTCCCCTGTGGTTCCGAACAGAACAAGCACCATGAAAACAAACCAGGACCTTTTCACAGACTGGATCCTCCTCTAGTTCAGAGGCGGCAAAGCCGCCGGCTTTCGGCGGTCGGCGGTCAGCGATCAGCTCCACCCCGACCCCTAAGAGACCTGCCGAAAAGATCTAAGCAGAAGAACGATGCGATCATGTGGATGCTGCGACCAAAGGATAGTAGACGGCTTTCTCTGCTATGCATTTCTTGCCGGTATTCTGCAGCAGGACCACCCCTTGACACAAGGCAGATCATCTTACCATAATCCCAAAGAAATAAAACAGCTTTCGATTCACAGCCGGAAGGGCGCAGGGGGAGTCGATATGAAGCTGGACTCGCGCATCGTGGGAACGGAACTCGCAGGACTGGAACGGGACGTGTCCTGGCGAGAAACCATGAATTACGCCGCCGCGGTGGGGGATACCAACCCCCTGTACCTGGACGACACCGGAGAGGACGGGATCATGGCCCCGCCCCTGTTCGCCGTGGCCGTCACCTAGAACGCCTTTTCTCTTTATGCCGGCGAAGTCCGGCATCCAGAAATGCTTGGGCACTGTGGATTCCGGATCAGGGGGGTCAAAGGATCAAGTCCGGAATGACGGAAGATCCGGAACCCTTGATTTCAGGCTTCCCCGCGCGCCCCCTGAAAAAAAACGCCCGCTCCGGTTTCCAGGAGCGGGCGTCTGCGATCCCGGACGGGATCGAAAACGGTCAAATGAAAATCAGTCCTTCAGGTTCATGTAGTAGTCCATGAGGATCTTGGCCACCTCGGGGCGGGAGAACTCCACCGGAAGGGACTCGCCCTTGGAGAGCATCTCGCGGACCTTGGTGCCGGACAGGAAGACGTAGTCGTCCTTGGTGTGATCGGGATGGTCCCGCATCATGACCACCTCGCCGAGCTTCTTGGAGTACGCGGTGTGGTCCGCCTCGAAGATCTCGATGAGCAGCGCGCCCTTGGGCACTTCCTCGTGGAAGATCGTCTGGGCGTCGAACCCGCCGTAGTAGTCGCCCACGCCGGCATGGTCCCGGCCCACGATCAGGTGCGTGCAGCCGGTGTTCTGGCGGAACACGGCGTGCAGGACGGCCTCGCGGGGGCCGGCGTACAGCATGTCGAACCCGTAGCCGGTGATCAGGACGGTGTTCGGCTTGAAGTAGAGTTCGGCCATTTTGCGGATGGCGGCGTCACGAACGTCGGCAGGGATGTCGCCCTTCTTGAGCTTGCCTAGCAGCATGTGGATCAGCACGCCGTCCGCTCCCAGCCGGTCGAAGGCCATGTGGCACAGCTCTTCGTGGGCGCGGTGCATGGGGTTACGGGTCTGGAAGGCCACGACCTTCTCCCAACCCAGCTTGGCCATCTCGTCGCGGATCTGGTACGCGGTGCGGAACGTGTCCGGGAACTCCTGGTCGAAGTAGGAGTAGTTCAGCACCTGGATCGGGCCGGCGATGCCCACCTTGCCCACGGAGTTGAACGCCTGCACGCCCGGGTGCTTCTCGTCGGTGGTCCGGAAAATCTGCTCGGTCATGGTCTTCATCTCATCATCGGTGTACTCGGCGATCTCTTCCACGTCGATGATGGCGATGACCGGGTTGCCCTCCACGTTGGGGTCCTTCAGGGCGATCCGCTTGGCGTCCTTCACCGCGGAGGCGTCCTTGACCATGCACAGGATCGGGACCGGGAAGAACAGGCCGTCCGTGGTGACCATCTTCGCGGCCACGGAAATGGCGTCGGCCTTCTTCATGTAGCCGGTGAGCGGGTTGAAGTATCCGCCGCCCATCATCACAGCGTTGGCCGCGGCCGCGGAGCTGCCCACGATGGAAGGAAGGCCCTCGGCCTCCTTCACCAGGGCGGCGCGCTTGGCGTCGTCCCTCACGTACAGCGGATTCAGTTTGTCGGAACCGTGCGGTTTGATCATGTGTCAACTCCTTCTTTTCAACAGGTTAGGGGATCGGTGGGATTTCACAATCAAAAGGGCGTATCTACCTGGAATTATTTGTTTCTTTTATAAAGGCGGGTCAAAGGGGAGGCACAAGTCTCCCGGGAACAAGTTGTACATATTACGTGTTTCGGGGAAACGAGTCAAGACATCCCGGCAGAGGACACGAGAGGGCACGGCCCGGTCCGGATTCGCCATAGATATTTGAAACCAAAGGAGAAAATGACAAAACGGCGACGCCTCTGTTCTCGTTTCTCCCGGGATAGAGGTTGTCGATCAACGTCCTGTTGTGTCACGCCGGCGAACCCCGGATCGTAGTCAGGGCTGGTCCGAGGCCGCCCCGCCCCCCCCGCTTTGTCTGTCCTTTTGATCCGTCCTGTACCGGCACCATAAAAAAATTCTTCTCGTTCCGGGCTGAGCCCATTCAGTTTTCGTGGATAGAAACCGATACGTCCCTTATGTGCGACCGATCTCGTAAGGCACCCCGAAATATCCGTTCGAAAAAATAGAAAGGGCAAAAGAAAAACAAAAAGATGAAAGGCGGGAGGCCCGACATCGGTATCGAGACGGTAGGTAAAGGAATCACTGGAACATTTTGTGTTTTTCGAATCGAAAAGGAGAAGCGAATGAGTAAAAAAACGAAAAGCCTTTTTAACAACAGCGGGATCGCCCTGCTTGTCTGTCTCGGTCTGCTGTTCACCTTCTCGTATGTGGGTTGCGGCAGTGATGATGAAGGGGATCCGCAGGTGGAAGCAAGCGACGCGACCACAGTGAAACTTACGAACGGGACGGGTGCCCAGGCTACGTACTACATTACCCTGGGCGCCACCCCCGGGTGTGTCCAGGATGTGGCTGATCTCAGCTTCTCTGAAGGTGTATCGATTACAAAAATTACCGATCTCCAGGGATCTTTTTCATTGACTGATAAACAGACCGTCACACTCGTAATACCGCAGGGCAAGGGTATAAACGGCACGTATACATTGGGAGGCCCCCCCCTGAACTGTCCGGGAGACGGGGCGAGCCCGGGAAATACGCAGGCGGAATTCATCTTGAATAATAGTTCCCAGGGAGTTGGCGCACAGGAAACCATCGATATCACGCTTGTTCCGGGCGTGTCTGCGTTGGTATCGTATACCATGAGCGGCGGCGGGAATTGGAACAACGGAGCCGGAGACAATAATGTAACGAGTTTTTCCAATGGAGCGAAAGGAACGAACGCTGATCAATCAGGCGTGTTCCCCGTAGGATGCGATGACTGTAACTCTTCGGCCGCTCCCCCGGCCTGCGTTACGGCCGGCGGTTGTGCAACCGCGGCGCATTGCAACGTTCAAAGGGACGCTACCACGGCAGGCGGCACGGTATCCATCGAGTTCAAAAACCTGACATAGGAAAGCAATAGGGGACGTTAGGGAGGAACACACATTTTCCGGCACAGCCCCCTCCAGAGGTCTCCTATTCTCTTTTATACCTCAAAGCATATTCTTGTTCATGCATAGACGATAAGCGACGCGGATCACCCGGCACAGGCAAGGAACCGGGGACGCTGGAGAAGAGAGGACCGTTTCCGTCGCGCGGTCCCCTCCAGCGTCCCCTGTTTGACATTCGTTGGTCGTCAACCGGGCGGCCTACTCGTCCACCCAGAATTTCTTGGCCAGCGAACGGCGCTTCTTCCACATCTGCCCCTTCCCGGCAAAATCCAGGATCCCCCCTCCCTGGTCCGCGTCCGGCACCTGCCATCCGCCGTTCACCGCCCCGCTGATCCCCGCGGACAGCATCTCGAACCCCTGGGCCGTGTACAGGTCGGTCTCGCTGCCGCGATTGATGATGTACTTGAGCTGGCGGCACGCCTGCTGGTTCTTGGACCGGAGGACCTCCAGCAGGGCGTCCACCTCCGCGTCCAGGCGGTCGTCGGGCACCACACGGTTCCACAGGTTCCACTCCACGGCCCGCTGCGCGGGGTGAAGCGCGCCGATGATGTTGATCTCCTTGGTACGCCTTTTCCCGATGTAGCGCGCCATGCGGGTGGTCCCGCCCCAGCCCGGCGTGATGCCGCTGTCCACCTCGGGCATGCCCCAGACGGCCCGCTCCGTTGCGATCACGAAGTCGCACGCCATGGTGATCTCCAGGCCGCCGCCCACCGCCACGCCGTCCACGGCGCTGATGGTCATCTTGTCCAGTTCCTCCAGGGCGTTGGCCATGTCCTGGTAGATCCGCACGCGGCGCATGACGCCGTTGGTCCCCAGGGTGCTCTCGCCGTGCTCATCCTCGAACCACCGGATCATCTCCACGATATCGTCCCCGGCGCAGAACGTGTTTCCCGCGCCCTGGATCACCAGGAACTTGGTGTCCGTGGAACGCTTGACGGTCTGGATGGCGTCCACCAGCATGTCGGACAGCTCGATGCTCAGGGCGTTGTGAACCTTGGGGCGGTTCAGGGTGATCCGGGCGGTGTCGCCCTCCATGTGAAGCAGCAACGGTTTCTCTTCCATCTCGTTCTCCTTTGCGTGAAGTTGCAGATTGCGGCTGATATTTTTACTTGTTTTTTGCAAGTTGTTTTCAATCTACACGATTAACTTGCTTTTTGCAAGCAAATATTTTACTCTTTTTAGAAATAAGTAAGGAGGCTCCGCATATGAAACAAGACACGACCCTCAGGGTCTGTTCGGTAGCCCGGTCGCTGGAGATCCTGGGGGACCGCTGGGTCTTCCTGATCCTGCGCGAAACCTTCTTCGGGGTTCGTTACTATGACGAGTTTCTCGCCAACCTGGGCATCGCCACCAACATCCTGTCCCAGCGCCTCCGGATCCTGGTGGATAACGGGATCCTGAAAAGGCGCAAGGACGAAAAGGACGCCCGCCGCGTGCGGTACAGCCTCACCGAGAAGGGGATGGGGATCTACTCCATCACCCTGGCCCTCATGGAGTGGGGGGACCGCTGGCTCGCCGGAGAGGAAGGCCCGCCCCTGCTGCTCCGTCACGAAACGTGCGGGCACCGGTTGCGGCCGGTGGTGTGTTGCGCGCACTGCGGGGAAGAGGTGCACGGCCGGGACATCTCGTTCAAGGATGGTCCGGGCGCAAAGGGTTCGCCCGGAAAACGTCCGTCGGCTCAGGCGAAAAAAAAGAAGGGGCGGAAGAAAACCGGCGGGCAAAAGACTCGAAAAAAAACCGCTGCCGGGTCAGCCTGAATCCCTATTCGAACGATCCGTAATCCAGGAGAACGAGGCCTACATGCTCTTTCGTCATCCCGGACTTGGTCCGGGATCCAGGGGAGGGGTGAGAGGGAAGCTTTCTGCGCCTCCGCCCAACCACGCCTGGATCCCTGCTTCCGCAGGAATGACGGAAGGATGACGGAAGAAAGCCGTTTATCGACGTCCGCTGCTCAGTCCCCGGCCTCGGCGTCCAACTCCTCTTTCAGGGCATCCAGGAAGATATTCGGGTCGGGAAAGTTGCTGGAAGGCTCGATCTGGCTCCCCTCGTGCCACTCACTCCAGGAGCAGACGAACAGCCAGCGTTTGCCGTCCTGGTGATGCTGCTGCCGCTCCAGGGCCGCGCGGATGCTGTCCCGGAAGAAGCCCTCGTTCAGGGCCACGATGGGGTTGCCCTCCCGGACGAGGTGATCGTCATACCCCGGCATACAGGTGGGCGCCCAGGGGTCCCCGTCCTCCATGCGGTCTTTCCACAGATCTTTCTGACGGTCGATCTGGCAATTGTAGTCGTTTTCCGAGCACCCGCTGGTGTACGGGTTGTAGAGCATCCTCATGTCGAAGCAGTCCCGCTTGTCTCCGGTCATGTATACCGGACCCGAGGTGCCCTCGATCCCGCTGCGCACGGCGTACCAGAGGGAGCAGTCGCTGGGATAGGCGGCCCAGAAGAAAAGCACCGGTTTTCCTTCCTCCCGAAGGTACCCGGGGCGGGAGAAGTAGGGGGCCGCCCGGGCGTTGACCCGCCAGGCGATCTCGTAGGCCTGGTCCCCGCCGAACTCGAACCACCCATCCATCAGGAAGAGGTAATTCATCCCCTCCTGGTCGCAGATATTCACTACCGCGTTGGTGTTCCGCTCCACCCACCACCAGTCGCGGTCCGTGAGCCAGAAGTTGAGCAGCAGGGTGTTGATCCCGGCCTGTTTGGCCCAGGCGATGTGCTGCCGGATCGCGCCCTCGTCGGCGTTGTCGTAATGGCCCAGAACGGGTTCGTAGGGGTGGTTCAGCGGGCTGTGGCTCCACCGGGAAGACACCCACCAGTGGTGGTACATGGCGCCCACCACCGTCACGTCGCCCTTCTGACAGGCCGCAATGGGCAGGAACGACACGGCCAGTATCATCATCAGGATCCTGTTTGCCATCGGTTTCCTCCTCCTTGCCCGGACCTTGAATCCGTTTCGTCTCCGGCTTTTCAGGGCGTTCCGTTTCAGGTGCTTGAATGGTTGTTAAACGAGTTTATTTTGAATAGTATGTAAAAACCTTGATCGCTGTCAACAGGAAATCAACACGATGCCGGGACCGGATTCCGGATAGTGAGAGCAACCCTGCGCTCTGGAGACAATCCATGCGAACTCAGGACACAGGTGAAAGCCTGCACGATTTCATGGACGAGTTTCTGGTGGTCTGTCCCCGCTGCGGCAGCCGGGCCACGGTGGGGGCTCGCGCCCCGGGCAAACCAGACCTCTTTGCGCCCCGGAAGGTGGTTTGCGCCTCGTGCGGGTTCACAAAGACCGGGCCCGGCAATGTAGTAAGCAGTGGGGAGGCATACGACGGTCACTTCTCCCTGCCCCTCTGGCTCCAGGCGCCTTGCTGCGGACACACACTCTGGGCGTACAATACCCGCCATCTGGCCCGGCTGGAGGAGATCGTCCGGGCGCCCCTGAGGGAACGTTCCCGGGACGAACAGACCGGCTGGAAAAACCGGAGCATGGCCGGCCGGCTGCCCGCGTGGATGACTTCCAGAAAGAACCGGGAGGACGTGCTGAAGGTACTGGATCGGCTGAAAAAACGGGCGGCCCAGGACTCGCCCTGACTTGCGGGCCGTTGAACCCGTTCCTCGTTGGAGATTTATCGCCGGAGAAAGGAAAAAAATCGAATCCTGAGGCGTCAGGACCGCAAGCTTCTGTCTAACCGGCATTCACTGGATCAATTGGATGCGGGGCAGATCCTTCCCAGAATCCTCGTGGATGAGTCCGATGCCGTAACCGCCGATCCATGCAGCCATGCCCGCTCCCACCCCCAGGGACACCCGCCCCGCCTCCTCGCCGCCGTTTACCCACGCGTCCATGGCCGACAGCACCAGCACCTGGCAGTACAGCAGAAACCCGGCGCTCAGGTCCAGCAGGGTGAAGTAGTCATCGGGCAGCATCCCCTCCGTGCTCAGGCGGTCGCTCCAGACCCCGTACCCCGCTTCCCGGGCCGGGGGTCCGAGTTCATCCACCTTGGCCTTCAGCAGTCCCCACCGATCGTCCGGCGGATCGGTCAGGTCGGCCACGAGCTGGAGAAGGTCCTCCATCACGGAGATCCCCTGAACGGGGGTGCGGCAGTCCATGAAGTGGGAACAGGTGAGATATCCGGGGGGCGGGTCCACCCCCTCGGGCGCCCGTTCCAGAATGCTCTCCAGATAGCCCAGGTTGTACCCGTAGATGTACAACGACAGGTCCAGGCTGGAGAAGAGCAACTCCTGTATTTCCTCCGGTTGACCCTGGCGCACCGTCTCGTTCAAGTCGGCCGTCATCGCGGCCAGGAGGGAGAAGACGTCGGTGGCCAGGGAGGAAGTGCGGTCCATGGGGAGGGACCGGACCCTGAGGGAATCCCCCGCGTCGGGTTCCAGTACATTTTTGAGCCACACACCCCCAAAATAGCCGGAAAGGTACAGCAGGCCCTCCTGTTCCTCGAGACCGTCAAAGGCTCCCCGTGCAATCCGGTCGAAGGAGCGCACCGGCACGAACGAGAACAGGAAGTCGGGCACCTGTTGGACCTGGCCGCCGGAGGCCAGGAACTCCCCGGCAAGGCTGTCCAGCATCGCCGTGTCGATCAGGATGGAACCGTTCTCCACGTAAGGATAGTCCGGCAGCAGGACCTGGGCCTTCGGGTCCTGGACCGCTGGAGGAGTGGCCTCGTCGTCCCCGCAGCCCGCCGTTCCTGTCAGCAGCAGCAAGGCCGCGATCAGGATCACCCATGGAACCCGTGAGGAAACACCTTTCCATCTTGTTGCCCGCTGCTTCATGTTGCTCTCACCCTCCCGGGATCCGGCTACCGGAAACGTCCCTGTTCTCTTTTGCTCCGTACCGTGTCGTTGCAGATTACGGGGTGTACCAGCACTTTTTTATCTTCTCAACTGGTTGTTACAGCGTAACATATTTCCCGGAAAGCGATCCAGCGTTGTGCATTGCGGCCCTTGCATGACCGTTCCGCATAACAGCCTGAGGTAAACCACTGTGACAGATCGTTCACAATTTCAATCAAAGAAGCTTTCATCACTGTAGACCCTCCATCCCGACGCCCTCTTCGTTCTCGGCGCCCTATAGTGGCCGTCCCCAGATAAGCAAGCCTCGGATCGCACCCTTAAAACATCCCTGGAGTCTGGTGAACAAACGTCACGGCTTTCCCGCACCTCATGGGATTGCGTACAACGGGTGTGGATCGCTTCGGCATGCTTCTTGCGTCTGAAAAAACAGGCCATAGCAGCCGTCATAGAGCCTACAGACCCGGAGGCTCACAACGGAGATATCCCATGTCCCTCAACAACACTCGGAAACCCCGGCTCCTGAATCAGGTTCGGGACGAGATGCGCAGGAGACACTACAGTCCTCGAACCGAAGAGACCTACATCTCCTGGATCAAACGCTACATCCGTTTCCATGGAATCCGTCATCCCAGCGAGATGAACAAACCGGAAATCGAAGCCTTTTTGACACACCTGGCAACCAAACGACATGTCGGGGTCTCGACCCAGAATCAGGCATTTAGCGCCATCCTGTTCCTCTACCGGGACGTCCTGCACCTCGAATTCGAGTGGCTGGACTCTGTGGTCCGGGCAAAGAAACGAAGGCGGTTGCCCGTCGTGATGAGCAGGGACGAGGTAAGGAAGGTGCTCGAACAGCTTGAAGGAACCCCCTGGCTTGCTTCGATGCTTATGTACGGCTCCGGACTGCGTCTGCTTGAGTGCCTTCGACTGCGAATCAAGGATGTCGACTTCGAGTACCGGCAGATCGTGGTCAGGCAAGGCAAGGGAGACAAGGACAGAATCACGATCATGCCGGCAGCCGTTGCCAACTCGCTAGAGGAGCACATATGGACCTCGAAGCGACGCTTCGATAGGTTCCAAAAGAGCGATACCCCTCACGTAAAGCTTCCCGACGCGCTTCTCCGCAAGTTTCCGAACGCCGCCCAGGAGTGGAGATGGCAGTGGGTCTTCCCCGCC
>CAYTRL010000217.1:0-9977 GCA_964439795.1 uncultured Thermodesulfobacteriota bacterium
CATGGTGGACTCCTGGCACGGCCGGGGGCCGTTGCCCGACCTTGCGGGACTTTTTCTGGGCTGGCAGGGATCCACCGGCATCGTCACCAAGGGGGCCCTGCAGATCTGGCCCACCCCCCCCATCCGGAAACGGTTCTTCCTGGCTGCTTATGATTCCACGACGGCATATGAGATCCAACGCCGGCTTTGCTGGAAGGATATCTTCGATGACCTGGCCTGCGTGTCCTGGCCTCCCGGGAAGATGATGTTCGGTGCCCGGGGGCCCCTGTCTCTTGCTCCCGGTGAGCCGAGCCTGTTCGTATACGGCGACATGTACGCGGAAAACGAAGCGCACCTGTCCGTGAAGGAGGGGATACTCCATGAGGCCCTGAACGCGGTGAGAGAGGAAGGGAACACGGTCGAAGAACCCCTGGAAGTGGATTCCCTGATCCAGATCAACCCGGGATACGCCAAACTGGCCGAGTTTCCGACAACGCTGGATTTCCTGCTGGACTACGGGCCCGGGGGGTTGACCTGGGTGGGTTCTTACGGCCCGGGAAGCCGCTGGGCGGCGGGGGTGGACCGGTGCTTCCAGATCCTGGAGTCCGAGGGGTTCCCCCCCATCCTGGTGGCCCGTCCCATGAAGGGAGGGCACTTCTGGGTCCTGCGGTTCATTCTGCATTTCCGCAGGGAGGACGCCGAGGACGTGGCCAGGACGAGAAGGACGCTGGAACGGCTGGGCGATGCCCTGCTGGACTTGGAGTATGTGCCGTACAAGGCCCCGTCCTGGGCGGTGGAGAAGCTTAGGGCACGCGATTCCCACGGCTTTTTTGACCTGATGGAAAAGATCAAGGGCTGCATGGATCCCAAGGGGATTCTCAACCCGGGACGTTGGGGACTCTGAATATGCTCCGGTTCGACGAAATCGATCCGTACATTGCCAAGTGCGTACGGTGCGGAACCTGCAAGGCGGTTTTCGGCCTGTTTGAGCCCAGCTGTCCTGCCGGCGAGCGCTTCGGCTTCGAGGGGTTCTACTCCAGCGGCAAGATCTGGATCGCCCGGGGGATCCGCGAGGGCGTACTCCAGTGGGACGAGCCGGAACTGCTGAAAAAACTCTTTGCTTGCACCCTCTGCGGAAACTGCACCCAGCAGTGCCCCATGACCGTCCGGGAGCATATCCTGGAGGTCTTCGAGGCCCTGCGCGCTGAAGCGGTGAAGCAGGCGGGAACCCCGTTTCCGGAACATCGGCGACTGAAGGACAGCCTGATCCAGTACCGAAACCCCTGGATGCAGCCCCGCCGCAGGAGGTTGCACTGGGCGCGGGGGGAGAACCTGAAGATCCTCGAGCCCGGAGGCCGGGAACAAGCCAAGGTCCTCTATTTTGTTGGCTGCACGGCGGCGCTGGACGCCTCGCTCCAGCACATAGCGCGCAACACGGTCACCCTGTTGAAGAAGGCGGGTGTGGATTTCGGCATCCTCGGAGACGAAGAAGTCTGCTGCGGGTCGGTCATGCTCCGGGTGGGAGAGAGGGAACTGGCCCGGGAACTGACCTTGAAAAACCTGGAGATGATCCGGGGCCTGGGCGTGGAAACGGTGGTGACCTCCTGCGCAGGGTGCTTCAAGACGCTGTCCCAGGACGCACCGGCGTTCGGGGATCTGCCCGCCCGCGTGGTGCATTCCAGTCAGCTTTTTCGGGAACTTCATCTGGCCGGAAAGCTGACCTTTGAAAACGAACTCGACCTCCAGGTCACCTATCACGATCCATGTCACATGGGGCGCCACTGCGAAGTGTACGACGCTCCACGGGAACTCATGGAGAGCCAGCCGGGCATCACCCTGAACGAAATGCCCCGAAACCGGGAAAACTCCTGGTGCTGCGGGGCCGGTGGCGGGGTGCGGTCCGCCTTTCCGGACTGGGCCCTGGACACGAGCCGGACCCGCATCGAGGAGGCCAAGGGGACCGGTTCGGATCTCCTGGTCACGACCTGTCCTTTCTGCCTTCAGAACCTGACCACTGCGGTTCAGGCGGAAGGCACGCCGCTGGAGCTCATGGATCTCACGGACCTGCTCATACGCCTGATCCTTTGAACGACCACCCGGAGGGTTTGGTGCAGGGGGCCCAATCGCCGCAGGATGCGTGGAAAACCAAACCAACGGACCGGTTTGTCCTCAAGTGGATTAAGTGCAACCTGTCGGCCCGGATCACGCCGGGTCTCACACACCTTCCCTGGCTCAAACCCTGGATGATTACTCTTGGTTCCTGTGCTCTCGGCATGACCGCGGGAACGTGCTTCGCCCTGGGATGGGGGTTTGTGGCCGGAGCGGTCGCTCTGGCCGCACAGGTCCTGGACGGTGTGGACGGACAGTTTGCACGGTTGACAGGCCGGCAGACACCCGAGGGCGCCCTGCTGGATTCCACACTGGACCGGTACGCAGACGGGGCGTTGATGATCGGCCTGATCGTCTATCTGGCGCGCCTTCCCTCCGCTCTGGAGCCCTGGCAACTTGTGATCCTGGCCTTTCTGGCCCTGGCAGGCAGCGCCTCGGTCAGCTACACCGCGGCCCGGGCCCAAAGTCTCGGAATTCCCGAGGAACGAAGACCCACGCTGGCCAGTAAGGGGACCCGGACCGTGGTCATGGCGGGGAGCGGCCTGCTTTGCCCGGTATGGGCCCTGTCGCCGCTGCCGGCCCTGTGCTATCTCGCTGTGCACCCGAACCTGGTGGTGATGCGAAGGCTGTGGCGGGCGTACCGGGAGGACACATGATCGAAACAGGAGTCATTCACGGACGGTTCCAGGTCCTGCACAATGATCATCTCCGATACCTCCTGGCCGGCAAGAGTCGTTGCCGGCGTCTGGTGATCGGTATCACCAATCCGGACCCCGGCTTGACCGGAGAGGATTCGGCCGACCCGGAACGAAGCCGTTGCGAAAACAACCCGCTGACCTACTTGGAAAGGCTGCTCCTGGTCCGGGCTGCCATGATCGAGAGCGGTGTCCCGGAAAAGGATTTCCTGATCGTACCCTTTCCCGTGACCATGCCGGAGCTCTACCGGTCCTACGTTCCCATGGATGCTGTCTTTTTTCTGACCATCTACGATGAATGGGGGCGAAAAAAGCTTGCCCTGTTCCAGTCCATGGGACTTTGCTGCCAGGTGATGTGGGAGCGGCCGCTGGAGGAGAAGGGGATTTCCGGCCGGGAGGTCCGCGAGAGGATAAGGCGGGGGGAGGCGTGGGCCGATGCGGTTCCTCCCGCGGTGGCCCGGCTGCTCGAGGAATGGGACATCGAGTCCCGCCTGCGGGGGCCCTGAAGGACGCGTCGGACGGCAGCGGCCCGTTCCGGACCCGCCGCCGGGGGCGGGGCTCTTCGTTGACGGCTCCGGGGAGGAAAGGGTATCCTCCTGAAAGCCTGAGACGGGAGGAACGAACCAGGCGGCGGGAAAGGAACCTATGCATACCAAATTCATCTTCGTCACGGGCGGAGTGTTGTCTTCCCTGGGGAAAGGGCTGGCGTCGGCCTCCATCGGCGCCCTTCTGGAGAGTCGCGGGCTCCGGGTCACCTTCCAGAAGCTGGATCCGTACATCAACGTGGATCCCGGAACCATGAACCCGTTCCAGCATGGGGAAGTTTTCGTGACGGACGACGGGGCCGAGACCGATCTGGACCTGGGACACTATGAGCGGTTCACCCACGCCTTGATGGGCAAGAAGAATAATTTTACCACCGGAAAAGTCTATGAATCGGTGATCCGAAAGGAGCGGCGGGGGGACTACCTTGGCAAGACCATCCAGGTGATTCCGCACATCACAGACGAGATCAAGCAGCGGGTCCTCACCCTGGCCGGGGAGGTGGATATCGCCCTGGTGGAAATCGGCGGCACCGTAGGGGACATCGAGGGACAGCCGTTTCTCGAGGCCATCCGCCAGTTGAAGTCCGACCTGGGCAGCCGGAACGTCTGCTACATCCACCTGACCCTGGTTCCCTATATGAAAACCTCGGGCGAAGTGAAGACCAAGCCCACCCAGCACAGCGTGAAGGCGCTGCGCGAGATCGGCATTCAACCGGACATCCTTCTTTGCAGAACCGAAAAGTTCCTGTCCAAGGATATCAAGGCCAAGATCGCCCTGTTCTGCAACGTGGACAAGGATGCGGTGATCACGGCCAAGGACGTGGAGTCGATCTACGAAGTTCCCCTGGTTTTTCATCAGGAGGGCCTGGATGGAAAGATCCTCGAAGTGCTGAACATCTGGACCGGCGCCCCCCGGCTGGAGAAGTGGGAGGAGGTGGTTCGGCGTGTCCAAAACCCGAAGCACAGTGTTACCGTGGGCATGGTGGGCAAGTATGTTGCCCTGGAAGAGTCGTACAAAAGTTTGAATGAGGCTCTCATGCACGGGGGCATCGCCAACGAGGTCCGGGTGGAGATCCGGTTTATCGACTCGGAGGAACTGGAGGAGAAGGGGCCCGATGGCCTGTTGGGAGGGCTGGACTGTATCCTGGTGCCCGGGGGGTTCGGGACCCGTGGGATCGAGGGAAAGATCCTGGCCGCTTCCTATGCGCGGGAAAACGAGGTTCCGTTTTTCGGCATATGTCTGGGGATGCAGACCGCCATCATTTCCATCGCCCGGGACCTGTGCAAGCTGGAGAAGGCCAACAGCTCGGAGTTCGATCCGGAAACCCCCTATCCGGTAATTGATCTCATGCAAGAACAGGTGGGTGTCACCACCAAGGGCGCCACCATGCGCCTGGGCGCCTACCCGTGCCAGCTGGGAAAAGAAACCCTGGCGGGCCGAATCTACGGGACCGACGAAATCCGGGAAAGGCATCGACACCGGTACGAGGTCAACAACGCCTTCCGGGATGTTCTCGGCAAAAAAGGGTTGATGACCAGCGGGTTGAGCCCCTCCGGGGACCTCGTGGAGATCGTGGAGTGGAAGGGGCATCCCTGGTTTCTCGGCTGTCAGTTCCACCCGGAGTTCAAGTCGCGCCCCCTGAATCCTCACCCCCTCTTCCGGGATTTCATCCGTGCCGCAGCGGAACACCGGAGCCCGCAGGACACATGATCCCTACGAACCAGGAACCTGCTTCTGCCAGCATCTCGAGACAATCGGACAAACGGTCCCCCGTGGCGCTCGTGACCGGTGCCGGCCGGGGGATCGGACGGGCCTGCGCCGAAGCCCTGGCGCAGACCGGTTGGAAGGTGGCCCTCCTGGCCCGGAACCGGGAAGAGCTCAATTCGGTAGCCGGACGTATCGGCGAGCAGGGCGGAACGGCCCTTGTCTGCCCGGTGGATGTTTCCGATGCCCCGGCGGTTCGGAAGGAGATGGACCGCGTACTGAAGGACCTGGGGCCCCCCGCCTGCCTGGTGAACAACGCGGCGGTGGTGGGTCCCGTGGGCCTGATGAGTTCCGTGGATCCGTCCGAGTGGCGGGCCGCCGTGGACATCAACCTTTTCGGCACGTTCTTCCTGGCCCACGCAGCGTTGCAGGAGATGAGAAAGCAGCGGGCGGGAACGATCCTGAACCTGGTCTCCGGAATGGGCCTGCGGATTTTCCCCCGGTTCAGCGCCTATTCGGTCTCCAAGGCGGCCCTGATCCATCTCACCCGGATCCTGGCCGCGGAACTGGAAGGGACGGGCATTACGGTGAACGCCCTGGACCCTGGTCTGGTGGACACGCGGATGCACGAGCGCCTGCGCGGGATGTCCTCCCACGAGGTAGGTGCGGAGATGCTCGAGAACCTCCGGGACCTTCACCGGAAGGGAGCCCTCAAGGCGCCGGAAGCCGTAGGAAAATGGGTGGCGGAATTCGTTTCCGGGGCCAGGGCCAGGGGCATTACCGGGGAGGTGGGAACGTTTGCGGAATTCGAGGAGCGGCACGGGATTCCATCCCCCGCCTAGCAGGCCGTTGAAAAAGCACCATCTGCTGCGTTCCCCCTCGTCTCGTCACTCCAACGTACAGACAGTACGCCTCCGTTCCTCGACTTCGGGGCGCCTTGCATCTGGCACCTTTTGAACGGCCTGCTCCAAATGGACTTTTTCAACAGTCTCCTAGGGCGGCGAAGCCGCAAGCTTTCCGAACGCCTATGACTTCTTTCCCTCCAGCAGGCCCCTGATCTCGTTCACGATCTGCTCATGGCCCTTTCCATCGCAGCGGATCCGGATGTCGGAATATTTCTCATAGAGAGGCTTGCGTTCCTGGAAGAGAACGTCCAGGTTCTGGCCCGGTCCCCGGACGATTCCCCGTGCATCCATGTCCAGGATCCTCCGGGCGAGCAGGTCAAGGGAAAGGTCCAGATAAATGATTATTCCCCGGCTGCGCAGATGGTCCATGGCCATGTGGCTGTAAACCGCGCTTCCCCCGGTGGCGATCACGTGTCCCCGGCATTGCAGGGAGCAGATGTGCCTCTCTTCCAGCCTTTTGAAGCCATCCATGCCCAGCTCGCGGATGATCTCTTGAAGGGGTTTTCCTTCCTCGGTCTGGATGTGGATATCCGTGTCCAGAAAGGGCAGGGAGAGGGCCTTGGCCAGGATCACCCCCAGGGTGCTTTTTCCCGCGCCGGGCATGCCGATCAGTACCGTATTTCTTGTTTTTCCCACCGGACCCAACCTCTCTGTAACGGGTTGAAAAACTTTGGGCTTTACCATACGGTTATGTCGTTGACGGGCCATCAGGCGGTGGAACCCGATCATATGAAAAAGCTACCTATTTTACCGCCAATTACTTTTTCATAGGTGTTGAAAAACAGAGGAACGGCCGCCGTCTGGAAACCTTACAGGACCTTCCGCCATCAAAAGCAGGTGTGAACCGGTGTTCTGTATGTTCTGTTTCTCCCCCGTACGAAGACCATGATACGGGAAGGGAGGCGGGAAGGACAAGAGAAGAAAAACAACGCCTAGAACATGAAACAGGGAGGAGTCCATGGCCAAGAAAGTTGTAATCGATGCGGATGAATGTGTGGCGTGCGGAACCTGCGTGGAGGTCTGCCCCGAAGTTTTCAAAATGGATGACGGAGACGACGCGGCAGAGGTGATCATGGAAACCGGCGGTCCCGAGGACCAGCTCCAGGAGGCTATCGACAGCTGTCCGGTTCAGTGTATTCAGCTGGAAGACTGAGCCGATTTGAATAGTTCATTCGAAAAACCCCGGTCCCGGAAAGGGTGTCCCTGCCCCTCTCCGGGACTTTTATTTCACCCGGAGGCGGCGACCCGATAGGGGGGTCCGCAGGGCATCGGGGGGGGAAAAGAAAATCTCTTGTTTCTGAAGGTGTTTTTTCTATAATGAGGGCAGGTGCTTCTCGTGCGGCTTTGATCATGTGGATGATGAAAAAAACGAACAAGGAGAAGAGCACATGCAGATCATTTTGAATGCACCGGGAATTCATCAGCGAACCAAGGAAGCGGTGGAGAGTGAACTGGCCGAGATGATGCCCCGGCTCAAGCGGCTCCTCTTCCAGTTCCGGCCGGAGGAAAAGACCCTTCGTGCCCACATGGCAACCCAGAAGAACAACGAATTCCGTCTGACCCTGAGCATCCGGATGCCGGGCAAGAACATCATGGTGGAAAGATCAGGGCAGAACCTGATTCCCCTGGTCACCGAGGTCAAGCAATCTCTGCTCGAGCAGATCAAGGCTCAGACATCGGTGATAAGGAAAGATCGTCTCCGGAAAAAGAGCACGCAGCAGGGAGAGGCGATTCAGGAGGCCATCGGATCCCCGACCATGATGTCGGCGGCCGAGGCGGACGAGGAGGTATTCCGGGACCGGTTCACCGCCCGGCTGAAGCTCGTGCTCCAGGAACTTCATGGACATGTCAGCAGGTTGATACGGCTTTCACAGCTGGCCGGGGATCTTCAGCCCAGTTATCTGAAACCCACTGAGGTTGTAGACGACGTCATCCTGCGTGCCTACGAGCGCGTGCGGAGTCGTCCCGGGGAAGAAATCTCGCCAACGATCCTTTACCAGATCGCGGAAGACATCCTGACCGATGAAATCCACAGCTGCCAGGACTCCGAGAAGAACATCTCCCTGGAGGAAAAGGTGCCTGCACAGTCCCCCCACTGGGAAGTGAACGATTTGAGTGACGAAATCCTCGATTTTTTCCAGCCGGAAGAGAAGCTGGTTTACGCCGATATCATGCCGGATGTTCATATCCCGGACCCGGTTCGAATTCTCAATGAAGAAGAGCAGATGAGAGACATTACCATCTGTTTGAGCAAGGTGGACCCCCGGGCGAGGAGCTGTTTTCTGCTGAACCGGGTGGAGGGGTTCGAGATCTATGAAATTGCCTTGATGCAGGATCGGGGGGAAGAGGAGATCTCAAGCGATATACAGCGATGCGAGGATCACCTGATCAAAAGCTATTCGTCATGGAGTTGACGATAAGTGACAATGCCTTGATGTAATTCTTGCACAGATGCAAAAAACGGCAAAAGTCGCCCCACTTATTACAAATGGGCGGCATTTGCCGTTTTTTTTGTAACAAACTGAAACAAAAGGATTATTTAATGGAATCCTTGGTTTGTATCCTTAGATTTTCCCGGTAGGCCTCTTTGGGCACACGTCTTGCACAATAAACGCGTCAAATATTTTTGCAAGATCTGCATTCAAGTAAAGGCGTTGTCGGTGGGTGTCCGGAGTCACTTCTTCTAAGAATCGAATCCCGGGTGGTGGGTGCCATGAACTACTTGCTCTGTATTTTCGAATCGCTTCTGGCTGTGAATCTGCTTGTGGTTGTTCATGAATTGGGACATATGATCGCAGGAAGGGTTTTCGGTGTCCATAGTCACAAGTTCTGCATCGGTCTTGGACCAAGACTCTTCGGAGTCCGTTTCCGGGGAACGGATTACTGCTTTTCCCCAGTTCCTCTGGGTGGTTACGTTCAGCTGGACAGTGATCACCAGCACAGTGACCAACAGGCATGCATGAAGTGCATATCCCCCTGGAAGAAGATGCTGGTCTATTTCGCGGGCCCGGCCTCGAACCTGATCTTTGTTCTTTTCCTGTTCTGGACCGTCTTCTTTGTCCTTGGATACAAGGACAACGTTCCTGTCATCGGAAAGGTGACACCTGAAAGCCAGGAGGCCGAGGCGGGGTTCCTGCCGGGAGACAGGATCCTGGACATCAACGGGAAAAAGATCGTCTCCTGGACCCAGGCTTCGGTGGCGGCGGATCGCGCCGGCGGACAGCTGCTGAAGGTAGAGGTAAGCCGCCCCTGGCAAAGAGGGGAGGAACGGTTTCCGGGAAAAGAGGATGCAGGAGAATCCGTGACCCTCGAGATCCGGGGGGGAGGTCTTTCAGGGGTTGTTGCGGCGGATGAGACGATCCGATTGAGGCTGGGTCCTCTTCATGCGGCTGAAAAATCCTTTGAGAAGCTCGTTCAGTTGTCCAAGCTCCTTTTTCAGTCCGTTACAGGGCTGGTAACTGCGAAGGTGCCCCCTTCGGAACTCGTGGGGCCGATCTATCTCTTTCACGTTTCAGCCCAGACGGCGTCTGAAAGCCAGGTCTCCCTGGTATACCTCCTGGCGGTGATCAGCGCCTGCCTCTTCTTCTTCAATCTGCTTCCGCTTCCGGTCCTGGACGGTGGGCAGATCGTGCTGGCTTTTCTTGAAAAAATCCTGAAGCGGCCCCTTGCCCCGCAGTCCATGCGGTTGCTCATACACGCGTCGATCGTGTGGCTCATCATGCTGATGGCCTCGGCCACGCTGAATGATATCGCCCGGCTTCTCGGCACCTGAGGCTGGACTCACTCGATTTCAACGAGCGGGGAGCCTGACTGCACTTCCGCACCCTTGGACACGTGAAGTGTCTTGACGGTCCCGTCCTTGGGCGAGTTGATCTCGTTCTACAACTTCAAATACTCCAGAATCAGGAGCGGTTCTCCCGCCTGAACGGCCTGTCCCGGTTCCACGAGGATCGAAGAACCGATTGAGACCGATCCTGGTGATGTTGAACAGTTAAAATCGTGGATGTCAAGTGTGACTCCCACAACTGAAGCGTTGATC
>CAYTRL010000218.1:0-9910 GCA_964439795.1 uncultured Thermodesulfobacteriota bacterium
GTCCGGAGCAGGGTGGCCGTGCCCAGGGTGTCTTCCTTGTTGAAGGCCTCGTACTGCTCCCGCTTGTGCCTGCCCACAACGGTTCCGGTCAGGCGGTAGCCCAGAAGGGTGGGGACCGTGTACGCCATGGAGGCTTCCCATTTGATCTCCCCCACCAACCCGTCCAGGTAGAGCCGCTGGGCCCGGTGGAACAGGTTGTTTTCCTGCAGGGAGAGGAACCCCTCGAACCCGGTATCCGAATCGTACCGGCCGCCGATCTCCATCTCCAGGGATTTCTGCTCCTTCACCTTGATGAGCACCGGGCGTTTTACCTCCCGGGCATCCATCCCCTCCGGCACCCCCTCCTCCATGTTCAATCCCGGGACGGTCACGGACAGTCCCTCGAACAGCCGGAGCTTGAACAGCCGGTCCCGGGCGCTGACAAGCTCGCCGTTCCGGATGGGTTCCCCTTCGGAGAGCCGGATGGCCTTCCGTACGGTGCGGGTTTTCGTCTCCGCGTTCCCGGTAACCACGATGCCGGTAGCCTTGAACAGGGGGCCCTGCCGCACCTTGAACAGCATGTCGACCTTGTCGTCCTCCCGCACACTGTGGGAGGTTTCCACCCAGGCCAGCAGGAACCCCTGCCCGGCCAGATAGCGGGCAACCCGCTGTGCCTCCTGGGACTGGAACACCGGGTTGAAATCGTCCCCGGGTTGCAGGCGCTTCTCCTGCTCCACCCGGGACGCCCACTCCATGTCCAGCCCCTCCCATCTTGAGGCACCCACGGTGTACCGGGGCCCTTCCTCCACGTGGACGTTCAGGCGGACCCTGTGGGGTTCCTTCTGTTCCGGCTCCAGATCCGGCCGGATGCTCACGTCCAGGAACCCCTTGGACAAAAACAGGCCCTGCAGGGAATCCAGGTCCTTGTCCCACCGCTCGGAGCGGTACACACCCGGCCGTAACAGCAGGAGGTTTCTCGGGCGCGTGAGCATCTGCTTCCGGAGTCTTCGGGCAGGGATGCTCGGGTCGCCCGTGAACACGATTTCGTCGATGAAGGCCCGTGGCCCTTCATCGATGGTAAAGACCACCTTCACCCGGCCCTCCGACTCCTCTCTTCGAAAGCGCACCTTTGCCAGGGGAAACCCTTTCTTCTGATACAGGGCACGAACAGCCCTGGCGCTGTCCTCGGCGTCAAAGAAGCTCACCCCTCCTTCCCTGTTGAACGTCATGACCTTCTCGAGCTTTCGGCGGGACAACTCCTGGTTTCCCTCCAGGGACACCTCCAGCTTTCCACCCTCCTCAATATGAACCCGAAGCCGCGGCTTCCCACCATCTTCGGGAAACGGGTCCGGCTCCACCCGGATCTTCACGGCAGGATATCCGAGCTTCTTGTAATACTTCACCGCCTTGCGGGTCCGCCTCTTCAGACGGCCACCGGTCAACACCGGCCAGATCCGGAAGGTGTCCCGGAGGATCTCCGGGTTCCCCGCCTGTACGCCCTCCAGGTCGATCCGGGTGAAGTGGAGGAGCTTCCCTCTCCGGATCCGGTAGGTGAGCGCCACGGAACCGGTACCCGGGTCCTCCTGTTGGCTGCTGTGGACCTCCGCGCCGAACCACCCCTTTCTCCGGTAAAGCTTCCGGATCCGATCCAGCTCCCCGGACAGCACATCCGGATCGAACGGATCGTCCACCTGCATTTCCAGAACCCGGTAGATGGCGGAGTTCAGGACGTAGAAATTCCCCTTTATGTAAATTTCCCGGACGTTCTCGATCTGCCACAACTGGAAGACCAGCCGGGTTCCCTCCGGCCCGGGGTGCTGCTCCATGTCCACAGACCGAAAGATACCCGTCTGCTGCAGCATCTTCCTGATAAAAGCCAGCTGCTCCGAAGAGACCGCCTGGCCGGGCTGGAGCGGGATCAGTGCCCGATAGGTCTGCGGGGGAGGAAATTCATAGTGGGTTCGGATTTCGACGTCCGAGACGACCAGGCGTTCCTGCGGCGGCTCTTCCTGGTCCTGTTCCGCATGGGACAGCGGCAACCAGAAGAAAATTAAGAGAAGGGTAAGAAGGGGAGGCGCGAGCAAGGCACGGGGAAACATCTTTTCAATCACAAAAAGCGCCTCGAAGATGAAAAGCGAGACGGTCCGCCTTCTTCACGTCGCAGGGGACGCGTAGAGGCGGAACGCAGCAGATGGGTGTTTTGTGGCATATCGTACGTAATCTACCCCAGGAAAAGGGAAAAAGAAAGCACCGGCCCGGATCCGGGCATGGCGCATTTCCCCTGAGCCTTGACATCAAATTCCCGAATGCCCTATACCTCGTTGGGTTGCAGGACCACCACAGCCACAGGGTCCTGTGACGCAAGAAATGAATCCACGGTCCCTTCCCGGCCGGGGATGCTCATACAACGTGTATGGAGAGAGATAGACCCGGAGACACGTGATGAAGCGCCCTGAATTCCAGGAAACCTGGAACACCTTGCTGGAAAGACTCTCCGGATTGGGTGAACCGATCCTGGGAAAGAAGTTCTTTCCGGAACTCCGGAAAACCCTCGCGGAACTGGAAGCGTTCCGCTTCCTTCTGAACTACAGCAACGACGCCATCTTTCTCGTGGATCCGCACTCGGGCAGGATCGAGAAGGTCAACGACACGGCTTGCCGCCTTCTGGATCTGGATCGAGAAGCGTTACTCGGGATGCTTCTGGAAGAGGTGACGGGTTCCGCAGGAATGGAGACGGTGCGGCAATTTCTCTCCGGGATGGAGAGCGGGACCCCCGCGGAACGGACCCTGGCCGTGGAGATCGTTGAACCACAAGGGGCCGGGATCCAGCTGGAAATCTCCCTGCAATGTATGTCCGAATGTGAAAGCCCCTGGCTCGTGGCCGTGGCCAGAAACGTCTCGGACCGGAAACAGGCCGAGGCAACCCTGCAGGAGAACCATCAGCGGCACCTGAACACCCTGGACGCCATCCCGGATATACTTTACGAATTGACACCGGACGGAACCATCGTCTACGCGAACCGGGCGGCCTCCCGGATCCTTGGTGTCTCTCAGAAGGATCTGGGCAAGGTCAAGTTTTCGGATTTCCTCGAGGGGGAAGAGGCGGAACAATGGAGCCGGGAGATCCAGGGTATCGTGGAAAAACGGCAGGAACCCCAGAACGTTTCCTATCATTTGAAAACCTCGGACGGGCGCTCCCTTCCCGTGGAAGTACGAGACACCCTCCTGGAAAGAGCGGGCCGGGCGCCCACCGTTCTGGGGGTCGCCCGTGACATCACGGATCGCAAGGAGCTCGAAGAACGCGTGCTCCGGACCCAGAGGATGGAGGCCCTGGGCAGGCTTTCCGGGGGCATCGCCCATGAATACAATAATCTGATGACCGCCATTACGGGATACGCGGAACTGATGCTGCTCGACCTGCAACCGGCCGATCCCCTCCGGAAACGGGCCGAAGAGATCCAGCGGGCCGGGGAGATGGCCACGGACCTGACCCGTCAACTGCTGGCCTTCGACCGGAAGCAGCTCCTCCAGCCCAGCCTCCTTCGGTTGAACGACGTGGTGGCCCATATGGAAAAGATGCTTCGCCGGTTGATCGGTGAAGACATCGACCTGATTACCGACCTGTCTTCCGACATCGGGATCACCCGGGCAGACCGGGCGCAGCTCGAACAGGCCATCCTGAACCTGGCCATCAACTCCCGCGACGCCATGCCGGCCGGGGGCACGGTCACCATAGAAACACGCAATGCGGACGTGGACGCAGCGTATGCGGCCCGTCACGTCCCGATGAAGCCCGGTCCGTACGTGGCGCTGGTGTTCAGCGACACGGGGACCGGCATGGGCCCGGAGGTCGAGTCCCATATCTTCGAACCGTTCTTCACCACCCGGGAAATGGAAAAAAGAACCGGCATGGGGCTTTCCACGGTGTACGGCATCGTGAAGCAGAGCGGCGGATACATCTGGGTAACCAGCGAACCGGATGTGTGTACGACATTTACGCTGTACCTGCCCAGGTCCATCGAAGATTATCTACGTGCTCCCTCGCCAATCGTTTAAACGTCCCGGGATCTTCATGGATCGGAAACGGTGCTGCTCGTTGAAGATCAGGACTCGATCCGGGAACTGGCCTGTGAGGTCCTTCACGGGAAGGGCTACAAGGTGCTTGGTGCGAGAAACGCGGGGGAAGCGCTTCTGATCTCCGAACAACACACGGGGCTGATCCACCTGATGGTCACCGATATGGTCATGCCCAGGATGGGGGGAAAGGAACTGGCCGAACGCCTGCAGCCCTGGCATCCGGAAATGAAGGTCCTCTACATGTCCGGCTACACGGAAACCGACCTGGTCCGGAAAGGTCTCCAGCAGGCCGGTGCCTCCTTCCTGGAAAAGCCCTTCTCCCCGCAGGCCCTGGCGCGCAAGGTCCGCGAGGTATTGGACGACCCGCGAAACCCCTCCGACGACGCCGCATAAACCGGAACCCGGGGCCGCGGTCCCCCGACCTCCTTGATCTTGACTTTCCCGGACACTACCATTGTCCAGGTACCCCCATACTTGATCGGTCCGTAAACATTCCGTCAATCCTTTCTTTCATCTTTGGCCGAGAAAGGCACGAACCATGTACGTACCTCGAATGATGCTCATGACCAAAGGAGTCGGACGACACAAGGAAAAGCGGGCCAGCCTTGAGATGGCGCTTCGCAGGGCGGGCATCGCCCCGTTCAACCTGGTGAAGGTAACCAGCATCTATCCGCCGGGCTGCAAAATCATCCCCCGCAGTGAGGCGTTGAAGATTCTCAAGCCGGGGCAGGTGGTCCACACGGTCATGAGCGAGGTGTCCAACAACGAACCCCACCGACTCATGTCGGCTTCGGTGGGAATCGCCATCCCCAAAGACAAGAGTATGTATGGCTACCTTTCCGAACACCATGCCTTCGGCCAGAGCGACTCGGTGGCCGGAGAATACGCGGAAGACCTGGCCGCTTCCATGCTGGCTACGATCCTGGGCGTGGATTTCGATCCGGACCTGAACTATGACGAAAAAAAGGAGATCTGGCGGATCAGCGGTAAGATCATCCGGACGCGAAACATCACGCAATCCGCTATCGGGAACAAGAACGGACTCTGGACGACGTGTATCGCAGCGGCCGTCCTCATACCATGACTTGGGTTCCGGGAAGGTTCAGCGGTCGGATTTACGCCCGCCCACCTTCCAGTTGCGGGAGGAAATGACGAGGAAAAAAGCGGCGGGAATGATGAAGGCCCACAGGGCGTTCGACCCTTTCTCGGAACGGATGTTCTCGATCATCTGGCCGGCTTCCGTTGTGGTGAAGGTGGCGGTGGTGATCATGGTGGTGGTCAGAATCGAGATGATGAAAAGTACGAACGTCGCGAGGAACAGAACGATCACCTTTCTTCCAATCCTGTGCACCCGGCTTCTCTGTTCCATTTATGTTCCCTGTCAAAAGAGCAGTTTATTTAATTTCAAACAATCATGTTTTATCGATGGCTTTAATGCAAGGTAAATGCCAATAAAATCCATATCTTATCCCAGAAGCGAAAAATACTTTCATTTTCACTTTCAGCCCCTTATATAAAAACATAAAACCTTTTCCCTTAAGAGAACAAAAGCCACACGTTTGCTGGGAAAAATTTTTCCGAAAAGTAGATTTTCTCTTCCACGGGGCCGCTCCGGTGGAAACGGGATCCCCTTTGTGCATCATCGGAAACATGGATGGCATCGAAGAAACCATAAACCGTTGGAAAACAACGCACAACGCCCGCCCAAAGGATGAGGATCCCATGAAACCGATCAGTGCCCTGGACCTGTATCAGGCGACCCCGAAAACCAACTGCAAGGAATGCGGACACCCCACCTGCCTCGCGTTCGCCACCCGGGTGATCGTGGAAAGAATGCCCCTGGATGCCTGCCCTTACCTGGGCGAGGAAACATGCTCGGACCTTGAAATAAAGATCGCGAAACAGCAGGGAAAAGGGGTGTACGTGAAGCGGGATCAGTACAAGATCACTTCGGAATTCATACGGGAACGGTTGGCGGAGAAAGATTTCACCGCCGTGGCGGATGGGTTGGGCGCCGAATATCTCGAACAGGGTGGGGAACCCGGCCTCCGCATCCGGTACCTGAACCGGGACCACGTCCTCACCCGGCAGGAAATCACCCTGGATGGAGTGTCAACCGGGGATCACTGGGACAACATTCTTATGTACAACTATGTCCATTTCTCCGGAAGCGAACCACTGCACCATGAGTGGATCCCCATCGACAGCAACCCGGGGAACATTCCGAAAAAACCGGAACTGGAACACGGGTGTGAGCAAAAGATTGCCGCTCATTTCCAGGACCGGCGACAGGCCCTGGAGCGAGCCGCCGAGACTCTTGCCGGGGTCCCGGACGAACAGCACGAACACGCGGATAAGGCCCTGGCCTTCTTCCCACTGCCACGGGTCCCTTTTCTGATGCTTTTCTGGGACCGCGATCCCGAGGAGAACTTTCCGGCCCGCACAAAGGTTCTTTTCGATCGCTCGGTCACGTCGTACCTGGACATCGAATCCCTGGTCTTCCTGGCGGAAAAATTTGCCGAGGCCTTGATCGCCGCCGACGAACAAACCGGCTCCGGTACGGTGAAAAACTGATCCGGCCTGCACTTTTTCCCGCCCTTGGTCTATAATAGCCTGGATTTCAGCCGGACCCGTCCTTGCCATTCCTACGTTCTTCGCGGGGGTCGACCATGAAAAGACCGAACCTGTTCTCTTCCCTGCTGATCGTTTGCCTGATGATCTGCCAGTGCGGTTCCATCCTGGGCAAGAAGGTGGAAACCCGAACGGTCTGGGAATCGGGAGACGGGTACATCCGGCTTTTCCGGGAGGTGGACAGCGGAAACCGATACGATCAGCCGTTCCACTTCCACCAGGGGGACATGGACCGCATGCTGGCATCGATCTACTATTCCAAGAACCGTTTTTTCCGCTGGAGTTCGTCCTCCCGGGTCTTCGAAGAGGATCAGGCCGCAATGCTGGCCCCCTGCTTTCAGCGGGCCTTTCTCCAGGCAGGCCCGGAGGACCTGGTGGAGTTCTATCTGCCGCTAAAGGAAAAAAAGCTGTTGGGCCTTTCCGGCCAGACATATCTTACCCGGGGCCGGGCCTTTGTGAAGGGGAACAAGCTGCACTTCCACTTTGAAAACGTACACCAGAAGATCCGGAGTTATTCCACGCACACGGAAGATCAGGAACCGCTGCCGCCCTCGGGGTGGAAACTCGTTCCCCAGAAGGGACAGGCCTTCGGGACGGAGACGGCCTCCGGAAAGGTGAAAGCCGAAAACCTTCACTGGCTCACCATCGATCTGACCGTGCATCCCCAACCCGCCCCTCCTCCACACACGGTCTCCGCTCCCGTACCGGCCGATCGGGACGGGGCACCTTCTCCGAAAAGCCCGGAAACGGCGAGGCCCTCGGCTCCGCTGGGAAAATACTCCCAGCCGGCGGCTGCGCCTGCTCCGAAGACCGACGCCCGGGAAAAGCTGCGGGAACTCCGAAAGATGCAGGAAGAGGGGTTGATCACGCCCAAGGACTACGAGCGGAAGAAGCAGGAGATCCTGGACGGTTTCTAGCTGGGATCCCCCCGCAAAGCCGGGGGTATTGTGAGGGTGCCAGTCCGAACCGTTGGCGCCCCCATAGGGGGCGAAATCCCTGGTGACCGGAACCGATGCCCCATGATGGACATTGCGAGGAGTCGTAGACGACGCGGCAAGCCCCCGGCGCAGCAGGGAATTCCTCTGGGCCGGGGGGTCGCTTCACTTTGTTCGCGATCTTCGACTCCGCTCACAATCTCCATCCATGTACACATTCCTGCTGAATCAGCACTCAATGGTTTTGCAGGACGCATGGGACACTTGATACCCCTCGATGGATTTATCAAGCATAGCTGAACTATACCACCGGCCCAGCCGGTGGGGTTTGAGCGGTGCTAAATCGATTTATCAAACGCTTGCTAGGATCCGCCTCTCTCCCGGTAGGCGGCCTCGAGTCTCCGGGCCGCCTCCGTGAGGGTCTCGTCGGTCTTGCAGAAGCAGAAGCGGACCAGCGTGCGGGCCAGTTCCCGGTGGGGTTCAGAATAGAAGGAGCCTGGAGGGATGGCCGCCACCCCGACCCGGGTGGTGAGATGCCGGCAGAATTCGCTGTCGCTCCGGAAGCCCCACGCCTGGAAATCGGCCAGGATGAAGTAGGTCCCCTCGGGCACGTACACCTGGAATCCGCTCTCGTTCAAGGCGTTGCAGAGTTTGTCCCTTTTGCTCTGATACATGTCCCGCAATTCGGAATAGTACCCCAGCCCCTCCGCTTCCTCCAGGGCGCAGGCCACGGCCTCCTGCAGGGGAGTCGTCACCGCGTACGAGACCCACTGATGCATCTTGCGCAAGCCCAGGGAGAGATCCGGCGGGGCCACGGCCCAACCGATCTTCCATCCCGTCACGGAAAAGGTCTTTCCAGCGCTACCCAGGGTGATGGTGCGCTCCCACATGCCCGGAAGCGAAGCCAGACGCACATGCCGGCGTCCGTCGAATACCATCCGGTCGTAAACCTCGTCGCTCACGACGATGACATCGTAGCGGATGCACAACGCCGCGATCTGTTCCAACTCCTCCAACGAGAACACCTTGCCGGTGGGGTTGTGTGGTGTGTTGAAGAAGATCATGCGCGTTTTCCGGGAGAACGCCTGTTCCAGCTGCTTGATATCCAGGCCCCAGCGTCCCCCCGGGTCCGGCTGCAACGGAACATGCCTGCAGCGGGCCCCGCATATCTGGCTGTCCGCCGGGTACGCGTCGTAGAACGGCTCGATCAGGACCACCTCGTCCCCGGGTTCCAGAAAGGCCTGTGCTGCCAGGAAAAGCCCCTCGGTGGCCCCGGATGTCACCGTGATCTCCGTTTCGGAATCCAGTGTACGGCCGAACTCCTCCGAGAGATGCTCCGCCAGAACCCGGACCAGGTGAGGCAGTCCGGCACTTCTGGCGTACTGGTTGATATCTCCGAAGACCGCCTTCCGGGCAGCCTCCTTCAGGAACGTGTTGCAGGGAAAGTTTGGAAAGCCCTGCCCCAGGTTCACGGCACGGTGTTTCACGGCCAGTTCGGTCATCTCCGCAAAGATGGTGGTCCCAAACCCGCGCACCCTCTCCGCCATCCGGTTCCGTTTCTCTTTCTCCATCATCGCCCGCTGTCTCCTGTTTCATGGAACCTTATCAAAACCGTTGCTTGAAAAAAAGTTTCCAGGAGTGCTATTCCCTAAATACATACTGCACGAGAAATGCGATCACGAATTCGGAGCCGCTCCACGGGAAATATTGTGAACGAAGCGAGCTCTATATAAGCTGTCAGCTGTCGGCTTTCAGCATTCGGCTCCCCGCACCATCTCTGCCATGCAAGGGATACAGAAGTGGAGATTGCGAGCGAAGCGCGGCAACCCCCCGGCACCGGACGGCAGCGGCACAATGAGCCGGGGGGATTGCTTCGTTGCAGGCCTTCGGCTGCTCCTCGCAATATCCACACAATACGTTTATCTATTTACACTGATGAGTACGAAGGTGGTGAGGCCTCAGGCTTTCGACAAGCAGCGCTCCGCACTCAGCCTTTAACTCCACCCTTTGCCCAAATCGACCTGCGGCAACGAGCTGCGGATAAATCGTGTAAAATAGTGTATCTTTACATGAAAGACTCAAATGAAAGGCCCGGCGTGGAATCGGAGGTCCGGTAAACTTTTCACTGTTTTTCACCGAAAAGAAGAAGTAAGAGGGGAAACCGAGGATGAAAACGCTCCTGGAATTCGAAAAGCTGGTTCAATTCGCCATCCGAGAAGAGAAAAAGGCTCAGGATCTCTCCTATGTGCAAAGTAAAGCAGCCTCCCTGGGGAGGGGCCTGCGATTGA
>CAYTRL010000219.1:0-3960 GCA_964439795.1 uncultured Thermodesulfobacteriota bacterium
AAATGCTTCTGAACTGTGGATCCCGGATCAAGTCCGGGATGACAGATAAGCAACTTTGCTTCGTTAATAGACAGCCTCGTTCGAGGGGATGATAAAATGATTGCTGCGGGGATGTGATCCCCCTGCGGAGGCCCTTATGCCGGAACAAGAACAGGTACTGATCGTCGGTGAAGTGGGGGACCAGGGAGAACTGGCCCCTGTCACGCGGGAACTGCTCGGCGCGGGCCGGGGGTTGGCGGACGCGGTGGGCGGCCTGCTGTCCGCGGTCCTGATCCACCGGAAGGCCGGCGAGTGCGCCCCGGAAGCCGTGGCAGGCGGCGCGGACCGGGTGTACGTAATCACGGACGCCCCCAGTGAGCACACGGAAGGCGCGTCCTTCACGGCCATACTCGAGAACCTGTGCCGGGACACGGTCCGGCCCGGGATCCTGCTGTTCGGCCATACCCTCACGGGTCGGGACCTGGCCCCCCGTCTGGCGTTCCGCCTGAAGACAGGGCTTGTCACGGACTGCGTCCGGCTGGAGGCGGACCCCGGGAGCAAGGCGCTCCTGACCGTGAAGCCGGTCTCCGGGGGCAACGTGCTGGCCACCTACCGCCTGAAGCCCGGGGACTCCCCGCAGATCGTCACGGTCCGGCGCCGGGCCGTTGAGCCCCTAGAACCGGACACGGGCCGCGCCGGGGAGATCGTACCGGTACCGGCAGGCGTGGACACCTCGGCGGTCCAGGCCCGGTTCGTGGAACGGATCTTGGAGGATGCCGAGGGAGCCAACCTTGAGAGCGCGGAGATCGTGGTCACAGGCGGCCGGGGGATCGAGTCGGTGGAGGACTTTCAGCAATTTATCCGGGACGGGTTGGCGGGAGTGCTGGGAGCCGGCGTGGGGGGCACACGGGGCGCCGTGGACGCCGGGCTGATCTCCGAGCAGCACCAGGTGGGACTCACCGGAAAGGTTGTGGGCCCGAACCTCTACTTTGCGGTGGCCCTGTCCGGGTCGATCCAGCACGTGGCCGGGTGTTCGGGGTCCAGGAACATCGTGGCCGTAAACACCGACGAGAACGCCCAGATCTTCCGGTTCGCCCGGTTCGGCATCGTGGGTGACTACAGGCAGGTGCTGCCCCCGCTCATTGAGAAGTTAAAACAACTCGGTGCCGTTGGGTGACTGCAGGGTGGGGCAGAGCCCCATCCTGCAAAGGCTCATTGAAAAGTTAAAAGAGCTCGGTGCTGTTGGGTGACTGCAGGGTGGGGCAGAGCCCCATCCTGCAAAGGCTCATCGAGAAGCTCAAGGAACTTGGGTCTCGTGGGTGAATGGCTGGATGACAACAAAAAGGAGTATTCTTAAAGGCATCCGGGAACAAGGGAGAAAACCGGGCACACATCCATCTATGTCATTCCGGACTTGATCCGGAATCCAGCGCAGCCAGTCTAATAGTTGCGAATGTTGCGAGGAGCCTCAGGCTACGAAGCAACCTCCCGGGACAAAAAGCCTCACGGGCCGGGGGGTTGCCGCGCTTCGTTCGCAATCTCCAATCCTATGTCTCCATGTCCTAGGGGAAGGTGGCACGGAGCTGAAAGCTGAACGCCGACAGCTGACACCGAAAAGACTTCACTCCGCTCGCAATCTCCACCGTTGAAAAAAGTGTAGAATGAAGACCTGACCCCATCTACTGGTTAACCAGGGAGGCGATGTCCCGGACCCGGACCTGTCCATCCAGTTTTTCGGCCTTGAGTGCGTCCTGCAGCATGTGCAGGCAGAAGGGGCAGGAGGTCACAAGGGTCTCCGCCCCTGTTTCCTTCACCTGGCGGATCCTCATGACATCCACCCGCCCCCCCTCCCCGGAATCCATCCAGAAGTGCCCGCCGCCACCGCCGCAGCAGAAGCTGGTTTCCCTGTGGTCGTCCATCTCCACGGGCGGTTCCCCCCGGACGGCTCGGATCAGCTGCCTGGGCGGGTCGAAGATCCCCTGGTACCTGCCGAGGTAGCACGGATCGTGGTAGGCTGCCTTGCCCACCCCCCAGGCTTCCGGCTTCAGCCTGCCCGCCCGGATCAGCTCCTGCAGGTACTCGCTGTGGTGCACCACGCGGTAGCGGCCCCCGAAGTGGGGGTATTCGTTCTTCAGAGCGTTCAGGCAGTGCGGGCAGGAGACCAGGAGGGTACGGAACCTTCGGCTGTTGAGTTCCTCCACCTGTGTCTTGGCAACGGTCTGGAACAGGTGTTCCGAGCCGCACACGCGCGCCGGATCCCCGCAGCAGGTTTCCGCCTTGCCAAGCACCCCGAAATCCACTTCGCACTCCTTCAGGACCCGCATCAGGTCCGCGGCGATCTTCTGCTTCTCCTCGTCGAAGGTGGTCAGGCAGCCGATCCAGTAGAGGACGTCCGTCTCCTGCCCTGCCTCCAGCACGGGAACCCCCAGGCTCCTGACCCACTCCACCCGCTTGATCTGGGACCCGAACGGGTTTCCCTGAACCTCCAGGGACCGGACCACGCGCGACACGTCTTTGTCCGCCCTTCCCTTCATGCCGATCTCGTTGCGCCGGACGTCGATCAGGGTGTCCACGTGCGGGATGAACGCCGGACAGGACCGGACACAGGCCATGCACGTGAGACAGTGCCAGATGAACCCGGTGTCGAACGCGTTCCCCACGATCTCCCGGTCCGCTGGGCCCGGGTCCGGGACGTTCCCCCGGCAATCCGTATCCCGGGTCAGGTCCTTCATGCCGGCGATGAACCTCCGGGGGGAAAGGGGCCGGTCGGCCGCAAGGGCGGGGCACGCCTCATCGCACCGGCCGCAGGACACGCAGGCATCCAGGTCGAGCCGCTGCTTCCAGGTGAAGTCGTCCGGGGTGTCGATGCCGATGGTAAAGGCATCTTCATCGAAATTCTCGCTCTCGATCAGGGCGTCCAGATCCGTCCGGTCCAACTCTCCGGCCGGCTTTCGCTTGGCCAGGAAGGTGTTTGCCGGCAGGGCCAGCAGGTGAAAGAACTTGGAGTAAGGGAGCATTGCGATCCAGAAGAAGACCAGGCCCGCATGGATCCACCACGCCGCGGCGTGCATTCCGGGTCCGGAGCCCGCCGGGACCCCGGAAAAGAGACGGGCCAGGAGCAGGCCCACGGGCGAGAGCGCCGACCACCGGTCCCCGGCGGCGTGGATGCGAAGCCCCTCCACCGCAAAGCCGGTAAGCACGATCAGGGCCAGGAGCAGGAGAGGCCACAGGTCGCGAAACCCTGTTTCCAGGGTTTCGGGCCGCCGTACCAGGCGCCTCCACAGGGCCACGGACACCCCGCAGAGGACCAGCAGGCCCGCCGCCTCCGCGGCAACGGTCAGTACGACATAGAAAGAGCCGCGAAACAGGGATGTGCCGAGATCATAGTCCAATGCAACTACCGCGGTGACCGCCAGCAGGGCCAGGATCGGATAGAAGATCAGGCTGTGAAAGATCCCCGGGACCCGGGCCTGGCGGACCCGGTCCTGGAAGAGCAGCTCCCGGACCATGAACCCGAACCGCCGGGCAAGCTCGGTGAACCTCCCGGCGTCGGGCCGTCCCCTCCTCCAGGAGACCAGCCGCCTCCGGACCCCCCACCCGAAGACGAGAAGGGAAAGCAGAAACAGGAGGTACATGAGCCTGGCGGGAGACACGTTCCACATGATCGGACGGGTGGCCTGCGACAACGGTTCCATGCGGCTTCCTTGGGTGGGTTCGGTGTTCAAGCAGCCATGGGGCCGGTGCCGTGCATCCGACCCCTGGTCGGGAACTTGCACTATACTTCAGCTGCCCTTGGTACGGCAACGGGTGCAAAGCGAGGGGTTCCGTGGGCATCGTCATCCCGGACTCGATCCGGGATAATGCACTGTCCCGTCATTCCGGACTTGATCCTTAGACCCCCCTGATCCTTAGCCCCCCGGGGCCCGAGGCCTGGGGGGGGGTGGCTTGGAGGTATTCGGTGGGGCGGGGCGGCGGCCGGGG
>CAYTRL010000219.1:3970-9867 GCA_964439795.1 uncultured Thermodesulfobacteriota bacterium
TAGACCCCCCTGATCCTTATACCCCCCTGAACCCGAATCCAGGGGAGAGGTGGCTTGGAGGAATTCGGTGGGGCAGGGCTGCAGCCGATTTGAATTTTGTCTTCTCCCATCCTATATTCTCCCTGTCACGATGCGGAGGCCTCCCACCGTCATGGCGCACTATCCTATCAACCGCCTGCTCATCCCGGACTTCACCCTCTTCCCGGTGAAGCGTTCGTTCATGATCTCCAGCTATTCCCCGCGCTTCCACACGGATACGGTGTACGACCGGTTCTTCAACAAGTGCGTTTCCGTGGGCGCGGGCCGGGCCGGAACCCTGGCGGAGGTGGAGGGTCCGGGCCTGGCGGTCCGGTTCTATATGACCCTGCCAAAGCGATACAGAAAGTTTCTGCTCCGGGACCTGATCCTGAAGATCTACTACGATGACTGTGATTTTCCCTCGGTAGAGGTTCCCCTGGGCGACTTTTTCGGGCTGCCCTTCGGCCGGTACACCTCCTATTCATCCTTCTTCCTGTCTTGTGTTTCCGGGGGCTATGCCTCTCGCTTTCCCATGCCGTTTGCCCGCGGACTTCGGATCGAGCTGGAGAACCGAAGCCCGGGCACGGCCGTGATGATCTTCTTCCAGGTGAACATTCTGGAACTGGAGTCACTCGCCCCGGAAACGCCCCGGTTCATGGCCGCGTTCCGCAGAGAAAACCCCACCAAGCCGGGGGTCCCGTTTCGGATGCTCCACCGGGAGGGGCAGGGCTGGTACGTGGGCTGCAACCTCCAGGCCCAGTGCCGGGAACCGTTCCTGTTCAGGCCCTGGAGGGAGATCCCGTTCCCGCAGGGATACGGGTTGGGGATGCTGGAGGGATGGGAGCGGATCTACGTGGACGGGGAAGAGTCGCCTTCCTTTCACGGTTCAGGGCACGAGGAGCTTTTCGACACGGGCTGGTACTTCACCCGGTGCAAGGACCCGGGCATCTTTTCGGGCAACCTCTCCAGGAGCTACCTCACCGGGCGGGCGGCGGCATACCGGCAACACCTGTTCGATCCGATCCCGTTCTCCAGTGAGTTCCGTATGGAGATCGACCACGGGATCGACAGCCGTGTCCGAACGGACTACGCGACCTGCTGCTACTGGTACCAGCAGGGGGACCCCACTCCGCTGGAATCGCTGCCTGCTGGCTCGCTTCACCCCTCTCCGTGGGCGGCGCACGCGGCCCAGGCGGCGGCCCTGCCCCTGACCGCCCCTGCGGCGCTGGCCGCGGCGGCACCGGGGTTCCTCCGTTTCCTGAGAAAGGCCCGTTCACAGATTTTTCATTGACTGGGAACCCGGCGCTTTCTATATTTCACAGGAATCCACGATACACGGGAGGTCGCCACGGACGCTCAGGAACGGGACGGACTCCGAAAGCTGGTCCAATTGTCCTCCATGATCAACTCCTCCCTGGAGATCCTGGAGGTGCTGGACAGTTCCATGCGCTGCGTGGAGGAACTGATCGGGGCCGAGGCCAGCTCCATCTTCGAGCTGGACGAGGAGCGCGGCGAGCTGTTCTTCCGTCTGGCCCGGGGCGGACCGGTGGACAAAATCCGGGAGGTCCGCATGAAGATGGGCGAAGGCGTGACCGGGTGGGTGGCTCTCCACGGAAAACCGCTCCTGGTGCCGGACACAAGCCGTGAGAAACAGTTCTCCCCCAAGGCGGACCAGCACACCGGGTTCCAGACCCGCTCCCTGATCGGCATCCCCATACGCAACCGCGGCCGTGTGGTGGGGGTTTTAGAGGTACTGAACAAGCGCGGGCCCCACCCGTTCGACCAGCAGGACGTGGAAGTCCTGGAACTGGTGGCCAACCAGGTCGGAACGGCCCTGGAGAACGCGCGCCTGTACGGGAAACTGCAGGAGAAGGCGGCCCTCACCGAGACCGAATTGAAGGAAACCCAGGGCCGCCTGCTTCGCGCGGAGCGGCTGGCCGCCCTGGGGCAGCTCTCCCAGGGGGTGGCGCACGAGGTGCGCAACCCGGTGATGACCATCGGCGGGTTCGCCCGGCGCCTCCTGAAGACGCTCGAGCCCGGCGACCCCACGGCACAGTACGCCGAGATCATCCTCCAGGAATCCGGCCGCCTGGAAAAGATGGTCAGCGATGTGGACCAGTACACCAAGATGCCGGAGCCGGTGTTGAAGGAGTGGCCCCTGTCGGTCCTGGTGCACGCGGCCGTCCAGCTCTGGCAGGAAGACCTGGCCCGGGAGGACATACGGATCGAGATCGACCTGCCCCCGGACGATCCCACCCTGTACGCGGACCGGGAACAGATAACCCGCGCCCTCTTCCACCTCATGCGCAACGCCTCGGACGCCATGCCCCGGGGCGGTGACATCTCCATCAAAGCACAGTGGGAGGGCACCCGCCTTTCTCTACGGGTGCGGGACTCCGGGACCGGAATCGCCGCCGAGGATCTGCCCCGGATCTTCGACCCGTTCTTCACCTCCAAGACCCGGGGCTCGGGCCTGGGGCTGACCACGGTCAACCGGATCGTGAGCGAGCACGATGGGGAGGTGAAAGTCTCCTCCCGGCCCGGGCAGGGTACCGAAGTGGAACTGCTGCTGGACCCCCGACCGTGGAAGAATTCATGAAGTCCCGTTGACCAGGCTTATGCAGGGAAGGGCCCTGCCCCACCAAATCCCTCAAGCCCCCCTCACCTGGATTCCGGGTTCAGGGGGGTATAAGGATCAAGTCCGGAATGACGGAAAAGCATGATCTCTGGTAATACGACCCCCTCTTACCCGGAATGACGGAAAACACTGAACCCTTTTTTTCCAACAGCCTGCTACGATCCGTCTTACGTCAGCATTTCTCCGGTTTCGCAATAATGTTGGAGCGGAGGAAAAACAAAGGACACAATCGCCATCAATTTTTCCTTGATGTCTTTTTCCTCCAAGGCATTGGCTTCATTATCCAAAGCCGTAAAAACAAGATGCAAGGTGCCGGTGGTTGTGTTCATGCCTGTTTCCCGACAGGAAAGTTCCCATTTGATGGTGGCCTTTCCCCCGATCATCAGCAGAAAATGGACCCGGTATCTGTCCGGATCGTGCAAGGTCGTATACCAGGTCGTGGTTAACGGCTTTCCGAAGAAAAGAGGGCCGGACAGTTGTTCCGTGAAGATACAGTTGTTTTCATTCACCCCGCTTTCCGTATACACCAGCCGGTATTCCCAGTTGGGTATCCACCGCAGTTCTTCCACCGGACAGGCCAGTGGGAAAATCTTGTCAGGGGATGATTGGATTTCTGCGGTGTGCGTGTTCTCGACCCGCGTATTTTCCTCGGCGACTGGATATTCAATGCGTTCACGGTTTGTCATGACCTCTCTCCTTCTTTCATCATTTGATTGATTCATTGAAAGAACCCCTCCCGGGGTTTTCCTATTGGATGATCCGGCCGTCTTTCGTATACTCCATGTCATCTCCTCCTTGAATGGGGTTTCGTTACGCTGATATGCCCATCATAGGAGAACCGCCCGCGGAGATCTTGCGGGATTGCGCAAAAGACTTGATCCCGGACGCAAATCATGCCCCCACTAAGAACAACGGCCTCGATGGACTTCGCCCGGCTGCTCGTTCAATACGCCCGCCATGCGGGGGTTCCGGATCCCTCCTTGGCGGACCTGTTGCCTGACGACGGGGATGTCCGGGAAGGACGTCTCCCGGCCCCGGCCTTTGACCGTTTGTGGGAATCGGTTCGAGAACAGACGGGCGACCCGGATTTCGGGTTGCACCTTGGCGAGGCCTTCACGGAATATTCCCAGGGGCACATCCTGTTTTCCGTGATGCGCAACTGTCCGGACGTGGGGGCGGCTTTAGAGAGGTTCTTTCGGTATCACGGTCTCATGGCGGACATGATCCGCCCGGTCCTGCACAAGGAAGGCCGGCTTGTGTCCTGCCGGTGGGAGCTGGCGGACCCGCGTATTTCGATCAACCGCCACCACGCCGAAGCGGTCTGCTCCATCACCGCCTGCGTCATCAATCGCCTGGCGGAGTCCGGACCCGGCATCACCGAAGTGCGTTTCACCCATGCCCGGCCGCTTAATGTGAGCGAGCACAGACGCATTTTCGCGGCCCCGGTACTTTTTTCGCAGGAGCAAAACGCCCTGATTCTTCCGTCCGAAACCCTGTCCATGCCCATCGCCATGGCCAATCCGGAATTTCTCGCCTTCCACGAGGCCTTTGCCGAGCACCTGCTGAGAAAACAAACAAGCTCCTCTCTCACGGCCTCCCGGGTGCAGGAAATTCTGGAGAAAACCATCCTTTCGGGCAGGCAGCCGGAGATTGCCGCGGCGGCCGGGGAACTGGCCATGAGCAAACGTTCCCTTCAGGCGGCCCTGGCGCAAGAGGGCACCAGCTATCGGCGCCTGCTGAACGAAACACGCCGCGAACTGGCCAAACACATCCTGGAGGACCCGGCCACCCCGCTTTGTGATATTGCTTTTCTCCTGGGGTTTTCCGAGCAGAGCGCCTTCAACCACGCATTCAAACGGTGGACCGGGCTGAGCCCCAGGGAATTCAGGATATCCCGGGCAGGCCGCAGCACGGCTTCCTCATGACGGTTCCCGGGTTTCACCCAATGCGGGTATCGTTCAACGAGGGGCAGGAAAGGAGTCCCGTGGGCACCGGGAGGATGTTTCCGGCACATTCAATGGAGAGCTTCTATTCCCCGTTCAGGCGATCCGGCCCAGCAGAGACTCGGGGAACCCCGGTTCTCCCAGGAAAAGTGTGATGGCGTTGTTCGGACAGCGGGAGACGCATCGTCCGCATCCCCTGCATTCCGAGGAAATGCTGGCTTGCATATCCCCGATGGAAATGGCGTTCACAAAGCAAGCGTCCAGACACGAGCCGCATCCCGCGCATGATTCGTCCACACGGACCTCGACCCCATCCAGTTTCTTCAATGTATCCCCTATGGGCTTGTGGAGCCGGGGGAACACCTTGAAAATACAGCAGCACTCGCAGCAGTTGCAGATGGAAAGCAGCTTCTCGAACGGTCTGGCCTCGAGAAAAAGCGCATCGAACCGGAAATGCCCCATCACGTGAACCAGGCCCGCTGCCCTGCACCTGTCCAGGTGCTCCAGGGCCTCGGCTGCGCTTACCATCCTGCCCAGCCGGGGATGGATCGTACGCGTGGCCTCCCCCAGGAAAAGGCATCCCAGATCCGCGGGGTAGCGGGAACAGTCCTCCACGCGTCGGCACATGCACTCCCGCATAAGGAACCGATGGCCTGCTGCCTCCACGGCCTTCCGGACCGCCCGGGAAGGGAGGACCACGTTGTCCGTGGCTGCAATGGCCTGATCCACGGGGATCACGCGGCCCGCATCTCCTCCTGAGAAGAACCTGTGAACCCCTTTCCCCAGGACAGGGACCCGGGTGACGGGGGCCAGGCGCCCGGCTTGCTTGAACAGCCTTTTCGCCAGGGCGTAGCGCCAGGGGGGGTGCTGCATGGGCTTCCTTTCTTTCCGGAAACGTTCCCCTGCAAACGCTCGAACTCGCCGCGGGCGATGATCTCGTCCTTCCGCCTAGGGGAGTGGTGAGGGATCGCTGACCCCTGACAGCACGCTGCCGGCGAAACGTTGCCGACCTAGTACCGATAATGCTCCGGTTTGTAAGGTCCTTCCACGGGGACGCCGATGTAGTCGGCTTGTTCCTGGGTCAGCTTGGTGAGCTTGACGCCCAGGTGGTCCAAGTGGAGGCGGGCCACCTCCTCGTCCAGTTTCTTGGGCAGAATGTATACGCCCACATCGTGTTTTTTTGAGGCCAGCGCGATCTGTGCCAAGCTCTGGTTCGTGAAGGAGTTGGACATGACAAAGCTGGGGTGGCCCGTGGCGCAGCCCAGGTTCACCAGGCGGCCGCCCGCGAGCATGAAGAT
>CAYTRL010000220.1:0-9763 GCA_964439795.1 uncultured Thermodesulfobacteriota bacterium
ACGGATGCGCGGACGTGGCTTTGGCCAATAGGTTTTGTGTCTTCGTGAGCGTTCTTTTGGGCAACGGGGACGGCACCTTCGGGGCCGCCGCGATCTATGCCGCCGGGGATGTCCCGAGTTCGGTTGCCATCGCGGACCTGGACGGAGACGGCCAGCCTGACCTGGCCGTGGCCAATGAAGAGAGTGATGACGTGAGCATATTGCTGGGCAACGGGGACGGCACCTTTGCGGCCGCGGTGAGTTACGCCAGCGGAGACGGACCCAGATCGGTGGCCGTGGGAGACCTGGACGGGGACGGCAGCGCGGACCTGGTTACGGCCGACCACTACAGTGACGGCGTGAGCGTCCTGTTGGGCAACGGGGACGGCACCTTCGGGGCCGCCGCAAGCTACCTTACCAGTGACTGGGCCCGTTTCGTCGCCCTGGGGGACCTGAACGGGGACGGCAGCCTGGACATGGCCGTGGCTAACAACTCCGGTCTCGATACAAGCATCCTGCTGGGCAACGGGGACGGCACCTTCGGGGCCGCGGTGAACTACAACTGCGGATCCAAGCAGAAGTGGCTCGCCATCGGGGATCTGAACGGGGACGGCAATCCGGATCTGGCCGTGGCCAATGCCAGCAGCATCTATCAAATCGTGTACGTTCGGTTGGGCAACGGGGACGGCACCTTCGGGGACGGCGCGACCTACCCCGCCGGGCGCGAGCCACAATCGGTTGTCATGGGGGACCTGGACGAGAACGGCAGCCTGGACCTGGCCGTGACCAATCGCGGCAGCGGCAGCGTCACGGTTCTCCTCAACAAGAGCGTCTGCCCGGACCAGGACGGGGACGGTTACGGAACCTCGGTGAGCGATCTGTGCACCTATCCCGAGCTGGATTGCGACGATACGAACCCCGATGTGCACCCCGGCGCAACGGAAATCAAGGGCGACGACATCGATTCCAACTGCAACGGGCAGGACGACTGCTTCATCGCCACGGCGGCCTTCGGCTCGAAGAGCCACGGTGGGGTCCATGTCCTGAGAGACTTCCGCGACCGGCATCTCATGCACAGCCGGCTGGGCGAATCCTTCGTGGAGGCCTACTATCAGGTGAGCCCGCCCATCGCCGCGACGATCCGGGAGACCCCGTGGCTCAAAAAGGTGGTCCGGGTGCTGCTGCTTCCGGTGGTGGGGTTTTTCTCCCTGTTTGGTTAGAAGCCCCACTCGATCCCCGGCGGGGCAGATCCGTCCACGGTTTGAAGACCCGCCTTTTTCTTCAACCCCTCCTTCCGGGTGCCGTCGCGGCACCTTTTTTCTGCCAGGCAGGGAAAAAAGCCTTGACAGGGAATTACAGCAGCATTAAAATATTTATTTAAAATTACAATCAGAGAATAATCATGGACTCTTTTGTTCTTATCATCGGCCAGAAGATACGGGATCTTCGCAACGAGAAGGGCCTGACGCTCGCTGCCCTGGCAGTGATAACCGGGGTGTCCACGAGCTTGATCAGCCAGCTCGAGCGGGGAGGCATCAACCCCTCCATCAGCCTCCTCAAGGCGGTTTCGGATGCCCTGGAAACGCCCCTTGCCTCCCTCCTGGAAGAGGAGGGCCTTCCTTCCCCAAAACCCTCTCCGGTCATGAGGGCAAAGGAGCGGAAGATCATCGGCTGGGAGGGCGGCGTTCGTTTCGGTCTGCTGAGCCGGGACCTGGACCTGGGTTGCGAGTTCATCTTCAACGACTGGCCGGCCGGGACCACCACCGGAAAACAGGCCTATGTCCATGACGGCGTGGAGTGCGGGATCGTCCTGCAGGGAGAGATCGAGGTGGAACTGGAGGACGAGGTCTATCACCTGAAGCCGGGCGACAGCGTCACCTTCAAATCCGGCACCCCTCATCGCCTCAGCAATCGGGGCAGGAAACCTGCCAAGGCGGTCTGGGTCAATTCGAAACCGTGGATCTTCTCCACGAAGTAAAAAAAAAAGGAAACCTGCATGGTGGATGTCGTCACGCTGGGAGAGGCCATGCTTCGCCTGGCTCCTCCCGACTATCAGCGGCTGGAACAGACAGACCGTTTCCGGGTCACGATCGGGGGATCGGAGCTCAACGTGGCCACCGGCTTGAGCCGGCTCGGTCTTCGCTCCGCCTGGGTTTCCAAGCTGCCGGACAGTCCCCTGGGCCGCATGATCGCCAACAAGGCGCGGGAGCAGGGTGTCAATACCGATCACATCCTCTGGTCTCCCGAGGGCCGGGCCGGCCTGTACTTCGTGGAGTTCGGCAGCACCCCGCGGGCCACCGAGGTGATCTACGACCGGAAGGGGTCGGCGGCCAGCAGCCTTGGTCCCGGGGAAGTGGACTGGCCGAACCTCCTGAAGGATGCCAGGCTCTTCCATACGTCCGGGATTACGCCCGCCTTGAGCCCGGCCTGTCTCGAGGCAACCCTGGAGGCCATGCGAGCAGCCGGAAGATCCAACTGCCCCAGGAGCTTTGATCTCAACTACCGGGCAAAATTGTGGTCGCCCGCCGAGGCCAGGGCCTGCTTCGAGAAGGTTCTGCGCGAGGTGGATATCCTCATCACAGGCCTTTCCGACGCAAAAGACGTTCTTGGAATCAAGGGAACGCCGGAAGAGATCGTCAAGCGTCTCTCGGAAGACTTCCACATCCCCACGGTCGCCTTGAACATGGGAGAGGCGAAAACCGTTCGAACGGGCACGATGACGAGCATGGTGTATTCCCATGACGTGCTCTATGCGGATGAGGTTTGGGAAGTGGAGGCAGTGGACCGGTTCGGTGTGGGGGATGCCTTTGCCGCGGGCCTGCTCTACGGTCTTTTAAATCAAGGGCCGGAACAGGGCATGAAGATCGGCAACGCCATGGCCGCTATGAAAATGTCGATCCCGGGCGACATCAACTGGGTCACCCCGGAGGAGATCGAACGGTTGATCGAGAAGAGAGGGGACTTCAGGGTCAAACGCTGAGAAGGGGACAGGAAATGGGGGAGGTATGAGGTGGGGCAGGGCCCCACCCTACATGGAAACGTTTTCGATCGGGCCGGGATGGAAAGACATACGTACAGATTCTTCCGTCATTCCGGACTTGATCCGGAATCCAGGGGAGGTGAGGGGGGCATCGGCACCATTCCCCATCCACACATGGAACCCCGTGCTTGAGGGTGTCGATGAATGTTTTTACCATCATACCGGCGAACGCCGGCATCCAGAAAGACTTCTGAACTGTGGATCCCGGATCAAGTCCGGGATGACAGATAAGCAACGATGCCTCTTTTATTGACGCCGAGTTTCCGGGGATGAAGAAAAAGAGAGGAATCCGAAAGTCTCCCAGGAAAATGCTTTCTATCGATCGGGACGGGACGGAATGGAAAGGCAGGAAGCGAAGAGAAGAATCCGCGAAGCCGGTGTCATCGCCATCATACGGGCGAGCGGATCGGTACCGCTCATGGAGGCGGTGGAGGCCATCCGGGCCGGGGGGCTGGAGGTCATCGAAGTGACCCTGAACACGCCCGGTGCCCTGGATGTCATAGCGGAGGTGAAAACCCGTTTCCAGGACCAGGTCCTGTTCGGCGCGGGAACCGTTCTGGATCCGGAAACGGCCCGGGAGGCGATCCTTGCAGGTGCCGATTTCATCGTCGCGCCCGCACTGAACCCCGGCACCATCGAGGTGTGCAGGACAAACGCCAGGGTGGTTGTCCCGGGCTGCCTCACCCCCACGGAAATTCTTACCGCATGGCAGATGGGGGCCGACTTTATCAAGGTTTTTCCCGCGGACGTGGGCGGGCCCTCGTATATCAAGGCGGTCCGTGCCCCTCTTTCCCAGGTTCCGCTCATCCCCACGGGAGGGGTCGATCTGGAGAACATGGGGGCGTATTTCAAGGCGGGTGCGGCGGCCGTTGCAGTGGGCAGCTGCCTGATGAGCCAGAAGATCCTGGACAACCGGGATTTCCGGACGCTTACGGAGCGGGCCCGGCGGTTCCGGGAAGCGGTAGCTCGAGCCCGTGAGGAATAGATGAAAATCTGCTTCACAGACCACATCTTTGAGAACCCCGAGGATATCGCCGTCCAGGGATGTTCGATCGAAATCCACGGTCCTGTCACGGATCCGGACCGGATGGTGGATCTGGCCCGGGACGCGGACATCCTGTGCATGCGGGATCAGTTCATGATGCTTGACCGGGGCGTCATCGACCGGCTTCCGAACCTCAGGCTGATCGTTACACGCTCCACCGGTTATGACCACATCGACCGGAAGCATGCCGCATCCAAAGGGATCCCCGTATGCAACGTACCCGGCTACGGCAGCAACACCGTGGCCGAGTTCGCGGCGGGTCTGCTGCTGAGCGTTTCGCGCAGGATACCGGCGGCCGCCGGCCGCTACGGCCGGAGCGATTATTCCCTGGACGGGATGGAAGGCATGGACCTGGAGGGAAAGACGCTGGGGATCGCCGGCACCGGGAGCATCGGGTTGAAGATGGCCCGGATCGCCAGGGGCCTGGGCATGCAGGTGTGTGCCTGTGACGTTGTGGAAGACCGAACGTCCGCCGAGACGATCGGTTTTGCCTATGTCTCCTTCGAGGATCTCCTCCGACGGAGCGACGTTGTCTCTCTTCATCTCCCGCTCACCCCGGAAACCCGCCATATCATCGACAAACAAGCCCTCGCCCGGATGAAGACCGGTGCCATCCTCATCAACACGGGCCGGGGCGAACTGGTGGACACCGGCGCGCTGATCGAGGCCCTGCGGGCCGGAAAGCTCTTTGGCGCCGGCCTCGACGTTGTGGAAGGGGAACGGGAGGAGGTCCATGACTTCAGCGGTCTGAACGCGGTGGTGACCACGCATATCGGGTGGTTTACGCGCGAGGCCGTCCGGCGGATCGTCACGATTGCCCTGGACAACATCCGGGCCTTCCTGAAGGGCGAACCGATCCATGTGGTGAACCGGGATCTCCTGGCGCGGAAAGGGGTGCATCATGACGGTTCCTGAAACCATGCGGGCCCTGGTCAAAGCCGCCCGGGGGAAAGGCCTGATCGAGACGAGACAGGTGCCGGTTCCCCGGGTGGACGAGGACTCCGTACTGGTCCGCGTCCTGGCAGCGGGTATCTGCGGAAGCGACGTCAAAATCCTCCATGACGAACACCCCTACTTCCCGCCCGTGGTGATGGGCCACGAGTTTTCCGGCGAGATCGTCCGGGTGGGCGGCGGGGTGGAGGGGTGGTCCGTGGGGGACCGGGTCGTTGCGGAAGTGCACGGGTCCGTTTGTGGAAGCTGCCGTTTCTGTCTCTCCGGGAAGAGCCACGTCTGCCCCTCCAAACGGGCCATGGGCTGGGGCATGGACGGGGGCTTCGCCGAGTACGTCAAGGTGCCCGCATGGCTCCTGCACCGCGTCCCCGATGGCGTCTCTCATGAGGAGGCGGCCCTGTCGGAACCCACGGCCATCGTGGTTCACGGAATGCTCGAAAGGGCACGGGTAGAGCCCGAGGATTTCGTGGTCGTCCTGGGCTGCGGGCCTCTGGGGCTCCTGGCCCTGCAGATGGCCAAGGCCGAGGGGGCATCCCGCGTTGTGGTCACCGGGACGGGACAGGACGAGAAGATCCGCCTTCCCATGGCCCTGGAGCTCGGCGCGGACCGTGCGGTCAACGCGGAGAAGATCGATCCGGTTGAGCTCGTCATGGAGGAGACGGGAGGGGTGGGTGCGGATCTGGTGGCGGACCTTTCCGGCGCCCCTTCCGCGATCCGGCAGGGAATGGAAATGGTCCGGGTGCACGGCCGTTTTGTCGCCATCGGGATTCCGGCGGCCGAGGATATCGCCGTTCCCTGGAAGAAGCTGATCTTTCGAGCTCCCCAGCTCCTCTTTCACTTCAGCTCCTGCTACACGAGCTGGGAACGGACGCTTTCCCTGATGACAAGCGGCAAGGTCAAGACGCGACCGCTCATTTCCCAGGTGCTCGATCTGGACGAGTGGAGGGAGGGAATGCGCCTGACCGAGTCCGGGGAAGCCGTCAAGGTCCTGCTGCGGCCGTGACCGAAAGGAAAAGAACCATGATACCGGATACGATGAAGGCGGCTGTTCTCTACGGACAGAACGACCTGAGGGTTGTTGAAAGGGATGTGCCCCGGCCCGGAAACCGGGAGGTCCTGATCCGGGTGGAAGCCTGTGCCATCTGCGGCACGGATCCAAAGATCGTAGCCCGGGGCTGGCAGAACCAGCCCCCGTACGGTGAATTCATCCCGGGTCACGAGTATGCAGGCACGGTGGTTGCCCTGGGGGAGGGGATCGTGGGCTTTGCGGAAGGAAACCGGGTGGCCGTGGAGCCACACAAAGGTTGCGGTGTATGCGCCAACTGCCTCCGGGGGTTCTACACGGTGTGCCTGAACTACGGAGACACGGGGGCCGGCCACCGGCACTACGGGTTCACCACCAACGGTGGATACGCGGAGTATGCGGTCAACCACATCAATACCCTGCACAGGATCCCGGATGCGCTCGATGTGGAAGAAGCCACCCTGATCACCACGGCCGGCACGGCCATGTACGGCATCACGAGGATCGGCGGGCTGGAGCCGGGGGAGACGGTGGTGGTGGCCGGGCCCGGACCCATCGGGCTCATGGCCGTACAGATCGTCAAGCAGATGGGCGCGGCAAGGGCCGTCATGACCGGAACGCGGAGCGAACGGCTCGAACTGGCCCGGAGCCTTGGCGCGGATGTCACCATCAACGTCAAGGAAGAGGATGTTATCCGGAAGATATTCGACCTCACGGACGGAACCGGGGCGGACGCGGTTCTGGAATGTGCCGGCACGTCTCAATCCCTTGCGGACGCCATCGAGTACACCCGGAAAAACGGCCGCGTATCCCTGGTGGGGATCTACAGCGAGCCTGTGGCCGTCAACGCCTTCAAGATCAACCAGTGGAACCTGACCCTGGCGGGAAGCCGCGCGGAAGGGGACCGGAGCCTGAGCAAGGTGGCACCCCTGATGGGAGACGGAAGGATCCGGTCTCGTCCGCTGATTACACACACCTTCGGGCTGGACCGGGTCAACGAAGCCATGGAAACCTTTGTCAAGAGGATCGGTGGAGCGATCAAAGTCATCCTGAAACCATAACAGGCCGCCCCAAAAGCACCATCTGCGGCGTTCCCCCTTGTCTCGTCACTCCAACGTACAGGGAGTACGCCTCCGTTCCTCAACTTCGGGGCGCCTTGCATCTGGCACTTTTTGAACGGCCTGCACAAATGGTCTTTTTTAAGAACTGACAAGAAACGAACGGTAAACGGTGAGGAGGAAAAACATGTCCGATAAGAGCCCCCTTTGGATAGCCACGGATCATCCGGCCATCAGCTTTGAAGACACGGAGGTCGGCAGGCTGAAAAAGGAGTTGTGGGACAAGTCCGAAGAGGAAATCGACGCGGTCCTGGCGGCGTACGGGATCCCGTCCCCTCCCGAACTCGGGAAAACCGGAAGTTATATCCAGACCACGCCCCGTGCCAGGCTCATCGAAGAGCGGCGAAAGAACGACGTGGTTCTCATCCCTGTGGGATGTACGGAAAACCACGGCATCCACACCGTGTCCGGCCTGGACAGCTTCATGGTCACCCAGATCGTGGAAGGGGTGAGAAGGCACTCGGTCCAACAGGGACGGCCCGTTGCCCTGGCACACAACCCCCTGAGCTACGGGGCTCACCCCTACCATCACGTGGGCATGCCGGGTACGGTGAATATCCCCCAGGATGTGGTGAAGGAACTGCTGATCTACGTCATGCTCGGGCTCTGGAACGACGGGTATCGAAAGCAGCTCATCGTGAACAACCACGGCCAGCTCTGGGTCCTGGAAACCGCCTTGCACGAGTTCATGAACCGCTACCAGCTCCCCGGTGTTTTTCAGGTTTTCGACTGGCACCGGGCCGTCAGGGAGTTCTTCTACCCCAAGACCAAGGACGATTCTCTGGACACCCCTTTCGTGCACGCGGACGAGTCCGAGACATCGGTGGCCCTGCTGATGTTCCCGGAAGGGATGGTGGAGATGACGGAAGCGGAAGATACGGAAGCCAGGGGGTTCCTGCCGCCCGGCCACTTCGACACGTCCGTGGACACCTTCCGCCGCCCCCACCGGTGGTCCGAAGGCGAAGGCCACGCACCCATTGAAATCATGGGTACACCCGAAGGAGTGGTCGGGTTTCCCTCAAAAGCCACCGCCCGGAAGGCGAAGAGGCCCATCGCTGCCATTCTGAAGTACCTGACGCTGGTCGTGGACCAGATCCTGGAGGCGTTCCCCCCGGGGGAGGTGCCGCCCGTGGAAAAGGTCACGCTGCGAACCCAGGCGGAGATGGAGCCCTACCTGAAGGAACCGCTGAGTCCGGGCTGGAAGTCGGTCTACGGATTGCCCAAGATCGGTTTCTAGCACCGGTTCCAACGCACCAAGTGGATACCAGGTTTTTGAAAAAATCTATTTAGACAGGCTGCTCAAAAAGGTTTAGATACAAGGTGCGCGAAATCCCGAGGATTGAGACATACCTTGGAAGTACGTTGATTGACGAAGGATGAGCGGAACGCAGTAGATGAGCCTTTTTCAGCAGCCTGAAAGGAAACAAGAGGATGGTTGATATGGTTCGTGCCGTGGTAATGGTGGAGCCCGGCAGGGTGGAGGTTCAGGAATTCCCTTATCCCGACCTGGAAGAGGGCGCCATGATCATCCAGGTGGAGATGGCCGGGATCTGCGGCACCGACAAGCACACGTACAAGGGGGAGATGGTTCTCTACGCCGGCACCGAGGCGGAGCAGCGAGGGGTCTTTCCCTGCGTCAAGGGCCATGAGGTGGTGGGGAGGATTGCGGAGATCAACGGGTCCTGTCTCGACGCGGACGGGAGGCCCCTGAACGTGGGCGACCGGGTAACGGTCTGTCCCAACATCATCTGCAAGACATGCTGGTACTGCCGGCACGTGTTCGGGTGGCCCTACTGTGCAAACAACAGGACCTACGGTGTGTACTTTCCGTCGGACGAGCCGCCCCACATAACGGGCGGATGGGCGGAGTACATGTATATTTTCCCCGGTTCCTTTGTGTACAAGGTGCCGGAGGAGATGCCGCTGGAGATGGCGGTGAACGTGGAACTGATGGTGGTGACCTGCAACGTGGACCGGGCCAAGGGGTATATGGAGTTCGCCAGCCGGGGGTTCGGGCTCATGGACACGGTGCTGGTTCAGGGGGTGGGCGCCATGGGGCTCGCGCATATGATCAAGGCCCGGGTCCTGGGCGCCGGGGACATCATCGCGGTGGATGTGTCCGACTTCCGCCTGGACCTGGCCAGAAGGTTCGGTGCGGACCACACGTTGAACGTGCGCAATACGAGCGTCAAGGAGAGGATCGATTTCGTCAAGAGCCTCACCGAAGGCCGTGGCGCGGACGTGGTCATCGAGACCACCGGAACCCCGGATGTGCTGGCCGAGGGGCTGGATCTGCTCCGGAGGGGGGGCACGTACCTGGAGGCGTCCAATTTCGTGGATGCCGGGGAGGCGACCATCAACGTGCACCGGCATCTGGCGGCAAAGAACGTGCTGCTGATCGGGAGCACAAACCACCCCAACACCGAGTACGAACGGACCATGAAGATGATGATGCGTCACCGGGACAACTTTCCGTGGATGCAGTTCATTTCCCACCGGTTCAAGCTGGAGGAGGCCACGCGGGCCATGGAGGCTTCCTTTGAGGATGAGAGTCTCAAGGTCGTATTCGTTCCCTGATCCGGTGGACTTGCCGGGCTGAGAAGAGG
>CAYTRL010000221.1:0-9756 GCA_964439795.1 uncultured Thermodesulfobacteriota bacterium
GGCACCGGCGTGCCGTCCAGCCCGTCCACCACGCTCACGGTCAGGCTGCCCGCAATCGGGCCCCCGGAGGTGCCACCGTACTCGAACCCCTGGACCCCGACCGCATATCCCAGGAGCAACAGGGCAGCCCCCAGAAACATGGCAAACCAGGACAGGACCCCTTGCCGGAGGGCATGGGCAGATACAGCACTTGTCATCGGGCGGTGCCGGGTCATCTTGGACTCCTTTTTCGGGAAGATTTTATTCCATCCATCAATGAATTGGCGTGGGGAAAACAATATGTATGAATCTTTCAGGGGCGAATAAGAGGTTTTCCTAAAAAGTGAAAAGAAAATCTCAAATAAAGAGAGCAATATACATGCCACCAAACTGATTAATTTATAAAGATTTTATCAACAAATATACATATTTGAATTCAATGCATTACAGCCGTGAGACGATGTTTGAAAGTCCTGATAATCGCTTCGAGTCCTGGAAAAAGAAGAAAAAGATTTCCCATTTTTTGAAAAGTTTTTATCGGTACCCCTGCCTCAGGGTATCCCTTTCTTCTCTTCAGGCTCCCCTTTCTCCAGTGAAAACCTTTCTCATGGTTCCTTCCAACGGCTCCGCAGGTGTTTTCCTCCGGCGCTTCGGGCCCCTCTTCCAGGCCCGAGAAAAATGACCTTCCCTCTCATTTTTCCTGCGTCTTGAACCGCTTTTTCAGGAATTATTATTTTTCCTTTGACGAATTACTTTTATTGAACAGGCCAGCCCATTGACTTTTTTCTTTCAACGCAGGTAATTTGGAGAAACCTATAGACAAGATGTAAAAAAAACGCTTTTACGATACAAAGAAAAAGCCCTGCGCAAAGGATCCTGAACCGCACAAGACGACGCTGATACACACCTTAAAGAAGAAAAATACTCAGGTTTATCAACCACCCAGTCATCGAGAGAGCGCATTGATCTCGACGGTAAAGATACCGAGTATTGACCTCCTGCCCCCTCCGGGGGGAACCTTCGGATTTTGTCAGTCCCCCGGAACGTATGATCCCGCAACGTCCATCCCCCGATCCCCATTCTCAAAAGTGCCGAACCATAGCATTTTCAACAACCTGGAATTCCTCAGGATTCGACTGCCTCTTTTGCGGGGACAGGCCCTGCAGACAGACGCTTATGGCTTGCCGGAACAGGTCGACCTCTTTACGCAAAAAGAAGAACAGGAGGGAGAATGAGGTTCGCTGACGTGGTGAATCAAAAGGAGTTTTCGCTGGTGGTTCAGATGGATCCTCCCAAAGGGACCGAAGTGGATCCGCTCCTGGATTCGGCCCTGGCCATCCGGGGCCGCGTGGACGCCGTGGTTTTTTCCGACAACCCCATGGCCATCATGCGCATGAACCCCATTGCGCCGTGCCACATGCTCCAGCACAAGAACATGGACGCGATTCTGACCCTGAACGCAAGGGATCGAAACCGGCTCGCCTTTCAGGGAGAGGTTTTGGCCGCATGGACCCTTGGGATCCGCTCACTCCTGCTTCGTGAGGGGAAAGACTCCGCGTACGGGGATCACCCCCTTGCGGTACCGTGCAACGATCTGAAACGGGAGGACATGCTGGAGGCCGTCCAGTCGTTCCGGGAGGGGAAGGATCTGGCGGGACAACCCCTGAGCGCTCCTGCATCCTTTCACGCGGGCCTTTCCGTGGAGATCTCGGATGACGAGCAGACCAACCGCAACCGGGCGGCGGATCTTCCCCGCCTGGCCAGGCTCGGTGCGCAGTTCGTCTTCCTCGGCCCCACCTACAACCTGGACACGGTCCAGGCGTTTTCCGAGGCGGCCGCGGGAACCGGCATCAAGCTTTTCGCCTCCGTCCTCCTGTTGAAATCCGCCGGCATGGCCAAGTACCTGAACACCATGCCCGGCACCCCCAACGTGCCGGACCCGATCATCAAGAGGATCCGGAAAGCCCCGGTGAAACCCAGGGCCTGCCTGGAGATCGCGGCGGAAACCATCCAGGAGCTCAAAAACTATTGCAGCGGAGCCGTCATCATCCCCCTCGGCTGGGAAGACAAGTTGCCTGAGCTGCTGGATCTTCTGTCCCATTGACCCCGAAAAGCCAAGAGCGGCCACGGAAGGGATCCCCTGGATCCCCGGCGCCGGAGCCGCAAGCCCTCTGACCTCCCTTCCCGTGGAAGAGGATTCCCAGGAGGAGAACGATGACGCAGGAAACGATCCAGATCCCCGAGACTGCCGCGGATTTCCTCCAGGAACTCCGGAAGGCCGGGGCGGACGTGACCGCCTGTTACCAGTGCGGACGCTGCTCCGCAGGCTGTCCCGCCGCGGAGTACTTCGATGTAAAGCCGATGCAGGCCGTCCGGATGTGCAGCTACGGGCAGGAGGAGACCCTGCTCGCCTCCCGGACCATCTGGGTGTGTGCAGCCTGCGAAACCTGTACCACCCGCTGTCCCAACGGCATCGACATCGCCGGGATGATGGATCTGCTTCGCAGCCGGGCGATCGCCGCGAAGAAAGGCTCACAGGAACCCAACATCCTGGCGTTCCACAAGGCGTTTCTGAACTCCATCCGCGCCCATGGACGCGTGTTCGAGATGGGCATGATCGCCAACTACAAGATGCGCTCCGGCGACTTCTTTTCGGACATGGGCCTGGGGGTCCGGATGCTCATGCGAAACAAGCTCAAATTCGTCCCCACTCGGATCCAGGGAACCGGCGAGGTGCGGGCGATGTTCAAGAAGAAGAAATAGGAGGTCATAACCTTGGCTGCTAAACAGGAACAAGAAAAGGAACCGTTGGTGGAATACGCCTACTACCCGGGGTGCTCGCTTCACGGCACGGCCTTGGAGTTCGATACCTCGGTGAAGGAAACGGCCCGGCTCCTGGGCGTTCAGCTGACGGAGATTTCCGACTGGAACTGCTGCGGGGCGTCGTCCGCGCACATGACCGATCACGAGCTTGCCATGGACCTGGCGGTGCGAAACCTTCGCATCGCCGAAGAGACCGGAAAGGACCTGGTGGTGCCCTGCGCGGCCTGCTTTCACCGACTCAAGGCTGCCCAGAAGGCCCTGCAGGAGGAGACCGACGCCTCACACGGACAGGCATCCATGATCCCGGTTCACCACATCGGTGATTTTCTGCGAAGCCACGACGTGCTGAAAAAGATCCGGGACGCCGTCAAGACCCCCCTGAACGGTCTCAAGCTCGTGACCTATTACGGCTGTTTGATCACGCGGCCCCCGGACGTAACCGGATCCACCGAACACGAAGACCCGCAGAGCGCGGACCTGCTGGTCAAGCTGCTGGGCGGACAGGTGATGCGCTGGTCCTACAAGACGGAGTGCTGCGGCGGAAGTTTGGCCATGCCGCGCGCCGATATCACCCGGACCCTGGTCTCCCGGATCGCCCGGGCGGCGGCCAGGGCCGGGGCGGAGGGGATCGTCACCATGTGCCCCATGTGTCAGGCCAACCTGGAATCCAGGCAGCTGGACCTGAAGCGCGAAGACGGGGAGCACCCGATCCTGCCCGTATTTTATGTGACGGAACTGATCGCTGCGTGTACCGCGGAATCCCGCCTGGGGAACCGCTGGAAACCGCACCTGATCGACCCGGCTCCCCTGATGGATTCCCGGGGACTCTGAGCGGCCGGAGCGGCGCCGGGGAACCCGCCCGGATTTGTCGCGGCAAGCGAACACAGCCTGTTGAAACCATCCATTTCGGCAGAAAAGGAGCACCCTCAGGCATGAAGGAAACAAGCATGAATCAAACGGCAGCCCTGCAACAGCCCGGCGACCCCGTGGGCGCGGTTCTCGTGATGGGAGCCGGCATCGCCGGTATCCAGGCCTCGCTGGACCTGGCCAACTCCGGATTCCGGGTCTATCTTGTGGAGAAGTCGTCCGCCGTTGGCGGGAAGATGGCTAGCCTCGACAAGACCTTTCCCACCAACGATTGTTCCATGTGCATCGTATCTCCCAAACTCGTGGAAGTGGGAAGACACCCCAACATCACCATCCTTCCCAACACGGAACTGCTGGAACTGGACGGCCCCATGGGCCGGTTCACGGCCAAGGTCAGGAAATCCGCGCGCTTCGTGGATCCGAACATCTGCACGGGATGCGGCGCCTGTGTGGAGGTATGCCCCATCGAGCTCCCCTCGGAATTCGAGCAGGGGCTGGCCAGGCGCAAGGCGATCTACAAACTCTATCCGCAGGCCATTCCCAACACCTTTTCGATCACGAAACGGGGAACCGCCCCCTGCCGCGCCGCCTGTCCGGCCAATATCAGCGTGCAGGGATACGTGGCCCTCACCCAGGCGGGAAAATACGAGGAAGCACTCGCCCTGGTCCGCAGGGACAACCCGTTTCCCGGCCTGACCGGGCTCGCCTGCCCCCGACCCTGCGAACGGGCCTGCACTCGGCGGGACGTGGACCACGCAGTGCAGATCCGCGCCCTCAAGCACTTCCTGTTCGAGAACGAGGCACGGCAGAAGGGCAAAATCGTCTTCCCCGAACCGGCTCCGCAACGGAACGAAAAGATCGCCATCATCGGCGCAGGCCCCTCCGGCCTCACGGCCGCCTGCTTCCTCCGGCTGGCGGGCTACCAGGTTTTCGTGTTCGAGGCCGGGGACCGGGCCGGCGGCAGCCTGAACCGGCTGTCCGAGAAAGTGGTGCCTCCCGCAATCCGGGAGGCGGAAATCCAGGCGGTCCTGGATCTGGGCGTGACCCTTCATACCGGGTCCCGGGTGACGGCCGACGACATCCAGTCCAAACTTTCCCTGGAATACCAGGCCATCCTTCTGGCCACGGGCACCGCGGCCAAGAAGAAGGGGGAATCCGACGCCGGGGACGCCGGGGGAGAATCCGGAAACGATCTCAAAGGTCTCTACCGGGACTTCGACCCGGTCACCCTGCAGACCAACCTGGGCAACGTGTTCGTCTGCGGGCAGCTGGCGCTGGGCAAGAAGCCGTTCATCAACGCCATCGGTTCCGGCAAGGAGGCGGCCATTTCCATCGACCGCATCATCCGGCGTGTACCTGTCCGGGAAGGAAGGGACCTTCCCGTGCAGACGGCAACGCCCCCGAAGGAAGAGATGGAGGCAGTACGGGCCGCGGTGCTCCTGGATCCCCAGGCCAAGGGCAAGGTGGAGGGAGAGGAAGGCGCCCGCACCGAGGCGGACCGCTGCCTGGACTGCGGGGTCTGCTGCGAGTGTTACCAATGCGTGGAGGCCTGCCAGGCCGGGGCCCTGAAACACGAGGACCGGGAGGAGATCCTGAACCTGAAGGTGGGCTCGGTGATCCTCTCGCCGGGATTTGAAACCGTTCCCGGCAACCTGAAGGGCGAGTACGGTTACGGGGTTTACCCCAACGTGGTGACCAGTCTGGAGTTCGAGCGGCTCCTGTCCGCTTCCGGGCCCACCGCCGGGCACGTGGAGCGCCCCGGTGACGGCAAGGCGCCCCGACGGATCGCGTGGATCCAGTGCGTGGGCTCCAGGGACGCGGCCTGCCACCGGGACTACTGCTCTTCCATCTGCTGTATGTACGCCACCAAAGAGGCGGTCATCGCCCGGGAACACGACGCCGACATCGAGGCCACGATCTTTTTCATCGACCTGCGCGCATTCGGCAAGGGGTTCGACGATTATGTCAACCAGGCCCGGGATAAACACGGGGTCCGTTATCTGCGCGCCATGGTGAGCAAGCTCTACGAGGACCCGGAAACAGGAAACCTGGAGCTGCGCTATCTGGACGAGGAAGGGGAGCTGCGCACCGAGGAGTTCGACCTGGTAGTGCTCTCCGTGGGCGTGCAAATCAGCGACGAGGTCCGGGCGCAGGCGGACCAGCTCGGGGTGGACCTGGACCCGTTCGGTTTCGTAAGGAAATCCTCGTTTGAGCCGCTGGCCACCTCCCGCCCCGGGGTCTTCACCTGCGGCGTGTTCAACGGCCCCAAGGACATCCCGGAAACCGTGAGCGAGGCGAGCGGGGCCGCGGCCTGCGCCGGCGGAGTGCTGGCCCCGTCCCGGGACACCCTCGTGGAGGAGGCACCCTTCCCGGAGACAAGGGAACCGGAAGCCGGCGAGGAAACACGTGTGGGGGTGTTCGTCTGCCACTGCGGCATCAACATCGCCGCCATCGTGGACATACAGGCGATGGTGGCATACGCCAAGACGCTCCCCGGCGTTGTTTTCGCCGACAATATGCTCTACGCCTGTTCCCAGGACAACCAGGACAAGCTGCGCGAGATCATCGAGGAACACAAGCTCAACCGGGTGGTGGTGGCTTCCTGTTCCCCCCGGACCCACGAGCCCCTGTTCCAGCAGACCCTGCTCCAGTCCGGGATGAACAAGTACCTGTTCGACATGGCCAACATTCGGGACCAGTGTTCCTGGGTCCACCGGTCGGACAACGAACGGGCCACCCACAAGGCCATGCGCCTCACGAGGATGGCCGTAGCCAACGTGTCTCAATCGGCCCCGCTCCAGGAAAACGAGATCTCCATCCGTTCCGAACTGCTGGTGGTGGGCGGTGGACTGGCGGGCATGACCGCGGCCCTGGAGACGGCCCGGCAGGGTTTTCCCGTGTTTCTCGTGGAGAAGGAGGCCGAACTGGGGGGCAACCTGAACCATGTCCGCCGGACCGTGGAGGGGGACAACGTCCGGCCCTTCCTGAACGAACTGCGGGGCGCGGTCCAGACGTCCCCGGGCATCCAGGTGTTCACCGGAGCCATGGTGGTGGGCCATACGGGGTACCTGGGCAACTATGCCACGGAGATCATGACCGCCGCGGGCACCGTGCAAACCGTGGAACATGGCGCGGTCCTGGTGGCCACGGGCGGCCAGGAAGCCCGGCCTGCTTTGTACGGGCTGGGGCAGGAAGAAAATGTGCTGACACAGAGCGACCTGGAACAAAGGATGGAGGATGACCCGGACTCCCTGAAGGCCGTTCGGTCCGTGGTCATGATCCAGTGTGTGGGTTCCCGCGACGAAGAACGGCCGTACTGCTCCCGGATCTGCTGCAACCAGGCGATCAAGAACGCCCGGGCCCTGAAAGCCCGGCTCCCGCACATCCGCGTAGATGTACTCTACCGGGACGTGCGAAGCTACGGCATGTCGGAAATCCAGTACCAGCAGGCACGGAAAGAGGGGATCAACTTTGTCCGGTACGACCCGGAAGGCAACCCGATGGAGGTGTCGCAGCAGGAGGGCAGCACCACCGTGGCCGTCACGGACCTGTCCATACAGAAACGGGTCCAGCTCCGGCCCGACTTGCTGGTGCTTTCCGTAGGGGTGGACGCCATAGAAAACGAGGAACTGGCCACGCAGTTGAAGACGCCCCGGAACGCGGCCGGGTTCTTCATCGAGGCACACGCCAAGCTGCGTCCCGTGGACTTTGCCACCGAGGGACTTTACCTGGCGGGCCTGGCCCATTACCCCAAGAGCATCCCGGAAACCATCTCGCAGGCCCAGGCGTCGGTGGCACGGGCCGCCACGCTCCTGTCCAAGGACACCCTGCGCCTGTCCGGCATCGTCTCCCATGTGAATCCGGATCACTGTGCGGTCTGTCTCACGTGCGTGCGGGCCTGCCCGTACGGGGTTCCGGTGATCAACGAGCAGCACGCCGCAGAGATCAACCCGGCCCTGTGCCACGGCTGCGGTATTTGTGTGGCCGAGTGTCCGGCCAAGACCATAACGCTTTACCACTATACGCATGGACAGATCATGGCCAAGATCGAGGCCCTGCCCGAGGCAAAGGACCCCGGGGAAAAACCGGCGGCCGCGGCCGGCGGAAGAGGCTGAAAACAGGGGACCGTCCCGAGGGCTGTCCCGGAAAACCGGTTGCGTTCCCACGCAGGAAAAGGGGAGGGTACACATTGGAAAATGACGCCGTGAAAGCGGAGGAACCCCAGGAAGAACCACAGGAGGTTGTGCATGTGGACTTCGACCCGAACGTGGTCATCTTCGCCTGCAGGCACTGAGCATACAGTGCAGCGGACCTGGCAGGTTCCGCAAGGCTGAGCTACCCGGACACCACGAGTATCGTGATTCTGCCCTGCTCCGGGAGAGTGGAAGAGTTGATGATTCTGAAAGCCTTTGAAAAGGGCGCGGACGGGGTCATGGTCGTGGGGTGCCTGGAAGGAGATTGCCACTACCTGTCCGGAAATCTGCGCGCCCGGGAACGGGTGAAGCGGGTGGCCGGCATTCTGGACAAGGCGGCCGTGGGGGGAGAGCGCGTGGGGATGTTCAATTTGAGCGCCGGGGAGGGAACCAAGTTTGTGCAGTACGCCAACGAGATGGTGGAAAAGATCCGGGGACTGGGCCCCAGCCCCGTGAACGTGGTGCGCCAGCGCAGGAAAGCGGGCTGACCGGCCCCCGGCCCTGCAAACCACAGAGAGGAGAGCCCGTCAATGATCATCGGTGAACAGAAACCCATCGAAACCCTTCTGGAAATGCTGTCTCCCTTTGACAACATCCTTCTGCTGGGCTGCCACGGCTGCGTGACGGTCTGCCGCTCGGGAGGGGAAAAGGAGGTGGAGATCCTGGCCTCCACGATCCGCCTGGCCCGGGAGACCGCAGACCGGCCCATCGAGATCCGGGAGGTCACCCTGGAGCGCCAGTGCGACCCCGAATACCTGGAGGTCATGCGCCCCTACCTGGAGGACTACCAGGCGGTCCTTTCCATCGCCTGCGGTGCGGGCATCCAGTTCGTGGCGGAAAAATTCACCGCGGCCCGGGTGCTGCCCGGCCTGGATACGACCTTTATCGGCGTGACCGAGCAGCAGGGCGTCTGGGCCGAACGCTGTCAGGCCTGCGGTGACTGCGTGCTCCACCTGACCGGCGGCATCTGCCCGGTAACCCGCTGCTCCAAGAGCCTGTTCAACGGTCCGTGCGGCGGAACCACCACCAGCGGAAGCTGCGAGGTCAACAAAGATATTCAGTGCGGCTGGTTGTTAATCATCGACCGGCTCCGTTCCACCCAGCAGCTCGAAAACTACCGGAAGATATTGCCCATGAAAAAGTGGAAGAGCAGCCGGGACGGGGGGCCCCGAAAAATCCAAAGAGAGGATCTGATGGAATGAAGACTGCAAGCCGTCTTGAACGAGTGCTGAGCGAAGGACATTTTGCCGTGACAACGGAGTGCGGTCCTCCCCGGGGAGCCGACCCGGAGCAGGTCCGCAAGAAGGGTGAACTGCTCAAGGGCGTGGTGGACGCCGTGAACATCACCGACAACCAGACGTCGGTGGTCCGCATGTCCTCCCTGGCCGGATGCGTCATCCTCAAAGAGCTGGGGTTCGACCCCATCCTGCAGATGGTGACCCGGGACCGGAACCGCATCTCGATCCAGAGCGACATCCTGGGCGCCGCGGCCCTGGGAGTCAACAACATCCTGTGCCTGTCCGGCGACCACCAGACCTTCGGGGACGACCCGGAGTCCAAGAACGTGTTCGACATCGATTCCATTCAGCTCATCCAGCTGGTGAAGATGATGCGAGATGAGGGTGTCTTCCCGTCCGGCAAGGAACTCAAGGGAGCGCCCAAGCTGTTCATCGGCGCGGCCAGCAACCCGTTTGCCGAACCGTTCGATCTCCGGCCCCTCCGGTTGGCGAAGAAGGTGGACGCAGGGGTGGAGTTCATCCAGACCCAGTGCATATACAACCTGGAACGTTTCGAAACGTTCATGAAAGAGGCCCGGAACCTGGGGCTGCACGAGAAGGTGAAGATCCTGGCCGGGGTCACCCCGCTGAAGTCTGCCGGCATGGGCAAGTTCATG
>CAYTRL010000222.1:0-9751 GCA_964439795.1 uncultured Thermodesulfobacteriota bacterium
AATGAATCATCATTCAATATACGGCAGGAAGTCTCCTGACGAGGGCTTCTGCAAACAGAAAACGGAACACGGCTGAAATGCCCGTTTCCCTTTTGAACCCCCGGAACGGGTGGCCGTCAAGAATGTGTGGTTTGGCCGCTTGACGGTGTTGCAGTTCTGTTCCCTCCCAACAGAGAGTTTCCAGACCTGAGCATGGAAAAACCGATTCCTCGTATCCTGATCGGGGCTTTTCGTGGCGGATCAGGCAAGACCCTGGTGAGCCTGGGTCTGCTGCGTTCGTGGCGTTCCCGTGGGCGGAGGCTTTCGGTGTTTAAAAAGGGGCCGGACTACATCGACGCCTCCTGGCTTTCCCGGGCCTCAGGAATGCCCTGCTATAACCTGGACACCTACCTGATGGGGGAGGACGAAGTTCTCCGTTCGTTTTTCCGGAGAGGACGGAACACGGAAGCAGCGTTCGTGGAGGGAAACCGGGGCCTGTTCGATGGAATGGACGAAACGGGGGAGCACAGCTCCGCTGCCCTGGCCAGGTTGCTGGGCCTGTCCGTGTTTCTCGTTGTGGACTGCACCAAGTCCACCCGAACCCTGGCGGCCCTGTTGAAGGGGTGCCAGGTCCTGGAGGCTGAAACCCCGATCCGGGGAGTGATCCTCAACCGGGTGGGAAGCGGCCGACACGAATCGGTGGTTCGAAAGAGTATCGAACAGTACTGCGGTCTGCCGGTTTTCGGTGCGATCCCGCGGGTAGCAGGGCTGGATCTGTGCGAGCGTCACCTGGGCCTTCTGCCGCCGGAGGAGCACCGTGCCGTAGAGGAGGTTCTGGGGCAGGTGCAGGGAGTGGTCGAAGAGCACGTGGATCTGGATGCCGTGTGGGATGCGGCGGAAAGCGACGGGGCGAACCGACCGGCCCGGGAAGAGCCGCCGAGGGAGACCGAGGAAGCGGACGATGTTCCGCAGGCATCCTTTGCCGGACTTCGGCTGGGGGTGCTGCAGGACGCATCGTTTCACTTCTACTATCCGGAAAACCTGGAAGCCCTTCGGGAAAGCGGGGCGGAGATCCTGGAGATCAAGGCGTCCCACGAGCCGTCCCTGCCCGATCTGGACGGTCTGTATATCGGCGGCGGGTTTCCCGAGTCCAACGCCGGGGAGTTGGCCGGCAACCGGTCGTTTCTGGAATCCCTGCGCCGCGCGGTGGACCGGGGACTGCCGGTGTATGCGGAGTGCGGGGGGGCCGTGTACCTGGGAAAGGGCCTGGAGATCGGCGACCGGTTCTACCCCTTTGCGGGGGTTTTTCCCGTGGAGTACCGTTTGCACAGCAAACCACAGGGACACGGGTACACCCTGCTGGAGGTGGAGCAGGAAAACCCGTTTTTTCCCCGGGGCATCGATCTCCGGGGGCACGAGTTTCACTACGCCGGCGTAAGCCGCTGGGAGGCGGACCGGGTTCGTTTTGCCTGTACGGTGAAGCGAGGCTTTGGGTTCGACGGATGCCGGGAAGGGTTGTGGACCCGGAACGTCTACGCGTCCTTCTCCCATCTGCATGCGCTGGGGGGGTCGCACTGGGCGGAGCACTTTCTGACCCGCGCGGCCCGCGCGGCTTGATCACTGTTTTTTCATTGTCTGTGAAGAACAAACAACGACAACCTAAGCAAGCAGGAGGAAGAACATGCCAACCGTAGAATTAGGTGGAAAACCGGTCGAGGTGGACGAGGATGGGTTCATCCAGGAGCCTGACAAATGGGACAAGGCCGTTGCGGCGGATCTGGCCAAGACGGAAGGCGTCGAGGAGATGAATGACGATCACTGGAAGCTGGTGGAATACCTCCGGGATTACTACCAGAAGTTCGGGATCGCCCCGATGGTCCGCAAGGTGTGCAAGGAGAGCGGATTCAAGCTGAAATACATCTACGAGCTTTTCCCGTCCGGACCCGCAAAAGGCGCCTGCAAGGTCGCGGGGCTGCCCAAACCCACCGGATGCGTTTGATCTTTTCCACGGTGCCTGCGGCGGAGGGGAAGTGACTCCTCCCCGGGGCTTCCCGGAACAACACCGTCCCGGGCCGGGCAGGATGACCGGTCCGGGAAGATCACACCGACCGGAAAATCAACAACGGTTACTTTTTCTCCCCGTCCGGGAGGGCGTTACGTAATGCTGAGCCCTCCCGGATGGTCGGATCCTGCTGTAGAAAGGGGGTCCGAACGGATGCGTCACAGGGCGGGAACGCCCTGTCAAACGCTCCGGGGACTCAGATGTATCAACCATCGACGATTCCCGCACACCTCTTTCTTTTCCGCGGAACGAGGGGGGAGCGGAGCCGGAGTGAGAATGCTGGCGGATCTCCTGAAGACGGAGAAGACCACCATCTTGAAGACGTGGTTCGGTCATGTCCTGGAAACCTATCCCGAGGATACCTCACGCCTCCTGAAAAGCGAGAAGAATCCGTTCGCGAACCCGGTGGGGTCCGCCATCGGGGAAGGCCTGGAAGGGATCTTTGACGAACTGCTGGGAGACGCCCCTTCTTCGGCCCTGGTCACGTTCCTTGACCGGTTGATCCGGATCCGTTCCGTCCAGGAATTTTCCCCTTCCGCGGCGGTCTCCTTCGTCTTTCAACTCAAGCCGATCATCCGTGACGCGCTGAAGAAGGAGATCCGGAAGAAAGGGCTCCATACGGAGTTGGCCGCCTTTGAATCCCGTATCGACCGCCTGGCTCTGCTCGCCTTCGACACCTATGTGCAGTGCCGGGAAGAGCTTTTTGAACTCCGGGTGGGGGAGCTCAAGAGGCACCGGGACGCGGCGGTCCGTGTGCTGGAAAGAACCAATCGGCTTTCTGAAGAGATCCAGCAGGGCGAAAAACCTTAACGTGTTCTTCGGAAAAGGGTGCCCCTGCCAAGGGTTCCAACCACCTAGCGAGGTATCGGTTTATGCGTGTCCTGTACTCTTTCGTTGCGGTGATTGCCCTGGTCGCGATCGCCTCCGTGGGCGTGTCGGTCCTGGGGATGGAGACACTGTTCGGTGTGGTGCTCCCCTATGCGGCCGTAACCCTTTTTCTCGTGGGGTTTTTGTACCGTGTCCTGAAATGGGCCTCCTCACCGGTCCCGTTCCGGATTCCCACGGTCTGCGGACAGCAGAAGTCCCTCCCCTGGATCAAGAACAGCTATCTGGAGAGCCCGCACAACAACCTGGGCGTCCTCGGAAGGATGGCCTTCGAGATCCTCACCTTCCGCTCGCTGCTTCGCAACACCAAGGTGGAGCGGCCCGAGGGGAAGGGGATGGTGTTCGGAAACAACCAGCTTCTGTGGCTGGCGGCCATTGCATTCCATTACTGCCTGCTCATCATCCTTCTCCGGCACTTCCGGTTTTTCATGGAGCCGGTCCCGATCTTCGTGACCCTCCTTCAGGATGTGGACGGATTTCTGCAAATCTGGGCTCCGCGCCTGTACATGACAAGCCTCATCGTGGTGGGCGCGCTGGGGTACCTGTTCGTGCGGAGGATCTGGAACCCACAGCTTCGCTACATTTCCCTGCCCGCTGATTATTTCCCTCTTTTCCTTCTGCTCGGAATCACCCTTTCCGGGGACCTGATGCGCTATGTGTTCAAGGTGGACGTGGTCAAGGCCAAGGAACTGATCATGAGCCTGTTGAGCTTCCACCCCACCGTGCCGGAGGGCATCGGTTTGATTTTCTACATTCACCTGTTTCTCGTCACGGCCTTGATCGCCTATTTCCCCGTGAGCAAGCTGATGCACATGGGCGGGATCTTTCTGAGCCCCACCCGGAACCTGGCCAACAACAGCCGCGCCAAGAGGCACATCAATCCGTGGGACTACCCGGTACACGTTCATACCTACGAAGAGTGGGAGGACGACTTCCGGGAGAAGATGATCGCAGCGGAAATCCCTCTAGATAAGGAATGAGACATGTCATCCGATGAGCTGAAAATCAAACCGGAAGAGCTGGCGAAGGTTGACTACAACCCGCCCGACACTTCGTGGATGGACCCCACGGTCTACTTCCGCAAGGGCACCTACTGCTACAGCGCCGCCCCGAAGAACGTGGAATATCTGGAGATGCCCAACGCGAGGGACTGGCAGCCGCACGACGCGGACTGGAAGCTGCCCGAAAACTGGAAGGAGATCGTCCTGAACGGGATCAAGGACCGGCTGGACAAGTACCGGTCGTTCCGGCTGTTCATGGACATCTGCGTGCGGTGCGGCGCCTGCGCCGACAAGTGCCACTTCTACATCGGGTCCGGGGACCCGAAGAACATGCCCGTGCTCCGGGCCGAGCTCCTCCGGTCGGTCTACCGCAACGATTTCACCGCCGCGGGCAAGATCCTGGGCGGCATCGCGGGCGCCCGGGAACTCAATGAGGACATGATCAAGGAGTGGTTCTACTACTTCTACCAGTGCACCGAGTGCCGCCGCTGCTCCGTCTTCTGCCCCTACGGCATCGACACCGCCGAGATCACCATGATGGGCCGGGAGCTGCTGAACCTCCTGGGCTGCAACATCAACTGGTCCCTGGAGCCGGTGGCGAACTGCTACCGTACGGGCAACCATCTGGGGATCCAGCCGCACACCATGAAGGACACCCTGGAGTTCTTCGCGGACGAGATCGAGGACATCACGGGTGTCCGCGTAGACGTTCCGATCAACAAGAAGGGGGCGGAGATCCTGTTCGTGACCCCTTCGGGGGATTATTTCGCGGACCCCGGGACGTTCACGCTCATGGGCTACATGATGCTCTTCCACGAGCTGGGCCTGAACTATACCTGGAGCACCTACGCTTCCGAGGGCGGCAACTTCGGTCTGTTCAACTCCCATGAGATGATCAAACGCCTGAACAGCAAGATCTACGCGGAAGCCAAGCGTCTGGGAGTGAAATGGATCCTGGGCGGCGAGTGCGGCCACATGTGGCGGGTGGTGAACCAGTACATGGACACCATGACCGGTCCCGCCGACTTCCTGCAGGAGCCGGTTTCCCCCATCACGGGCACCCGGTTCGAGAACGCCAAGTCCACCAAGATGGTGCACATCGCCGAGTTTACCGCGGACCTGATCAAGCACAACAAACTGAAGCTGGACCCCAGCCGGAACGACGGCTTCAAGGTCACCTTCCACGACTCGTGCAACCCGTCCCGGGCCATGGGCCTCCTGGATGAGCCGCGCTACATCCTCCGGAACGTGTGCAACCACTTCCATGACATGCCCGAGGGCACCATCCGGGAGCAGACGTTCTGCTGCGCAGGCGGCGCCGGGCTGGGGACCGACGAGAACATGGAGATGAGGATGCGGGGCGGCTTTCCCCGGGGGAACGCCCTCCGGCACGTGCAGGAGAAGCACGGGGTCAACCGGATGTCCTGCATCTGCGCCATCGACCGGGCCACCCTGATCCCCCTGGCGGATTACTGGGCCCCGGGGGTGGACGTGAGCGGGGTGCACGAGCTGCTGGGCAACGCGCTCGTCATGAAGGGGGAGAAGGAGCGGGATATGGACCTGCGCGCTGAGCCCCTCAACAACGACGACGAAACGGAGGAATGACGGGGATGTATGATAAAGGGAAAATCTTTACCGGACTCGTGATCTTCCTGTGCATCTTCACATCGCCCATCTGGTACAACGTGGTGATGGGGAAGGCCGCCTACAAGCCGGACCCCAAGTTGCCGGTCCAGGAGAAGCAGTGCGTGGCCCCCCGGGAAACCATGATCACCTCTCACATGACCCTGCTGGACACGTGGCGGGACAAGGTGGTGCGCGGCGGGGACCGGGAGTACCAGGCCTGGAACGGAAAAATGTATACCATCAGCCTTTCCGAAGGGTGTATGAAGTGCCATTCCGACAAGGCGGCCTTTTGCGATCAGTGTCACAACTACGTGGACGTTTCCCCGTACTGCTGGGACTGCCATGTCGAGCCGAAGGAGAAGAAGTGATGGGCGTGAACAGGAGAGATTTTTTGCGGATCAGCGGGTTGGGCACCCTGATGGGTCTCGGGGGCATGGCGACGCAGGAGTTGCTCCGTCCGGGCCAGGCGCTGTCCCAGCGATACCTGCCGGACGGGAAGGCGCTGAAGGCCGAGCGATGGGCCATGGTGGTGGATACGAGGAAATGCCTGGAAGAAGTGGAGAAGAACGGCTGCAAGGATTGTATGCTGGCCTGCAACAAGGCGCATAACATCCCCCAGATCCCCAACCCCAAGCATGAGGTGAAGTGGCTCTGGCAGGAGCCCTACGAGAACACCTTCACCACTCAGCACCATGAGTTTTCGGAAGAGGCCCTGCACGGGAAACCGTTTCTCGTCCTGTGCAACCACTGCGACAAGCCCCCCTGCGTCCGGGTCTGCCCCACCCAGGCGACCTTCAAGCGTGAAGACGGCATCGTCATGATGGACTATCACCGCTGCATCGGGTGCCGGTACTGCATGGCGGCGTGCCCGTACGGTTCTCGGAGCTTCAACTTCATGGACCCCCGAAAGCACCTGGATCCCGCGAAGATCGATATGGACTTCCCCACGCGGATGAAGGGGGTGGTGGAAAAATGCAACTTCTGCGCGGAGCGGCTCGCCGAGGGTCTGATGCCCGCCTGCGTCGAGGTCTGCAAGGGCAAGGCGCTCATCTTCGGGGACCTGGAAGAGTCCGGATCGGACGTGCGAAAGGTGCTCCGTTCCCGCTACACCATTCGGCGCAAGCCCGAACTGGGGACCCATCCCGAAATCTTCTATATCGTGTGAGGTGGTCATGATTGAGAAAGCGATCGTTGGGAGTCGAAAATACTACGGAGGGCTGGTGGCCCTGCTTGCCCTCATCGGGGTGGGGTTTCTCTGCTATCTGTGGCAGCTCCATAAAGGGCTGGCCATCACCGGGATGAGCCGGGATGTGAGCTGGGGCCTGTACATCGCCCAGTTCACCTTCTTCGTGGGCGTGGCGGCTTCGGCGGTGATGGTGGTTATTCCTTACTATCTGCACAACTACAAGAAGTTCGGACGGATCGCCATCCTGGGTGAGTTCCTGGCAGTCCCCTCGGTGATCATGTGCATGCTGTTCATCGTGGTGGACATGGGGCAGCCGATGCGCGTGATGAACGTCATCCTCCACCCAACGCCCAACTCCATGATGTTCTGGGACATGATGAGCTTGGGCGGATACCTGCTGCTGAACATCGTGATCGGCTGGGTCACCCTGGACTGCGAGCGCAAGGGCGTTGCCCCGCCCAAGTGGGTGAAGCCGCTGATCTACCTGTCCATCCCCTGGGCTGTGAGCATTCACACCGTCACGGCGTTCCTGTACGCGGGGCTCCCGGGCCGGCACCTGTGGCTCACAGCCATCCTGGCGGCCCGCTTCCTGGCGTCGGCCTTCTGCGCCGGGCCCTCTTTGCTGATTATCCTCTGCCTGATCGTGCGGAAGTGGACCCGCTTCGATCCCGGCAAGGAGGCGATCCAGACGCTGGCCAAGATCGTGACCTACACCATGCTCCTGAACGTGTTCTTCCTTCTCCTGGAGGTGTTCACAGGCTTTTACAGCCAGATCCCGGGGCACATGCACTCGTTCACCTACCTGTATGCGGGCCTCACGGAGCATGGGCATTTCTACGGTGGACTCATCCCCTGGATGTGGTCGTCCGCGGCCCTGGCGGTGGTCGCCATCGCCCTGCTGATCAACCCGGTCACGCGGAGAAACGAAACCACGCTGGTGGTGGCCGCCCTGGCCGTGTTCGGTTCCACCTGGATCGACAAGGGCATGGGCCTGGTGGTAGGCGGTTTCATCCCGACGCCCTTTGAAACCGTGACCGAGTACACCCCCACGCTGCCCGAGGTGGGCATCACCCTCATGGTGTGGGGGATCGGGGGGCTGGTTCTCACGGTGCTCTACAAGATCGCCGTTTCTGTAAAGGAAGAGGTCGCCGCCTGATTGCAGGCGAATAACAGAGAACATCCGCTCGCGGATGTGAAAAAAAACCCCCATGGAGGAGAAAATCATGTACGAGATCACCATCGATAAGGAAAAATGCAACGGTTGTGGCGAGTGCGTGGACATCTGCCCGGCAGAGGTCCTGGAAATGAAGGACGAAAAGTCCGAGGTCACCGCTATCGAGGAATGCCTGGGCTGCGAGAGCTGCGTGGAGACCTGCCCGGAAGAGGCCATCACCCTGAGCGGTGAGGAATAAGATCCCCGGCCGTTGCGTGAGTCTCACGCGTCGGCAGCTTTTATCCGGTAAGCCGAAACACAGGCGGTAGGCATCGAACCACGGTGCTTACCGCCTGTGTTTGTTTGTGCGCCGGTTGAGTGTTTGGGGTACCCGGGGGAGCTTGCCCCGTCCTCCGGGGCCTTCAAAAGACCTGAACCGGCCCCGTCGTCCTTGCGGCAAGTCCCGCCGGGCACCCTGATGGACCACCGTCCTGTGGTTGCCTGCGGAAACCATGAGCATCGTCATTCCGGACTTGATCCGGAATCCAGGGGAGGGGAGGGGGTCCCCCGCGTGGCGTTCCACTTGGCATACCTCGATCCTGGCCTTATCCGGGAGGAGGGGAGGTGGGGTTTTTTCAACGGTCTTCTAAAGAGAAGAGGAAAGCAGGCCCCGGATCTCTTCTTCCAGGGGGGCGTCTTCTCCCTGCAGGAACCTGGGGATCGCCTCGGTCGCCAGCAGCTCCTCCAGGGCTTTCTTGCGTTGGTCGGGCGTGGGAAGCCGCTTTTTCAGCTCGATTCGGACGGCGGTGAGTTTTTCGAGAAGGGCGCCGTAACGCTCCGGAAGAAGGCTTTCCAGTTCCTGCCGGATCCGGCGGGAGAGGGCGGGGCAGTCCCCGCTGGTGGAAACGGCCACCTGAAGGTCCCCCCGCCTCACCACGGACGGAACGAAGAAGTTGCACAGGTGCGGCTGGTCCACCACGTTGACAAGCCGTTCGGCCCGGCAGGCGTCCTCGTACACCTGCCGGTTCACCGCCGGGTCGTCCGTGGCGGATACGACCAGGAAAAAGGACGCAGCCTCACCGTCCGCGTAAGGCCGCTCCTCCCACGGCACGGTCCGAGCCTGCAGCCACATACGGAACGGGTCTGTAAAGCGTTTGGAGACTACCGCGAGGTCGCAGCCGCTCTCCCAGAGGACGCGCGCCTTGCGAAACGCAACGGCGCCGCCGCCCACGAGCAGGGCCCGCTTACCCTTCAGGAGGAGGAAGAGGGGGTACAGGGCCCCCTGGGGCGGTTCCGGTTCCGTCGGGATCATGGATCCTGTCCCACCAGTTTTTGCCGCAACCGCACCACATCACCGATGACCACGATACCCGGGGGTTTCAGCCCGGCAGCATCCTTCTTCTCCACCAGGTCCGCCAGCGTCCCGGTGAGGACCTGCTGCTCCGCATAGGTTCCCCGTGTGATGATACATGCCGGGGTGGCGCCCGGCCTTCCGTTACGGAGCAGTTCCTCGGTGATCTTCTTCAGGTTGGTCATCCCCATGAGGATCACCAGGGTGCTGTCGTTTGGGCCGATCAGATCATAACGAAGGGAGGGTTTCCCCTCGGTGAACACCTCGTGCCCGGTGATGATGGAGACCATGGAGGAGCACTCCCGGTGCGTGATCGGGATGCCGGTGTAGGCGGGAACGGCCGTGGCGGAGGTCACCCCGGGTACGACCTCCCAGGGGATCCCCTGTTCCACCAGGTACAGGACCTCTTCCGCGCCCCGGCCGAAGACGAAGGGGTCCCCCCCCTTCAAGCGGACCACGCTTTTCCCCTTCCGCGCCTCCTTCACCATCATGGCGTTGATCTCGTCCT
>CAYTRL010000223.1:0-9714 GCA_964439795.1 uncultured Thermodesulfobacteriota bacterium
AGGAAATCGAAGAATTCCCACGTTTTCGGCTCGGTGATGTATTGTTTCAGCAGATCTTCCCCGGACATGAGCATGATCTTCTGGACCTTTAGCAGGGCCCCGGGGTTCTTCAGGGCCATCTTGAGGCCGTCCAGGGGAGGCATCTCCGTGGGAGGCACGGGAAACTCGGCCATGCTCGTCATGGCCTCGTACAGGTCCCGGCTGTCGTTGTACAGGGCCCTCAGTTCCCTTTCCTGCTGTGGAAACACGGAGGTCAGTTCGTCCAGGAACCGGGGCAGGTCGCGCCAGAACGTGACCGATTTCTTCCCCACGTGCATGCGGTAGGCTGAATCGTGAGGGATCATGTCGATCTCCTCTTCCAGCTCGTTCATCACGAACACGTGCGGATCCGTTTCCGCGTTCCAGCCGAACAGCAGGGCCGCGCCCACGTCCATGGCCGTGTCTTTTCGCCGGATGGCCGTGCAGCACCCGCCGGGGATGCAGTGCTGTTCCAGGACCAGGACCTTCAACCCCCGTTTGGCTAGCAGGGCCGCAGAGGTGAGGCCGCCGATTCCGGCGCCCACCACGACCACATCGTAACGATCCTTCAGGACGGCATCATTGAGCAGGCTCACGTTTTCTCCTCCCGTCCCCGTTCGGCGGGGACCCATGCTTGAGATTGCGTTCGAAGGGGATCACCCCGGCTTCGAACTCAATCAAACGAAATCAATGCTCGGCCTTGGACCCGGGAGAACCCGATGTCCGCTCTCTTATACCCCTCCACCAGGCGCGCCTCCCTGCAGGAAGGCGTGGATGTTTACCGCGGCGCGGCGGCCGTCGGCCACGGCCTCCACAACCGTTGCCGCGCCCCGGACGATGTCGCCCCCGGCGAAAAGGCCCGGACGGCCCCGCACCTGAAGGGTTCCCGGGTCCGCCTCGATCCGCTCCCCCCCGCCGAACTCCTGCTTGAGGACCCGGCGCAGGGACGGGTCCGGGGCCTGGCCCACGGCCATGATCAGCTGATCGAAGTCCAGGGTCCGGGTCTCCGAACTGTCAAAGACCGGATGAAACCTTCCGGCTTCATCAAATACGGAGCGGCAGCGGGCCCAGGTCATCCGGGTGGGGGAGAGCGCCTCCCCGGGACCCCAGCGGTTTTCCATCCGGATCCCCTGGCGGACCATCTCCCCGTATTCGCTCTTGAGGCAGGGCATCTCCCCCGGGGCTTCCAGGCAGATCACCGTGACCTCCGAAGCTCCCAGATGTCGGGCGGTGAGGGCCGCATCCGCGGCCACGCTGCCGCCGCCGATCACAACGACCCTGTCCCCGACCTTCTTCCTTTTCCGAACGCGGCAGGCCTCCAGGAACCCCAGGGCATCCGTGCTCCTGGACCGGTCCAGGCCGGGGATTTTCAGGCGCCTGCCGCGCCCCAGGCCGGGGGCCATGAACACGGCGTGGAATTCGGTTTCCAGCTCTTCCAGGGAAACATCCTTTCCCAGGGCCGTTTCATAGCGGAAGGTCATCCCGGGAAGTGTCATTCCCCGGATTTCCCGCTCCAGGACAGAGGCCGGCAGGCGGTACAGAGGGACGGCCCGGGCGGGGATCCCCCCCGGCGACCGTCTTTTCTCGATGATTTCCACTTGGTACCCCAGACGGCTCAGAAAATGGGAGCAGGTGAGGCCGGCCGGGCCGGCGCCCACCACGGCCACCCGGCGGCCTTTCCGGGGCAGGCTGAAATGGTTCCACCCTTCCGGGCCGGGGACCTGTTCGCAGACCCATCCATGCAGGGCCTTGATCCGAACGGGCTTGTCGTCAAAATCCAGGCGGCTGCAGGCCCTTTCGCAGAACCGTTCGGCCGGGCAGATGATCCCGCAGGTTTCCGAGAAGGGGTTGAATTCCCGCGCCGCGCGGGCCGCCCCGGCCAGGTTGCCCGCCTCGATCCTGCGCGCGAAGTACGATGTCTCCATGTGCGCCGGGCAGGCGTCCTTGCAGCCGGGGGTTTCGCAGTGCTGGCAGTCCCTGGCCGCTCTTGCCGCCAGGGCCGTGGTAAGCGGTTTGGAAAGGGGGGAGGCGGGGGACCAGGGCTTCCCCTGGCGTACCGGATGTACTGCCGGGAAAAGGGGCGCGGGAGGTATTCCTCGAGCCCCAGGTCCCGAAGTACCATGTTCGCCGCGCCCACCCCGGAGATGGACGTGGCCGGGATCCCGATCCCCATGACCGTGGAATCCCCGCACAGGTAGAGGTTTTTCCATTCGCTGCGGGCCTTGAGCCGGTGCAGCATCTCCTGGCCCATCATCATCTTGGGGCCGCCCACCGCGCCCCAGTTCTTGCGCGTGAACCGCTCGATGGTGGAGGGGGTGCCCACCTCCATGACCCGGATGTGCCGCCGCAGGCCCGGAAAATGCTTTTCCACCTGGTCCAGCAGTTTGTCCGCCTCCGATTGTTTCAGCTGTTGATATTCCTCCGAACGGTACGCCGGGTCCGACGGGCGGGGCCAGCGGACCATGGAGGGCTGGACCACGGTGACCGAGTGCATGCCGGGGGGGCAGAGAGACGGGTCGTCCAGGGACGAGATGTACACGGTGATGTCGTGCCCGGTGATGTTGTGCATGTCCTCCACGAACATGAGGATCGGGGGGGTGTCCGGCGGGATGGCCTCGGCATCCACCCCCAGGTAGAGGAGCAGGCTGCCGAAGGTGGGCACCTGGCGCCGGGCCCATTCCAGGCGTTTCGCCCGGATGTGCCGGGGGCGGACCAGCCCGCCGTACAGGTTCCAGACCGTGGCGTTGGCAACGACCCGGTCCGCCCGGATCTCGGTGCCGTCGGCGAGGCGGACCCCGCGGGCCTTTCCGTCGCGGATGAGGATCTCGTCCACCAGGCGGCGGTAGAGCATCTGTCCGCCGTGTTTCTCGATAGCCTTTTCCAGCTTGTTGGAGAGCATCTGGGGGGAGCCGGCGGGATAGTAGGCGCCCCCTTCGTGGTTGTCGCAGAACAGGGCGCCGGAGAGCATGGCCGGGGTTTCCCGGGCGTCGCAATAGCAGTAGGTGCAGGTGAGCATGTTGAAGAACGCCAGGACCTCCGGGTCGGTGACGAACCGCTTCACAATGCTTTCCGTGTTCTTGAAGAACAGGGGCAGGACACGGAGCATGCCCCGTGGATTCTTGAGGAAGTTTCCCAGGGTCTCCTTGAACGGCATCTCCGTGGGAGGCACCACGATTTCGTTCTGGAGGATCATGTCCTCGTAAATGCGGTAGAAGTAGTCGTACAGGCGGCGGAGTTCGGTCTCCTGGTGGGGAAACAGGGCGACCAGCTCCCGGAAGAACCGCTCGAAGTCGCGCCAGAAGGTGAGGTCCCGGCCCATGAGGTTCATCCGGTAGAGGCACTCGTGGGGGATGACGTCGATCTCTTCCTCGATCTCGTTCATGATGAAGCGGTGCGGGTTGAACCCCTTCTCCCCGAACCCGAACATCATGGCCACGCCCACATCGAAGGTGATATCCCTTCGGCGCATGCTGGTGCAGGCCCCTCCGGGCAGATAGTGTTGCTCGATGACGAGCGTCCGGAGTCCGCGCTTGGCCAGCAGGGCCGCAGCGGTCAGTCCGCCGATCCCTGCCCCTACGACCGCCACGTCGTAGCGGTCCCGTAGGATGCATGTGTCGGGCATCTGCATCTTCCTGCCCCCGGGAGGGAAATGATCTCCAACAATTACTAAAATCAAAAAATACAATTTTCGTAATAAAAATGTCAACACAAAAAAATCAACAGAAAAACTGCTTGACACGAAAATGCCGGCTTGCTATTGATGGATGAAAGATTCGACATTGGGAAAATACGATATTAGAAGGAAAGGCCCCGCTTCCGGGATCTCGCTCGTCAGCCGGGTTTTCTCACTGGCGCCTCGTGATTCCGCCGGGTCATCCAGCGGTTCAAGAAACCCCTTGTCACTGTTCCGATCGATCGGGAGGCCCCATGCGGAAATACGATGTCCTAGTGGTGGGTGCGGGACCCGGCGGTTCCGCCGCCGCCAAGAAGTGTGTGGAAGGCGGTTTGAAGACCCTGCTGGTGGACAAGCAGAAGCTGCCCCGTCGCAAGGCCTGCTCCGGGATCATCGACAACCTCTCCCAGAACTACGTGCTCGAGAACTTCGGGCCCATCCCGGAGAAGGTGTATGGCAGGCCGAATGTCACCCGGGGAATGGGCTTCTACTTTCCCTCCGTGGGGACCGTTTTCCATGAGGTGGACGCCTACATGCCGTACGTGTGGAGGGACCGGTTCGATCATTTTCTGGCCACCACTTCCGGGGCCGATCTCTGGGACGGCACGCGCTTCAGCCGCCTGGAAATGAAAGGGGATGCGGTCGAGGCGGTCCTCAAGCAGGGGAAGAAAGAGGTCAAGGTCCGTGCCCGCTACATCATCGGCGCCGACGGGGGCTACTCCCGGGTCGTGCTCAGCCATGCCCCGGAGGTCTACCGGGGCCTGCCGTTCGCCTTTGCCTGTCAGAAGTATTTCGAAGGCGAGATCAACGCCAGCGATCGTCACCTGTACTGGTTCCTGGCCCGTGACATGGGCCCTTTCCCCTGGCTGAACATAAAGGATGACCAGATCATCGTCGGCCTCGCTTTGATGCGCGGCGAGCCGTTCAAGCCGAAGTTCGAGCGGCTCATGGATCTTCTCAAGAGCAAGTTCGGCCTGAAGATCAAAAGGGAACTGGCAACCGAGAGCTGCCTGGTGAACACCATGACGGGCCTGAACCGGTTTTACCCTGGCAGGGGCCGCATATTGATGGCGGGCGATGCCATGGGGCTCATGCACCAGGGACACTGTTCCATCTCCTGCGCCCTGTACAGCGGGGGGTACGCCGGCCAAGCCGTGACCGAGGGGATCGAGGGGGGGGTGGATGCCATGTCGCGGTACAAGGAACTGGTCCGCCCGGAGATGGAACTCTGCCTGGACCAGTTCAACCCCCTGCGGATGATGGCCTCCAGCGCCTCCTCCTCCTCGCGACAGCCCGCCTTCTTTCAGGGGTTGAGTCGCCGGGAGAAGGCCCTGGCCGTCCGGGACGCCGTCCTCTTCCTGAGGAGCGAGTTCGGTCAGGTAGACGGTCTGATGCCCACGATGTTCAAGAATATGGCGCAGCGCTTGTTTCTGCGCCGGTATCACATCCCAGCGGTGGATTGAGGGCGTACAGGGAGCACATGGTGCAACGCCTTGTTCTACGCCGTTATCACATCCCGGCCGCGGATTGACGGCCGTTGTTTCGAAAGGGACTTCCGTTTCCAGCCCGTGTATCAATGTGTGGCCTGCGGGGAGTTATTAAGACCTACAAAAGTATATGGACATAATGTGCGTTGCAGCATTGCCTGACAGTCCGTTGAAAACAAGGATTCTATGTTTTTCGTCATTCCGGACTTGATCCGGAATCCAGGGGCAGGGGCCAGGGGGAGGCTCTTTGGCACCCTGCCCGGCCACTCCTGGATCCCGGCTTTCGCCGGGATGACAACACATTGGACTCTTTCAGTAGCCTGTTGAGCACTGTTTCCACATCATGCAATGTCTGGATACTTATGTAGGTGTTAATAAGATGAAAGCAGCGTCCGTTTCCAAAGCAAGGATCAGTGTATGGACTGCGGGGAGCTAATATGAAAGGTTTCAAGGACCGGGTGGCCATCGTGACCGGCGGGGCGTCCGGCATCGGCCGGGAAGTGTGCCGGGTGCTGGGGGAGCGGGGTGCCGTTGTGGTGGCCGCGGACATCGACCTGCCAGGGGCCGAGGAGACCGTGGAAGCGGTGGCCGGGAACGGGGGCAGGGCGAGGGCGGCCCGGGTGGACGTAACCAGCGCGGAGGCCGTGGAGGCGCTTGTCCGGGAGACGGCCGCGGCGGACGGAAGGCTCGATTATATTTTCAACAACGCGGGGATCAACATCGCGGGGGAAGTGCGGGATCTGCTTCCCGAGCATTGGCACCGCGTGTTCAACGTCAACCTCATGGGCGTTATCCACGGGACCACCGCGGCCTACCCGCTGATGGTCCGGCAGGGGTTCGGTCACATCGTCAACACGGCCTCGCTGTGCGGGATCATCCCGGTTCCCCTCGAGGCTCCCTATGCCGCCACCAAGCACGCGGTGGTGGGGCTGTCCACCTCCCTCCGGGCGGAAGGGGCGGGCCTGGGCGTGAAGGTGAGCGTTTTTTGCCCCGGCGTGATCGAGACGCCCCTGCTGGAGAACTCAACGATGATCAACTCCACCATGGCCGAGGTGATGGAGATGTCTCCCCTGGGAATCATGAGCGTCCAGGACGGGGTACGGGACATGCTGAGGGGCGTGGAGAGAAACCGGTCCATGATCGTCAGCCCGCTGAGTTCCCGCATGTCCTGGTGGACCTACCGGATGTTTCCGCCCCTGGTGGACCTGATCGCCCGTTTTCAGGTTCGGTCGTTCCGGAAGATCCGTCGTCCCCCCGGCCAGGAGGGGGAAAAGGGAGATTCTACTTGACACGAAGCGTCTGCGTTGCTAGAGATTAGTAATACGAAAATAGAAAAATACGATAATAGAAGTTCAGGGGAGTCCTATGATGGCCAAGGGAAAACAGCCTGGAGTCACGGGAAAGAGCGTCGGCGGGAAGACCGCCGGCAAGACCGCCCGAAAAGCCGCGGTGAAAAAGACCGCGACGGCGAAGAAGGCTCGGACCGTGAAGAAGGCGGCCGCCCCCCGGAAGAAGGAGGCCGCTGGCGTGAAGAAGGCGCAGGGGCCGGGGAAGGCAAAGGAGCCCGAGAAGTACAGCAAGGCGTGGTTCCTCAAGAAAAGGAAGGAGATCGATCTCAGCACGTGGACCGAAACGGAACTCGTGATCCTTCGCAGGCGAAGCACCCGCATCTATAAGAAGAAACAGGTGCCCGCCCACTTGGTGCGGCGGATCCTGGAGGCGGGCCGTTTTGCTCCCACGGCCGGGAACTACATGCACTGGCGTTTTTCCGTGGTGCGGGACGCGAAGATGATCAAGGAAATGGACGATGACGCCCTCAAAACCACGGCCCGGATGGGGGAATACCTCAACTACTGGAAACGGCCGTACCTCAAGCCGATGGTCAAGGCGCTCCAGTACAAGTATCCCAACGAACTCCACCCTATCCCGCACGGTGTGTTGAAGCTGATAAGCGAGATGAGCTTCAAGCCGTTCTGGGACGCCCCCACCCTGATCAAGGACGTTCGTGGGATCGGCAACCCGGACCTGGACCTGGGCATCTGCGGTCAGAACATGATCCTCGCCGCACACTCCATGGGGCTGGGAACGTGCTGGGTGGGGCTGGTCAAGGCCCTCCGGTTCTCCCCCCGGTGGAAGAAGATCCTGGATATCCAGTACCCCTACTCCCTGGAGCAGGCCCTGTGCGTGGGGTATCCGGTGGGGGAGGCGGACGGGTTCGTGGAAAGGGACACGCACGCCATCGACTGGTTCGAGGACGGGGAGAAACGGGTGGTGTACTGAACGGGCGGCTGTGCACGGCCCGGAGAACCGGAAGGAAAGAGCAATCCGGTTGTAACAGCCTGCTAACTACGGATCCGAGGTGAGCCTATGGCCTATATCAAATTGTGGGAAAAGTTCTGGGTTTCAGACCTGTGGAGCAAGGGCGCCGTGCTGGGGGACATCGCGGTGGACAGGGACCTGTGCATCGGATGCGGCCTCTGTGTGAAAGCCTGCCCCGGGGATTCGCTGATGCTGGACGCAGACAAGAAACCGGTTCCCAACAGCGAAGTGGAGCTGAGCTGCGCCTCCTGTGGGGCGTGCCAGGCGATCTGCCCGCAGGAGGCGGTGACGATTACCCGGAAGATGGAGTTCATCGGCATGTTCAAGACCCTGCGCCGTGGACCCCTGTCCAAGCCCAGGCTGTTCAAGGAACTGGAGGAGTAACCGCCCGGGGGCATGGCCGCCGCGCGGGTCCACCCACGTCAGGAGGATGCAATGGCAAGAAAAACGGGCCTCTACAGGCTGCTGATTGCGGTCCTCGCCCTGATGATATTCGTCGTCCCCGCCTGCCGGGACAGGGAGGAAAAGAAAGAGCCCGCCGTATCGGTCCAGGTGCTTTTCGCGAACCAGTGCACCCCCTGCCACGGCTGGGAGGAAGCCACCCGCATTCACGGCTCCGAAGAAACGATTCTGCAACTGATCCAGAGGATGAGAAACAAGGGGGCCGACATGTCCGATGCCGAGGCCATGAGCATCGCCGGGTTCCTGAGCAGCCCGAGCCGGCACTTGTTCGAATCCCGGTGTACGAAGTGCCATGAAATGGACACGGTCCTCTCGGCCCACGGGAAAGGGAGGATGACCGTGGGGACGATACAGAAGATGAGAAAGAAGAAGGGAGCGGACATTTCCGCGGAAGACGAAAGGAAGATCAAGGAGTTCGTGATCCAGTACTATTTCACGGAGCCGGACTGAGGGGGACGGCCGGAACCGTTTCTCCACTGCCGGCCGGGTTCCGGCGGCGGTGCACAGGGGCTGAACCAGGGAGGAATCTCACATGCATGGCAATCTGAAGGGCCTGCTGGTCGCGGAAAAGTTCTTCGAACGTACGCCTGACGGACCCCTTCTGGTGGGTTCCAAGTGCAGGGAGTGCGGGAAGGTCAGCTTTCCCCGGAAGAAGGTCTGCACCAAGTGTTTCCGGAACGACACCATGGAGGTTCACCCCCTGGCCAAGCGCGGGGAGATCGTGACCTACTCCGTTGCCCACATGAACCACATCGGCATCCCCACCCCGTACGCATTCGGATACGTCTACCTCCCGGATGACGACATCACCATCTTCACGATTTTCGAGGACTGGGACCCCGCCGAGGAGAAGCTGTTCATCGGCCAGCAGACCGAGCTCTGCTACGGTCTGGTCCGGGAGGACCCCTGGGGCAACCCGATCATCGGATACAAGTATCGCTGCGTCGGTCATTGAGGCTGCTCCGGAAACGAAAACGGAAATTCACCCCAGCGAGAGGGGAGGCGTTGACATGGGAACCCCCGGAACCGATGTATTCGTTGTCGGTGTCGGCATGACCCGTTTCGGCATCCACTTGGATCGGGATGTCCGCGACCTTTGTGAAGAGGCGTTGTTCGAGGCCATGCAGGACGCCGGGGCCTACCCGGACGACATTGAAGTGGGCTACGTGGGCACGGTGGGGTTTGCCTGGGACGCGCCCATCATGGCGGGGCAGATCATCTTCGAGCAGGTGGGGGTGACGGGCATTCCCATCTCCCGGGTGGAGAACGCCTGCGGAAGCGGATCCAACGCCATCCGGGAGGCATGGCTGGCGATCAAGTCCGGCGAGTACGATGTGGCCATGGCCAGCGGCGTGGAGACCATGAACCGCCCGCTCCAGGACCAGATCCCCCGGTTCGCCATGTTCGGCGGCGGGGATTCCATGATGGAAGGAACCATGGGCCTCTTCCCGCCGGGGATCTTCGCCATGACGGCGCAGCAGTACCTGGAGGCCGGGTGGATCACCCGGGAAGACATGGCCTACGTGGCGGTGAAAAACGCCTACAACGGGTCGCTCAACCCCAAGGCGCACTATCAGCGGACGCTGACCATGGAGAAAGTGCTGGAAGCCCGCATGATCTGCTACCCCCTGGGACTGCTGGACTGCTGTCCCACCACCGACGGGGCCGCGGCCGTGGTGCTCTGTTCCAGGGAGGCCCTTCCGCGTTTCCAAAAACACGCGCCGGTGCGCATCCGGACGATCTCCCAGACCTCGG
>CAYTRL010000224.1:0-9700 GCA_964439795.1 uncultured Thermodesulfobacteriota bacterium
CAGGCCGGGGTGCATCAATACACGGAGGGTGAATGCGGGCCCTCCGACTGCCCATCCGAAACGGATCCCGTCTGCGGGATCGACGGCCAAACCTATAAGAACAACTGCTACGCAGAGTGGGCAGAAGTGTATTCTTTTGTAGAGGGGGCATGCCCGCCCATCGAGTGTACCGAAGATCCGGTATGCGGTTCGGACGGCAAGTCGTATCTGACCAACTGCTTTGCCGAACTCAGCGGCATCGTGGAGTACCTCCCCGGGAGTTGTCCCTTTACCCCCTGTACTGGCCCGGTGTGCGGCAATGACCGTGTGACATACCTGAGCGACTGCTTTGCCAAACTCAGCGGGGTGGACTCCTGGGTAAACGGAGAATGCCCCTGACAGTCAGTTTAACAGCAGGTTCACAAACCTGACCTGGAAGAGCAAAGTTGTAGGGTGGGGCCCTGCCCCACCACCCCTTCCCAGATGTTGTCCTGTCCCTGAAACAGGCTCACAACAATGTGCGGAAAGGCCGCAGCCTGGAGTGTTCGGAAACAGCAGGGAGCGGGGGCAGCGGGCGAACCGTCAGCCCCGCTCGCTGCAGTACCGTGCAAAGATGTGACGAAAGGGCGTGGCAAACGACTCGGGGGTTGAAGAGACCTGTTCCTGCACCTCCCGGACCGTAAAGAACCGTCCTTCCAGGATCTCCTCCGGGTTGGGCCGCGGCGCGGGCTGCCCGCCGGCGATCCGGCCCAGGTAAAGCATGCTGTGCTCGCCGCTGGTCTCCGGGCAGGCCGGGGTCTTGAACAGCGGCTCCACCGGCACGCGGACCCCCAGCTCCTCCTCGAGCTCCCGCTCGGCCGCGGCATCGTAGGACTCTCCGCTGTCCACATGGCCGGACGCCGACGAATCCCATCGGCCCGGGTCCTGTTCCTTTACCCAGGCCCTTCTCTGCAGGTAGATACGGTTCTCGTCATCCAGCAGAAACACGTGCACGGCACGGTGCATCAACCCCTTCCGATGCACCTCCCCGCGGGGCAGCACGCTGACGACCCGGTCCTGCTCGTCCACCACGTCGATCCGCTCTTCAGACTCGTTCACGACTGCTCCCTTAACAGGCTGTTTAAAAAGTCCAATTTGTTGTCATCCCGGCCCCGGATCGGGGTCCGGGGCAGACTCCAGCCGGGATTTTCTTTTTATTGTCATCCCCGCGGACGCGGGGATCCAGGGGTGGCTAGGTGGGAGGTTAAAGAGCCTCCTCCTTCCCCCTGCCCCTGGATTCCGGATCAAGTCCGGAATGACGGAATGGTAAACACTCCTTATTTCCGTATCTCATATCTACAAATTCGAGTTTTTCGTAGATTTTTCTTCAATTCGATGGGAAAGGGGGGGGAGTTGAAAGCCGACAGCTGACCGCGGAACGCTAGCGGCTTTTAGCAGATCAGGTTCCGTTGATCTTAAAGAACATGTAAATATGGTTGATGACGATGATCATGTACAGGATCAGCACCGAGGCCAGGATGTACTTCACCATGGGAAGGTTTTTGTGAAAGCACAGGACCATGAGGCAGAGGGCGGTGAGCGCAAACTTTACGTGAAAGAATACGTGAGGGCTCTTTCCCAGGAAAAAATCCATCACCGGGTTCATTTCCTGGGCATCGTTCACCTGGACGTGATACAGGGTCAGGAACGCGTCCGCCGTTCCCAGCAACAGGATGACCGCCAGCAGGAAGATCAGGGGCCAACCATACCGGTCCACGTAGATGTTCCGCTTCATGTCCTCCTTCCGGCGGATCACCCTTCTCCGGCCCCGGAAGGTGTAACGGCTGATCATCGGCGTGGGCCGCCGTCTTCGATCCGTAAGGAGTCGATTCTGAGAAGCTTCCTCCTCGGCCCGGGCCTCTTTTTTCTCCTCCATGTCCCCCCTGCCTTCTAATCTGACACATTCGAAACGAACCTGTGCAATAAGAAGTAGATCGGCAGAAGTGCCTCTATGGTTTATAGGGGGAAGGATACAAAGATCGCACCCGGGGCGGGTATTCCTACACGAAGCAGATCTCCACCACACCGTAGTTCCGGGTTCCCCCGGGCGCCTTGACCACCACCTCGTCGTCGACCTCCTTCCCGATCAGGGCCCGGGCCAGCGGTGCGTGCACCGAGATCTTTCCCAGTTTCACGTCTGCTTCGTCCGGGCCTACGATCTTCACCCGCACCTCTTCCCCGTTTTCCATGTCCTCCAGGATCACGGTGGCGCCGAACACGACCTTGCTGGAGTCCAGGCTGCCCGGATCGATCACCTCGGCCTGGGACAGTTTGTCCTCCATGTCCCGGATCCTGGCTTCCAGATGCCCCTGTTTTTCCTTGGCCGCATCATACTCGGCGTTTTCGCTCAGATCCCCGTGCGCCCGCGCCACCTCGATCTCCCGCGCCACCTCGTAACGGTCCTTGGTCTTCAGTTTCTTCAACTCGTCCCGGAGTGCTTCATAGCCCTCCCGGGTCATGGGATACTTGTTCATCTCTTCCCTCTTCTCCCTCTTCTGCTCATCTCCAGCCAATGCACATGTTGCGCCAGCGACCGCTTCTTCATGATGATACTCCCCCCCTTCAGAGTAAGAACCGGCTTTCCGATCAGCTTCATTCCACGAAAGGGACAGTTTCTCGCCCGGGAGCGGAACCGCCGGACATTTACCGGTGCGGGGGTGTCCGGTTCCACCACCACCAGCTCGGCCGTCTCTCCCTCCCGCAGGGTTCCGCTGGAAAGCCCCATGGCCCGGGCGGGACCCACGGAAAGCAGTTCCACGGCCCGGGTCACACTCACAACCCCCCGGGCGACCAGGGTCATCATTACCGGGAGTGTGGTCTCCAGGCCGATGATCCCGAAGGGGGCTTCTGAGATCGAAAGAGCCTTTTCGTCCGGGTGGTGCGGGGCGTGGTCGCTGGCCACCGCATCCAGGGTTCCGTCCCGGATTCCACGGCGCAGGGCGTCTCTGTCCTCCGGACCGCACAGCGGCGGGTTCACCTTGGCATCGGCCCCGAACCGCATCACCGCCTCGTCCGTCAGGGTCAGGTGATGCGGGGTGGCCTCCGCGGTCACACGAACCCCTTTCTCCTTGGCAATCCTCACCATCTCCACCGAGCCGGCAGTGCTCAGGTGCGCCAGGTGCAGATGAGCGCCCGTCTCCCGGGCCAGGCAGAGGTCCCGGGCGACCATGACTTCCTCCGCGGAGGCGGGAATCCCCGGGAGCCCCAACCGGCGGGATACCCCCCCCTGCCGGATCACGCCTCCATGGACCAGGGTCAGGTCCTCGCAGTGTGCAATGACGGGACAGTCCAGTTCCCTGCCGGTTTCCAGGGCCTGTTTCATGAGCCCGGCATCCATGAGGGGCCGTCCATCGTCCGAAAAGGCCACCGCCCCCTCCCCTTTCAGGGCCGCAAGGGCCGCAAGACGCCTGCCTGCCTGCCCGCGGGTTACACTGGCGACGATCCCCACCCGAACCACCGCCTCGTCATCGATCCTTCTCCGGAGGGCGCGCAACACGGACACCCGGTCCACGATCGGTTTCGTGTTGGGCATGGCCAGGACGGTTGTGAACCCGCCCCACGCCGCGGCCCGGGTACCGGACACAAGGTCCTCCTTGTGTTCCTGCCCCGGCACACGCAGGTGGGTGTGGATGTCCACCAGGCCGGGAAACACATAGCGGCCCGCCAGATCGTATACGCAGAGCCGTTCCCCGTCATCCGACAGCCACTGCCGAAACGGAGCCAGGGAGGGCGCCAGGGCCTGCACCCGGCCTCCGGATACCAGGATGTCCCTGCGTCCGTGGACACCGGCACCGGGGTCCACGAGCAGTCCGTTCGAAAACAGGATCTTCACAGCCCTCTTCCCTCGTTGGTTCCCGGAAACATGCCCGCGGGCAGGTCCGGGCATCTAAAAGTACCTGTAAAACTGGATTCTGGGTCAAGCCCGGAATGACAGGGAAATATAGCCTCTTCGTTTATTGACACCAATAACTGTTTGCAGGGACCGGATTCTGGCATTTGTGAGTGTCGAGAAATCGAGGCAGCCGGCCTTCTATTTTCGAATGTTGCGAGGAGCCGCAGGCGACGCGGCAACCCCACGGTGACGTAGCACCAACCCACTGGGCCGGGGGGTTGCTTCGCTCCGCTCGCAATCTCCACTTCTATATCACCCTGCAATCAGGGGTTGGTGGCGAGGAGCCGAATGCTGAACGCCGACCGCTGACAGCCAATATCGAAGCAATCGCCCTGCCGTGAAAGATGCAGGGCGATGTATCGTGCTTTAGATCTGCAAGCCGGAGAACGGAACCGGCCGGGTTGCCTGAAGCGGGCCGGATCAGTGAATGATATCTCCGATCCTCTCCCAGCGCACCTTGCGCTTCGGACCGTTCCAGGACCAGTAGATCATAAACGCCTCGCCCTTGATCAGGGAGAACGGCAACGGTCCCCACACTCGGCTGTCCGAGCTGATCCAGCGATTATCTCCCATAACAAAATACATATTTTCGGGTATCTTTTTTGGGCCAAAGTTCACAAGTCCGGGATCAGGAGGGCGATCAGGATCAGAGCGTTTATAATATGCGTATTTGGTTTCATCCAAAGGTTTACTATCGATATATACTATATTGTTTTTTATCTCGATCATCTCTCCGGGCAGGCCGATCACGCGCTTGATGAAATCCTTGTCCTGTTCCCGGGGTTCCAGAAAGACGATGACATCCCGCCGGTCTGGCCTCGTCAAATTAAACAGCCGGAAATTGACCCAATTGGCGATATCCACCCGGGGTCCGAAGATAAACTTGTTGACCAGGATATGGTCCCCGATGAGCAGGGTCTCGATCATGGAGCCGGAAGGGATCTTGAACGCCTGTACGAGAAAGGTCCGTATAAACAGGGCCAACACCAGTGCAATGACGATCGCCTCGGCGTACTCGCGAACCGCGGACTTTCTCTTGACGGGTTCTTTGCTCATCTTCACCTCATCCGCCTGAACATCCCGGCGGCGGATTTACCGGAACCGACTGGATTGTAGGAAGGCTCCCTGTTTCAGCCCTTTTTATTCTTATCCGGAACCAGGTCCAGGTTCTGCTGAAAATACCGGAGGGTTTCCCCGATCCCCTCCTCCAGGGGCACCTTGGGTTCCCAGGTGAACAGCTTCTTGGCCAGGGAGATATCGGGCTTCCGGACCTTGGGGTCGTCCACCGGCAGGTCCCGGAACGTAATCTTGCTCTTGGAACCGGTAAACCGGAGGATCGCCTCGGCAAACTCCAGGATGCTCATCTCCACCGGGTTCCCCAGGTTGACCGGCTCATGGTAATCGGTGCTGAAGATCAGGTGGAAAATCCCGTCGATCAGGTCCTGAACATAACAGAAACTCCGGGTCTGGGAGCCGTCCCCGAACACCGTGAGGTCTTCTCCGCGAAGGGCCTGGGGAATAAAGGTGGGGACCACACGCCCGTCGTCGATCCGCATGCGGGGGCCGTAGGTGTTGAAGATCCTCACGATGCGGGTATCCACATCATGGGCGCGGTGGTACGCCATGGTCAGCGCCTCCGCGAACCGCTTGGCCTCGTCGTACACGCCCCGCGGGCCCACGGGGTTCACGTTTCCCCAGTAGTCTTCCGTCTGGGGGTGCACCAGGGGGTCCCCGTACGTTTCGGAGGTGGAGGCCAGCAGAAAACGTGCCCCCTTCTCCTTGGCCAGCCCCAGTGCCTTGTGGGTTCCCAGCGACCCCACCTTCAAGGTCTGGATCGGCAGCTGCAGGTAATCGATGGGGCTGGCGGGGGAGGCGAAATGCAGGATGTAGTCCAGCGTCCCCTTGATGTACATGTACTCCGTCACGTCCTGCTTGATGAAGTGAAACCGCTCCTGCTCGAACAGGTGAGCGATGTTGTGCCGCGACCCCGTGATCAGGTTGTCCATGCAGATGACATCAAAACCTTCCCGGATGAACCGATCGCACAGATGAGACCCGATAAACCCCGCACCGCCTGTTATTAAAACGCGTTCCATTCTCTGTTTTCCTTTCTAGCAGGCTGCCCCATAGTTCCTATTATTAAGACCTACGAAAGTATTTGTGGACATGACGTGCATTGCCTGACAGTCTGATTATATGAAAAAAAAAGGATTCTATGTTTTTTGTCATTCCGGACTTGATCCGGAATCCAGGGGAGGGGCAAAGGTGGCTGTTTGGTATCCCCCACCAGGCTTCCCCTGGATCCCGGCTTTCGCCGGGATGACAACGAATTGGACTCTTTGAACAGCCTGCCCCAGTGTGCCTTTTTGTCAACGATTCGAATTCTGGACCTTCAGGACCGACCCGCGCAGGCGTGCGCGTCATCGGCCGCTGTACATGCGCTCGTAGTAATGCCTGTACTCACCGCTCTTGATCTTCTGCCACCAGGGTTCGTGATCAATGTACCACTGAACGGTTTGCTGCATCCCTTCTGTAAACGAGGTCTGCGGACGCCACCCCAGCCGGTCCTGGATTTTCCCGCTGTCAATGGCGTACCGCCGGTCATGCCCGGGGCGGTCCTTGACGTGCCGGATCAGTGAAGGATCCTTGCCCAATGCCCGCAGAATGATGTCCGTGATCTCCAGGTTGTTCCGCTCCTCGTCGGCCCCCACGTTGTAGACCTGCCCCGGCTCTCCATCGTGCAGCACCCGGTCCAGTGCGATGCAGTGGTCCCGGACATGGATCCAGTCCCGCACATAGAGACCGTCACCGTACACCGGGAGAGGCACGTCCGCCAGGGCGTTGGTGATGAACAGGGGGATCAGCTTTTCCGGAAACTGGTACGGCCCGTAGTTGTTGGAGCACCGGGTCACGAGCACCGGCAGGCCGTACGTCTTCCAGTAGGCCCTGGCCAGGAGATCCGCGGCCGCCTTGCTGGCGGAGTACGGGCTGTTGGGCGCCAGTTCGCTCGTTTCGGTGAACCGGCCCTCTGTTCCCAGGGAGCCGTAGACTTCGTCCGTGGAAATTTGCAGAAACCGGGAAACCCCGTGCCGGCGGGCCGCCTCCAGCAGGGCCTGGGTCCCCAGGACATTGGTATTCAGAAAGTGGGCGGGGTCTTCGATACTCCTGTCCACGTGGCTCTCGGCAGCAAAGTTCACCACCGCATCCGTGCCCCCGGAAAACAACTCTTCGAGCAGTTCCGTGTCCGCGATGTCGCCGCGCACGAAGCGGTAGTTCTCCCGGGATTCGATTTCGGCCAGATTCTCCAGGTTTCCCGCGTAGGTGAGCAGGTCCAGGTTCACGATCCGGCAGTCCGGGTGTTCATCAAGCATGTACCGGACAAAGTTCGATCCGATGAACCCGGCACCGCCGGTTACGAGGATATTCATGGCCCGTCTTTCCAGCTCGGTTATTTCCTAACCCTTCGTTGAAACAGGGCTTTTGACATTTATCCAATCTATTGAATATGCCATGCCGATCTTGTGTGCGTCAAGGTGCACGGGAAGGGTCCGCATCCTCCGGGTCAATACGATCCGAGCCCCTCCAGGCGGATGACAAACGAAAAACCGAAATCATCCGGCCGCACGGTCTGCCGCAGATTGAGCTGTGCGGACCAGCACTTGCACTGGGACAGGTACTGGATGGCAAGGTGGTTTTCGATCTTGCCGGACTCGTTGATCAGGTACAGGGTGTTCCACACGGCCGTCAGCCACCAGAAGGGCCGCACCGTGGCCTGCGCCCTCAGGGTGTCGTCGATCCCGGCAAACAGGTAGTCCCGGTCGTAGACATCCACCAGTTCCACGCGGGTGAGGGGGTTCACCTCGTAGGAGTCGTGCCGTATGTAACCCACGGTCAGGCCGTAGTTCCTCTTCTTGTCCCACACGCCCACGTCCGTCTCCAACAACCGCAGGTCCGGTGCATAGGGGTCCACCTGAACGGCCAGGTTGCAGGTGAGGTACGGGCGGGGGTTGACCTGCAGTTCGACCCGCACGTCGGAGAACAGCCTGTCCTCCGGAAAATCCTGGACGTCATGCTCCAGGGCCAGGCTCTGGACCACCCGCATCTCGGCCAGCAGTCGTCCGGCCTGGTTCGTCTTCTTGTTGGCGCCCCACAGGCTCGTTCGCAGGCTGTACGTGAGCCAGTTTCTCCTCTCCAGGGTGTCCAGGCCGTCCATCTCCACAGGGAACGGCTCCCCCTCCACCATCCGGATATATTGGTACTCCACAGTGGGCTGTACCATGTGAAAGAGCCGGTGATCGCCCCACTGGAACGCCCTGCCGAACCGGGCGTCGAGTTCAGCGCCGGTCTCCGCCAGGGTGCGGTTCCGGACCCGATCCGCGGAGAACCCGGGGTCGTCCGCCCAGGAAAGGTTGTACAGGTCCATGTCGCCCCAGGAGAGCACCTCCCGCACGCCGCCGTACCCCCGCAGGGTAAGGCCCGGAATCAGTTGAAAAAAGATCTGGGCCTCCGGAAAAATCTGCCCCCGGATCCGGTCTTCCCCGTCTTCGTCCATGTAGTTGGTCCCCGTGGCGTCCAGGGAAAAGGAAAGCCAGGGCCACAGGACCGGCCGCTGGAACAGGCGGGCGGAGATTTCCGGGACCTTCTGGGCGATCCTCATTCCTCCCCCCCCGTCCACCAGCTGCGAGTAGTACACGGTGGCCGCGGCATGGAAGTTGTCCCGGCGAAAACCGAACACACCGTCACTCTCCAGCAGCCGGTCCGCGGTATTTCCCACCTCCCAGGAAAAATCCTCGATGTAGGTGTTGTCCGAAACGAGGTTCAGGTTCAGCTTGTTGTAAAACGACCGGGAAATCTCCTGGAGATGCCGGCCCTTGACCCCGTAGCGGCCCTGTTCCATGTCCAGGTCATAAAAGCCGGACCCCTTCCACGTACCGGAGGTCTTCCTGCTGGGCCGGTAACGGACCTCCAGGTTCGGCTTGGGGCCGCGCTTGGTATACCCCTCCATCAGGAATGTGGCGTCGTAGCTGGCGTTGATCGCCCAGAAGTAGGGAAGACCAAACCCCCACCCGTTGGTCCCGGACTGGTTGATCTGGGGGACCAGGAACCCGCTTTCACGGTTGAGCTTCACCGGAAGGTATATGATGGGAAAGTAAAGTGCAGGGATGTTGAACAGCCGAAACCGGGCTTTTCGGACCTTGGCGTATCCGCCCAGGGTGATCTCGGCATCCTCGGCCTGCACCTGCCAGGGAAGCCGCTCGCATCCTTCCGGGCACTGGCAGGTGGTGAAGGAACTCTGTTCCGCGGTGTAGGTGTCCGGGCCGGTTTTCTCCATGAAGTCCGCCAGGATGCGGTAGCCCGTGGTCTTCACCAGGAGATCGCCGTTTGACACGGCCCCGGTCTGCGTTTCCCACCGGAACGAAAGGGTGTCGCAGTTAAGGATGTCCTGACCGTGCGTCAGGCGGACGGAACCCCGAGCGAAGCTTTCCTTCTTTTCGATGTCCAGGAAAACTTCCTGGGCATCCAGGGTGATCCCCTCGTAGGTGAGCTTTACATCCCCGGTGGCCTTGGCCTGCCAGTGAGCCCCGTCCAGGTCCAGTCGCGAAGATTCAAGAAAGAAAGGAGCCCCCTGCCCGGCCCCACACTCGTCACATTCACCGTCGCCCCGGGAAGGCAGCGAACCCTTTATTCCCCGGGGATCCTCCTCCTGGAGATTCTCATCTGCAGGACGCCCCCCGACCTCTGTCTCCCCTCCCCCGTCGTTCCGGAAACCGTCGCCGTAGTTCCATACGG
>CAYTRL010000225.1:0-9698 GCA_964439795.1 uncultured Thermodesulfobacteriota bacterium
CGGGAAGACCCGGGAGGGGATCGAGCTGGCCCTCCGCGGGAATATTCGAAGGATCAACATCAATTCAATGCCGGAAATCGATCTCATCGAGTCCGTTGCCGCCGAAACCGGTGTGCGTCCAACCGTGGGCGTACGGCTTTTCACCGGGTTGGGATGGGGTGCTCAGTTCGGCCTCGGCATCGAGTCCGGCGAGGCCTGGCGGGCCTTCGAAAGACTGAGTAAAAGCGAGAGGCTCATCGTTGACGGAGTTCACTTCCATCTCGGATCCCAGATCCGCTCGACCGACGTTTACACCGCGGCGGTGGAAACCACGCTGGCGTTTCTGTCCAAGGTCCGGCAGGAATTGGGAATTCAGATCCAAACCCTCGATGTGGGCGGCGGCTATGCCGTCCCCACCGTATATGTATTTGGACGCGCGGAACAACGGATTCAACGGTATCTCCACGGTCCCTATGCGCCTCCCCCGGAGCAGGGAGCGCCTTCGGCCGAAACCTTTGCCGATGCCATCGTTGGCGCCGTTCAGGAGGCCTGTGGGAAATGGGGGCTGCAGCTGCCGGCCCTGGTGCTGGAGCCCGGCAGGATTCTCAGCAGCGGCGCCGAGGTGCTTCTCGCACGCGTGAATGAAATCAGGAGCCGGGCCGATGCTCCGGACATCGCGGTTCTCGATGCGGGCATCAACATGGCACCCATGGTCCAATGGGAGTACCATGGGATCCTCGCCGCCTCCAGGATGAACGAGAAACATAACCATCTCTATGCCCTGGCCGGACCCATCTGTACGCCGGGCGACCTCCTTTCCTCGTGCGTTCGTCTACCGGAACTGGCCGTCGGTGATCTCATCGCCATCATGGACGCCGGGGCCTATTTCACCGCCTTTGAAAACAATTTCTCCTTTCCGAAGCCCGCGATCACCCTTGCCCGTGAAGGACGGCACAGGCTGGTGAGAACGAGGGAAGGCTTCGAGGACCTCGTACAAAGGGACCTGTTCGGGAACCGACAGGATCCTGGAGCCCCACCCGGTCCGAACGTGACAAAAAGTTCGGAAGGGTAGGGGAGCGGGTCCGCAAGCCCAGGGGTTGGATCTTCCGTTCCGGGTGTTTTCTTATCCTTTTTTTTAGGGAGGTATCGATGAAAAGGTGCTTGATCACTGCAGGGGTCCTGATCATGCTCTGCGTTTCCGCGCAGGTGCCCGCCGCAGAAGATCCCCTGGCGGCTGTCGGTAAGGGATGGAAGTGCGAGAAGAAAGACAGCAACCTTCGCATCTACGTCCACGAGATTCCGGGGAAGGACGTGCCCAAGGTCCAGTTGGTGGGCATCGTGGACGCCTCGCCGAAGCAGGTGTTCCAGGTGGTGACCGATTACGCGCACTTCAAGGATTTCATGCCGTATGTGGATGTGTCCCACGTAATCCACACCGAGCGGGTCAACAAGAATACCGCGGTGAACTATGTCTTCTTCTTTGTGAACCCTCCGGTCATCTCCGGCCGTTACTACACCCTGAAGCTCACGGACGAAAGCAACGTCTCTCTGGAGGGGAAGGCGGGCAGCTACCGGTCCCGGTGGGACCTGGTCACCAGGGGGGTGTACCACGAAACCCCGGAGAGCCCGGGCATCAAGAACCTTGTGCATGACAAGGATGCCGTGGAGACCCGAGGCAACCAGGGGTTCTGGCTGATGCAGCCCCTGGACGGGGGGAAGAAGACCCGGGTGATCTACCAGGTCCTCACCGACCCGGGCGGCAGCATCCCCCACTGGATCGCCAACAAGGCACAGATGAAGACCCTGCCGGACCTGCTGGATACCGTGGTAAAGAGGGTGAAGGATCCGAAACACAAAAAATAACGAACCTTCCTGCTCAGGCCGCGGTCAGGCTCTCATCCTCCGGCGCACCGGCACCGTTTTCAACCGGCCGTTCGGGACAGGTTTACTGTTTCCTGCACTTCATCCATCGGAGTATCAGCAGCGGAAGAAGAAGCAGAAAGCCGAGGTTCGCGGCGGTGGAAACATCGCCGGACGCGGTACCCATTACGGATGCCGGGCCCCAGGGCGGGGGATCGCCCTGGCCGTTCAGGAGAACCGAGACCTCCGTGCCGGTTGAATTGGCCGCAATGCAGTCCAGGTGCGTGTCCCCGTTCAAGTCCGCCAGGGTCACATCCAAGGGAGCCGTTCCCACCGGGAAGGTTTCCGGCGCGTCGAAGGAGCCGCCTCCCAGGCCCAGCAGGGCCGAGACGGTGTCGCTGCCCGAATTGGCGGTGACCAGGTCCGTCACACCGTCCCCGTCCAGGTCGCCCAGGTCCAGCGCCCGGGGGGAGGCGCCGCCCACGCCGAAACTCGTCCCTCCCAGGAACGTGCCGTCCCCCTGACCGAACAGAACCGACACGGTCTCGGCCGTGGCGTTCACGGTGACCAGGTCCGGGAATGTGTTGCCGTTCAGGTCCGCCGTGGCGATCTGGACGGGCTCGTCGTCCACGCCATAGGTCCCGATCTCCAGGAACGTCCCATCTCCCTGGCCTTCAAGGACCACCACGCTCTCCGTCGTGATCTCCGTCAGGGCAAGGTCCAGGCTCCCATCCCCGTCCAGGTCCTCCAGCAGGACGGAGGAGACCACGCCCGTGACCGGATGCGCGGGCTGTTCCACGAAGCCGCCCACGCCGTCGTTGAGAAACACGTGAATCAACGAGGGGCTGTCCACCCAGTACAGACCCACGCAGATGTCCGTGTTCCCGTCATGATTCAAGTCTCCCGCAGTGACCGACGGATACCAGGTGTACTGCTCTCCCACAAGCTCCTCGCCGGGCGCAAAGGTGCCGTCACCCACTCCGCGGTACAGCATGGCACCGCTGCCGAGGAAGGCCTTTCCTGCCGTGACACTGATGGCAGCCAGGATGTCCACGTTACCGTCCGCGTCCACGTCAACGACCTTGATATCGTTGAACGTGGTGTACATTTCGGTGACCACGGTCGTGGGAGCCCCGAACGAACCGCTGCCCGTCCCCAGCAATACCTGGATCTGGCCCTCAAGAGGCGAGGGATCCAGCGAGGTTCCCACGACCAGGTCCGGGATCGTGTCCCCGTTCAGGTCCCCCGCGGCTGTCACGGTCGGGTAGTTTGCGGTGGCCACGCCGGAAGCCGGATGGAACAGCTGTCCGTAGCCCGGATGGCACACGCACAGGGACAGGATGAGGGCAAAGAAAAGGGCCGGCAGGAATGCACGTTTTTGCGGGGTTCTCATGAGCGGCTCCTCCTTGTAGGTTACAACAAGAATTCCCTGAGTAAAATCTAGTATAAGGTTCTGCGATCCGGTCTGTCAAGAAAACGGCGGAAAAGGCGGTTCATCCGGCAACTGGGCGGGTTGTTCAGATCCGCAGGATTTCTTCTGCTTGTATGGATATACAACGAAGCGAATCCTGGTTTCTATGCACCTGAAGTGAAAAAAATTTTCCCCCGGGGAAATGACAGGCCGCCATGCCTGCTCAAATTTCTCAGTAATTCAATCAGTTACCGGTACTCAGAATTCCGTCCAGGTGTCCTCCCGGCCCTCGAAGAAGGCCTCCGGATCGTCGATCCACTGGCACGGGTTGGTGCTCCCCGACGGCACCACCGGCAGGATCAGACGCGACGGGTGGGCATCGTCGTGGAGGATCTCGTTCTCGGAGGGTACCAGGCTGGGGAGAAAGTGCGGGAAGTCCGAGGTGGAAATGTCGATCCGGATCTGGTGTCCCGCCTGGAACACGTTGGCCGCGGGCCAGATCTCCACAACATACTCGTACTCCTTTCCGCTTTCCGGCGGTTTGGGGGCATTGTCCTCGGGATAGAGGAACGGGTCGTACCCCTCCCGGGTCCAGTCGGGGCGGTCCGGGTCCGGCCGGTGCGAGGCGGACAGCCATCCGGAGGTGATGTTCCGCACGCGCCCGTCCGGATAGACGTCGTTCAGGTTCACGGTCCAGTGGACGTCGGGCCGCCGGGCCCAGGGCAGGATCGGAGTCAGGTCCACCCGGTTGATGTCCCCCTGTTCGTACCAGACCGCCGGCGGGGTCTCGCAGGGGGACCCCAGCCGAGAGCGCGCCCAGAAGCGCAGCACGGCGGGGCCGGACACTTCCAGGTCCTCCTCCAGGGGCGCCGTGGAAAAGGTGAGCGTCAACCGTTCGTTCTCACGCTCGTCTTCCGAGTATTTCGTGACGCCGGCCCCGGCAAGCCAGCGGCAGGCGGATCTCGATTTTTCTCCGGCGAACACGGGAAATTCACCGCAGGGCTCGTACCGGATCTGCGTCGCTCCCGGTTCCGGAGCGGAGGATTCGGCGGGGATGCGGTCCTCTTCCCATACCAGGGACCCGTTGTTCAGGGACGGGTTCTGGTCGTGTGCCTGTGTCTGGCCGGAAAGGTAAAACGACCTGTACCGTGCCCGGGACAGGGGCCATTCCTTTTCCCTGCGCCACTGTTCCCTGCCCAGAACGTAGAGCACCACCGGGGCGGAAGGGTCCATGATGTCGAAGTTCCGGTATTCGGCAAGCTCGTCGGCCTTCAGGTGCCAGTCGAACCACCGCTTGTGCAGGAGGTTCGAAGGAAGACCTTCCAGGAACGCCCCGTTGATGTGATACCAGGGGCCCACGATGATCCTCTTGGGGCCCGCCCGGACTCCGTCCGCCTCCAGGGCGCGGGCGCGATTCACGATCTCGGTGTGGTTGAGCAGGGTCCCGCGGGTGAAGATCCCCCACCAGCCTCCCGTGGCCAGGATCGGAGTCCCGGCCAGTCCGTCCCAGTAGGTCATCAGGGAGCGCTCGTCGTAGAACGGTCCGTCCGTGGTATTCTCGATCCACGACAGGACCACGGACTCCTGTTGCTGGTGCTGTTCCAGCGCCTTCCGGCCGGACTGGAGGTCCTCTTCACGATGGCCGCGTCTCGGGGCTGTGAGCTGGGTGGGCGGCAGGAGGGACATGTCCACGGTGAACCGCGCCCAGAAGAACATGAACTCCTGGTCCAGGATCCCCCCCTGGAAGAAGGTGTCCCGGTAGGCGTCCGCATTGGCCATGCCTGGAAAGACCGCCTTGAGGTGCTTGGGTGTACGGCCGGCCGTGAGGAACGCAGTGATCCCCATGTAGCTGGGGCCGTACATGCCCACCTTACCGTTGCTCCAGGGCTGCTTGGGGATCCAGTGGTCGATGATCCAGGCGATCCCCTGAATCTCCCGGTCCGAAAGGGCTTCCCAGCCCCCTTCGGATGAGCCGCTGCCCAGTACGTCCAGGTAGATGACCGCGTATCCGTCAGCCACGAACGCCGGCGGGGAGAGGATCGAAAAAAGGTCCCGGCGGTAGGCTGTGGCGTAGAGCAGGGTGGGGAACCGTTCCCCTTCCGAACGGGGACGGTACACGTCCGCGTAGAGTTTGACAGGCCCCAGGTCGTCCGGCGGGACGATGGGGACCCCCTTGTCCACGACGGTTTCGTAGGCGGTTTGGGGTCCCATGTCGGGGAGGGACACTTTTTGCACCGACGACGGTACGGGGTTGCCCAGTTCTCCGCAAGCGGACAAAACGATGGCAACGGCCAGGATCAGGGCTGTCAACAGGGGTGCGGTCTTGTTCATGGTGGGGTCTCCCGGGGAGAAGTGCAAGACTACCGGTCATCCAGGACGGAACGGATCGTTTCGGCAAGTATTTCGATCCGGTAGGGCTTTGCCACCACGGCCTGGACCCCGTAACTCCGGTGATCGGACATGATGGGATCTTCCGAATAGCCGCTGGAGACGATCACCCGGGCCTCCGGGTCGGACTGCTTGAGCTCCTGGATCATCTCCCGTCCCCCCATCCCTCCAGGGATGGTCAGGTCCACGATCACCACATCAAAAGGGAGCCCCTCCCGGCGGCCCTTTTCATACAGGTCAAGCCCCTCGCGACCGTCGGAGGCAAGGGCCACCTGGTATCCAAGACGCTGCAGGACTCGACCTGCGGATTTCCGGATGATCTGCTCGTCGTCGATGAGCAGGATCCTGCCCGACCCACGCGGGGGGGCTTCCTTCTGGTCCTCAGCATCCGGAAACCTTTTCCGGGAGGCGGGCAGGTGGATCTGGAAGGTGGTTCCCCGTCCCGGCCGGGATTCGGCCTGGATATGCCCGTTGTGGCGCTTCACGGCCATAAAGGCCGTGGCCAGCCCCAGGCCCCTGCCTCTTCCCTTGGTGCTGAAAAAAAGGTCGAAGATTTTCGAGAGTTGTTTCCGGGGAATGCCGTGGCCGGTATCCTGCAGGGAGATGGACACATATCGGCCTTTTTCCAGGTTGCTGACCTCCCGGTCCCCCAGGGTCTCGTTTGCGGCCCGGACGCGGATCATCCCCCCCCCGGGCATGGCCTGGTCCGCGTTGATGATCAGGTTCTGGATCACCTGGCCGAGTTGTCCCGGGTCTGCATCCACCATCCAGAGATCCTCGGGAAGTTCGAAGTCGCACTTGACGTTGGAGCCGCTCAGCGCGAACGCTGCGGTCTCTCGAATGATCTTTGAGACGGACACGGTCTTCTTGACCGGTTCCCCCCCCTTGGCAAAGGAGAGGAGCTGGTAGGTCAGACCGCGCGCCCGCATGGTGACCTTCTCCGCGTCGGAGAGTGCATCGTTCAGGTCCTCGGAAAGATCCCCGTAGCGTCTCACGAAAGAGATGTTGTTGAGGATGGCGGCCAGCAGGTTGTTGAAGTCGTGCGCGATCCCCCCCGCCAGGGTCCCCAGGGAATCCAGGGTCTGAACGCGCATGAGCTCCGTCTCCATCTTTTTCCTTCCGGAGATGTCCCGGATGATGGCCCACATCCCCCGGGGATCGCCGCTCTCGTCCCGGATGAGATAGCTGCGCATCTCCACCGGGACGCGGACGCCGTCCTTGCGCATGTACTCCTTCTCGTAAACATCGGAGTAGCCCCGTTTCCGGACCTGGTTTTCGAGGATCGCCTCTTCGATCGGGCGCCATTTTCGCGGTGTGATTTTGGCAATGTTGAGCCGCAGGACCTCCTCCGGTCTGTAACCGAGCATGTCTGCGAAGACGGCGTTGAACTCCTCGATATTTCCGGCCATGTCCACCGTGGCGGAGGCGTCCCTCAGGTTCTCGTACAGGGTCCGGTACTTCTGCTCGGACATCCTGAGCGCCTCCTGCGCCTCCCGTCTCTTGGAGATGTCCCGGAAGGCGCCGTAGACCACGGGAACCCCCTTGATCTGCAGTATCTGGGCCAGGATCTCCACCGGGGCCTCGGTGCCGTTCGACCGCAGGACCGGCAGCTCCACGAACCGCACTTCTTCCCGGTCCTGGACGTACTCTTGGAACGCCTTCTTGGCCTGGTCCCGGACGCGGTCCGGAAAAAGCCGGTAATGGGGGAGCCCCACGATCCGGTCCCGGGGCAGCACGATCAGCTCCTCGCCGGCAGGGTTCACATCCAGGATGATGCCGGTCTCGGGGGCCGTTAAAAAGATGGCGTCCAGCGAGCCCTCGAACAGGGCCCGGAACCGTTCCTCGCTCTCCTCCAACTCCCGTTCCCAGAGCCTGCGGTCGGTCACGTCCCGCACCAGGGTCATTACCCGGACCACCCGGTTGTCTTCCAGGACCGGGATCTTACGCGTTTCCGTGATGATCTCCTCGTCCGCCAGGGAGGTGGTCTCCTCGGTGACCAGGGTTTCCCCGCTCAAGAAGACCTGCCGGTATTCTTCCAGGACCTCTTCCGGCAGAAACGGGAACACCTCCCGCACCTGGCGGCCCAGGGGTTCTGATCCCAGGCCCAGCCGGAGGCACCATTCCCGGAAGGTCCGGTTGACCAGGGTGATCTTCAGGTCGCTGCCCACCACGTGAACCAGGTCGTCCATGGCGTCGATGGTGGTGCGGTGGATGAGTTCCGACCGGGCCAGTGCGTCCTCGATCCGCCGCTGGTCGGTCACGTCCTGGAAGAGGCCCGCCACGCAGTCTCGGCCGTCAACCCGGATGGGAATGGCGGAGATGTCCGCCAGGAAGACACTCCCGTCCTTTCTTTTCACCGGGATGCTGCTGGCGGAAGCGATCTCCTTGTCCACCAGCCGCTGGAACTCACGGAGAACGTGCGGCAGGTCCTTCGGGGGATGGATGTCGTCCACCCGCAACTGTTCCATCTCCTCCTCGGAATAACCGAGCATCCGGCAGAAAGTGCTGTTGACCATCCGGGTCCGGCGGGTTTCCTGGTCCACCAGATAGATGCCGTTCATGGTGCTCTCGAAGAGGACCCGGAACCGGGACTCGGATTCCCGGAGCGCCCTCTGAACAATATCGGAGTGGGTTCGTGCGCAGTGGATTCCCCGGTAACAGATCAGGGTCCCCTCGCTGTCGAAGATGGGGATGGCGCTGATCTCCACGGGCACCGGGGTGCCGTCCCGGTGGAGGACCACCGCGGGGAGTCTTTCCAGGGGCGAGAGGTCGCTCAGGTATTCCTGGAACCGTTTCCGGAACGCCTCCGCCTCGGCCGGTGGCATGAAGTGGCCCAGGGGACGGCCCAGGATCTCCTCAGGGCCGTATCCGATCAGCTCCCTGCCCCCGTGGTTTACATGGGTGTAGAGCCCCTCGGTGGAGACCTCCCAGGCAAAATCTTTGACCGAGTCGGACAGGAAGCGGTAGTCGATCTCCCGGTCCCGCAGGGCGGCGGACTCCTTTCGGAGCCCGTCGATCTCCTGCTCCAGTTCCTCGATCCGCTGGAGAAGCTCTTTGTGCGAGGGGTCACGGTTCTGCAAGAGATCGGTCTCCCGCCCTGGTGATCTCATGGGAAGGGGTTCTGTAGATGTGAGAAGCAAAAAGAGAAAACCCCTTGAAAAAACTCTATCCTTTTTCCTCTCCTCCTTCAACCGGAAGCCGCCGGAGAGTCGTCATCACATCAAGGTCACCTCCGAGTCGTCGCCCATGCAAGAAGGCGATTCGAAAACCACCGGAATGACTGGATTCCAGGTCAAGGATGGTCGATTTATTTTTCCATTCGACAGGGTTAAACCCTTCACCTTTCAGGCCAATAGCTTTAGCGCGTATTTTTTTTTATGTGTCCTTTTGGGAAGTCCAATCAGAATGTCATCCCCGCGGACGCGGGGATCCAGGGGTGGTTTGGGGGTTGGAACTTCCCTTCACCGCACAACCCATGGATTCCTGCTTTCGCAGGAATGACAGGACAAGAACGACCCCATATCCATTTCCATCGGCTTCAACCGAAATGACCGGCTTTCAGCCGTAAATCAAATCCACCTGCTTTAGCAGGTGGTTGTTTAATACTGTGTCAGGTGGACACCAGGAAGGAGTTTGATTGAGGCAAGGACTGCTCCTAGCGGAGGAAACGGCCTTGGGCGGATCAGCAATCGGCGGAGGGTTTGTGGCCCTTCATGTACTCCAGAAAAAAAGCGCGTACGCGTTGGAACTCGGACTCCAGTTCCCGGATGAGCTGCGGTGCGGCAGCCAGGTCTTCAGACGACACCGCCTCCTCCAGGCGGCCGGAGATCTCCTCCATCAACCTGGCTCCGGTGCTGGCACTGGCCCCTTTCACGGTGTGGGCCATTTCCTTGAAACGGCGGGCGTTCCCCTGTTCCAGATGGGTGGTGAGCTGTGCGAACCGGGGCGCCATGTCATGCAGGAACAGCTCGATCAGCTCCCGCTGGAAATCTTCCTCCCCCGGGGCAATCTCCTGGATCGCGCGGATGTCCACGGGTTCCTGCAGCTCCTGTTTCAGCAC
>CAYTRL010000226.1:0-9668 GCA_964439795.1 uncultured Thermodesulfobacteriota bacterium
GTGTGAGCACTGTTCTCATTCCCACTGCTACAAGTGCTATCTCAAGGGAATGGGGTTCTGGTGGGTGCTGGCCCGGCTGGCAGGGTGGGAGGGGATTTGAGGTCCGGGGAAACCTGCCCGGCATTGTTCATAGGCTGCCGAAAACACCTTGTTTTTCATTGACAAGCCGCCTGCAGAAGCGAAAAGATGAGGATGGGCCGTGTTCAAGCAGGAAACCGGGGAACGTCTCCGGCCGTTTCCCTTCATCCACTCCAGGAGGAGGTTCCCTATGATCAAGTCGACCCTGATGCCGGTGAGTGTTCTGGCAGTGTTGGTGCTCGTTCTCTCGGCCTGCTGCCCGGCGCAGAACACGAACGCCCTCTACGTGGCCTTCGGCGACAGCGTGACCCAGGGCAAGGACAGCCCCTCCTACCCGTCCGTGCTGGCCGGGCTCCTGGGTATCGCCCCCAACCAGATGGCCAACCAGGGAGAGAGCGGGGAGAGCGCGCACAGCGGGCTGGACCGCATGCAGCAGTTCTTCGTGGACTGCGACACCTTCCCCAACGCCCACACGGTTCTGTACTGGCAGGGCGCAGCGGGCCTCATTGACTGGATCCAGGAGAACGACCGGTTTCTCCTGTTCGACCCTTTAAGCCCCTATTACCCCTACAGTGAGGAGCTGGAAGAACAGCTGGGGAACATCAAGAACAACATCGTGGCCGCCGTGGGGATGGCCCAGGGATCGGCGGACACGGTGTACGTGGCCAACTACTTCTACCTGGTGCCCTGGGTCTCCCCGTGCGACGCCTTCGGCTCCCCCCTGGGACCCGGCCTGGTGGAGAAGGCCGACCACTATACCCAACTGCTCAACGAGAAGATCCAGGAGGCGGTGACCGAGACGGGCGCCCTGTTGGTGGATATCAACGGGGAGCTGGGGGCGCTGAACGACGACCCGGCGAACTTCATCGACTGCAACCATCCCAGCGGAGCCGGCAACGAGCTGATCGCCGGGGTGTTTCACCAGGTGCTCACCGGCCCCTGACAGGCGGGTGGAAAGCGCCCTCTTCCGGATTCATGACCGGATCCGGGCATGCCCCCTTCTCCTGCGACAGTGATGCGGCGGTGGGATCATGCACCGGCGGCCGGGCGCCCGATCTCCAGCCCGATGCGCTCCACACCGAAGCGCCACCCGTCCCGGGCGTTGTAGTAGAGCCAGACCTCCCCCCCCTCCCGCTGCACGATGTCCAACTGGTACACCAGGGCCTTTTTCCATCCTTCTCCGGGGCGGATGACCGGCTCCGGGAAGGCCTCCTCCCACACCACACCGTCCCGGGAGGTCAGGATCATGACTGCCGACCGGGTCCGGTTCCTTTCGTCGCGGTAGATCCCGTTGTTGAACCCCACCCAGCGCTGGTTATCCGGATCCGCGTACACCTTGATGGCGCCCGCGCCCAGGCTCCGGAACGGGTGGCCGTCCCGGGGGGACAGGATCGGGTCGGGCCTCTTTTCATAGGGGCCGAGCAGAGAGTCCGATTCAGCAAACCCGATGTGCAGGGGTTCACAGAACCCCAGGTCCCGGAGAAACACGGAGGCGGCGCTGTAGTACATCCGGTACCGGTCCCCGGCCTTGACCACGCAGGGACAGGAGACCGTGCGCGTGACCACCGTTTCCCAGCCGAACTCGGGAACCAGAACCTTGGTGGGTTTGCTCCAGCGCTTCAGGTCCGGGGAACTCCGGACCATGATCACGGAACGGCGCGGTGAGGAGTGCATTTCGTAGAACAGGAAGAACGTCCCGTTCTCCTGGAATACGAACGCCCGCATGCCGTGACAGATGCGTTGGGACCGTTTCCAGCGGATCCCGTCCGGGCTGGTGTATTGGAAGACCCAGAGAACCGAGTTCGAGAACATGTGCCATTGGCCGTCGGGGCCTTCCTCCGGAGGCAGCACCACCGGGTCTCCCAGGAGCCATCCCGGGAAAACGGGCTTGATCAGAGGGTTCTCCGGGTGGGGTGTCCATTCAAGGTCGATGTCCATCGTCAAACCTCACAACGCAGGGGGAGGTGGAACGGAAAAAGCAGAAGAGAAAAAAGGCCGGGGCCGCCCGGAAAAAACGGTAGTAGGCAGCAGGCAGCAGTAAAATGAGTAGGACGCCATGAGGGTTGTTATGGATCTTCAGCGGTAACACACTTCTCGGCAGTGCAGGGTTCGTAGCATGCCTCGTCGATCACCCCGGCCTCGTCCCGGCATTCCAGAATGCACCCCACCTCACACAAACAGGCCGTAACACACGGAAAGACACAATCATTCACATTACCCCCCTGCTCGTCCTCGCAGGCTAAGGCACAATCGTTCATGCACTCATCCGAGGGGGTCAGGGCTTCTTCGGCCGGTACCGGATCTCTCCCGCAGGCGGTTCCCGCCAGGAGCAGCAGGAAAAATCCGAGGCGGATCCATTGGATCGGGGTTTCCCGTAAAGGGCGGGAACTTCCCATGGGATTCTCCCCGTTGCGGACCGCCGGCGGCGGTCCTCCGGAGGCAGGGTTTACCCCTTTGAGGTAACCTTCTTCCAGTCGGCCAGGAACTTGTCGATCCCGATATCCGTGAGCGGATGCCGGATCAACTGCTGGATCACCTTGAAGGGCACCGTGGCGATGTGCGCCCCCATCAGGGCGGACTCCACAACGTGCAGGGGGTTCCGTACGGAGGCCACGATAATCTCGGTCTCGAAACCGAAGTTGTCGAAGATGGTGACGATCTCTTCGATAAGGTCCATCCCGGTCTGACTCACATCATCCAGCCGTCCCACAAAGGGCGAGACATAGGAGGCGCCCGCCTTGGCGGCGAGGAGGGCCTGTGCCGAGGAAAAGACCAGGGTCACATTGGTCTTGATGCCCTTCCGGCTGCACTCCTTCACGGCCTTCAGTCCCTCTGCGGTCATGGGGATCTTCACCACGATATTCTTGTGGATCTTGCTCAGATCTTCCGCTTCCGTCACCATCCCCTCCGCGTCCAGGCTCACCGCCTCCGCGCTGATGGGGCCGTCCACGATGTCACAGATCTCCTGGACCACCTGGCGGAAATCCCGGCCTTCCTTTGCGATCAGGCTGGGGTTCGTCGTGACGCCGTCCACGATCCCGAGCGCGTTGGCTTCCCGGATCTGCTCCACATTGGCTGTGTCGATGAAGATTTTCATGCTGGATCTTCCCTTTCCCTCTTGAGGTTCTGCGTCTCTCCCCTCGGCCCTCTACAAGTGTGGCAGATTCCTTTCCCCCCGGTCAATCCCTGATCCGATTCCGTACAGACGGATCTACCCGGAGGGCTCGTCCTTCCCCAGGACTTCCCGCACCTTTTCCAACAACTCTTCCATGGCAAACGGCTTGCGGAGAAAGGCCGCCCCATGGGAAACGACATCCTGTGTCACCTCGTCCCGGTCCGAATGGCCGGACACATAGAGCACCTTCATCTCCGGGAAGCGGATTTCCAGCTGCCCAACCAGCTCCGGGCCGCTCATCCCCGGCATGATGACATCGGTCAGCAACAGGTGGACCGGCCCCTCGTGACGCCGGAAAACCTCCAGGGCTTCCCGGGCGTCAAAGGCCTCCAGAACCTGGTAGCCGTTTTTTTTCAGAATGAACTTCATGGCCTTCCTCACCGCCAGGCCGTCTTCCACCACCAGGATGGTTTCGTCACCACCCCTCGGTTTCCCGGTGGTTTTCTCAGTCTCGCCCATGTGCTTCCCCCTGCCAAGATCCGATTCAAAGCCCTTCCTTCAGGGCGTTTTCCCTGTCCTCACTTCCCGGCCGGCCCTGCCCTCAGGCCCCCCCGGAATAGACCACCTCCCCATCCAGCAGCGTCATCCGGACCCGGATGTTTCCGATCTGCTCCGGCTCCACGGACAGGGGGTCCCGGTCCAGGACCACCATGTCGGCCAGCTTGCCCGGACGGATAGACCCCTTCCGGTCCTCTTCGAAGGAGGCACGGGCCGCTTCGATGGTGAACATGCGCAGAGCCTGCTCGGAGGTGAGGCGCTCATCCGGGGCCAGCACCTCCCCGGCCTCGGTCCTGCGCATGACGGCATCCCGGATGCCCAGCAGCGGCTCGTGGGAAACCACGGGACAGTCCGAGGATCCGGCCACCCGGACCCCGCTCTCCAGAAGGGACCGGAACGGATAGACCCTCCGGATCCGTTCGGGCCCGCAGGAGGCCAGAAACCCGTCCCCCTGCTCGAAGAGGAAGCGCGGCTGGGTGACCACCACGAGGTTCCGCTCCGCTATCCGCTGGATCAGGACGGGATCAAGGACCCCGGCATGCTCGATCCGGTGGCGCATGGGGTTTCCGCCTCCCCGGGGGATCACCTGTTCGTAAGCCGTCACCACCTGCTCCACGGCCCTGTCCCCGATGGCGTGGATGGCTGCCTGGAACCCTTTTTCATGGATCTCCCGCACGGTTTCGTTCATCCGGTCCTGGTCCATGGTGAGCATCCCGTTGCCGGGCGTGTTCAGGTAAGGCTCGGACACGGCGGCGGTCCGCCCGCTCAGGGAGCCGTCGGACATGACCTTCATTGGACCCACCCGGAGTCGATCCGATCCGAAGCCCGTGCAGACGCCGGCCTCCAGCAGGGGCCTGCTCCAGTCCAGCAGGGGCATGGGATAGAGACGCACGGGGAGCCGGCCCCGGCGTTCCGCTTCGCGGTAGAGCTTCAGGATGTGGGGCAGGCAGGAGGCGTCATGCACGGAGGTGATGCCGCATTTCAGATACTCCCGGCCTCCCTGCTCGATACGTTGCAGCTGGCTGTCCACATCCAACCCGAGAAACTCCAGCACGAGCCCGGCAAAGGACAGGTCGTGCATGGCGGATTCGTGAAGCACGCCGGTGGGCTCCCCCGATGCGGGGTCCCGCTCGATCCGTCCGCCGGGCGGATCCGGGGTGGAGGCCGAAATCTGGAAGGCTTCCAGGGCCGCGCTGTTCACCGCCGCATGATGACCGGACACGTGGATCACCACCACCGGGTGGTCCGGCGCAGCCTCATCCAACTCCCACCGCGTAGGGTACCGACGTTCCCGAACCTTGTAGTCAGCGAAGCCCCAGCCGCGGATCAGGTCCCCCGCGGGCGTCTCCCGGGCCCGGGACGCCACCGTTTCCAGAACCGATCTCACCGGGGAGTCCAGGGCCACGCGGCAGTCCAGCAAGGTGAGAAGGTAGATGTTGAGGAACAGATGGTTGTGCGCATCCACAAACCCGGGAACGATCACGCCGCCGTTCAGATCGATGCTCTGCCGTGCGGTTTCCCGCAGGGGCGCCAGTTCCCGGTCGCTTCCCACGGCCGCGATCCGCCCCCCGAGGACGGCCACGGCCTCTGCCTCCCGGAAGTCATCCTCCAGCGTGATCACGCTTCCGCCATGCAGGAGGAGATCCACGGGAAGTCCGGTGCTCATGCCTCCCCCTCCCCCGGAACCGCCTTCTTTCCCAGGGCCTGGACCACCTCCACGGTGAGGGTGTCGCCCGGACCCATGAGGCAGATCGGCGTGGAATCGATCTGCACCACCGAATCCTCCCGGACCCCGCTGTAGTGTACCCGGTCGTTCTCGAGAAACCCGGCCGACTTAGTCACGATGGGGAAAAACTCCGGGGACGGGATCAGATTCAGCCCCGGGTTGGTGAAGACGTTGACCACCCCCGTGTAGCCAAGGATGTTGGCCACGGCCCCAAAGCCGCCGCACATGATCTGGTTTACCTCGTCCGGAACCTGGGCGATCATGACCAGGGACACCTCGCTGCCCCGGGCCACCGTCACCTCCCCCATGGATGCGGAGACGACCTTCACCTCCGATGCGTCGGTCCAGGTGGAGGTGAAATCCGCGACCGGCACCACCTCCCCCTGGAGCATCCGGGCGGCGTCCACGAGCATGAACTCTCCCCCGGGAGCGCTGTAGCCCAGAGCGTTGGCCACCATGGTCTGGAAAAAACCGTATCCCACGATCTCGTCGTTTACCCGCACCACCGTCCCCATGACCTCCTCCTCCCGGATCCGGTTCACCTGGAAGGGGCGGAACGTGCGCTGGGAAACGAACGGGTCGTGACGCCGCTTGGGATAGATCACGTTGAAGCGTCCCGCCGCGATCCCGAAGATGGGCACGACCCGGCCCTCCTCCTTCATCCCGAACAGGGCGTCGTTGTACGTGCCGTCCCCGGAGATGATCACCATCATCTCCGCGCCCGCCCGGACCATGGCCCGGGCGGTCTCGATGGTGTCATTCCGGCCGCCGGTGCCGCACTGTCCCTCCACCCGCCCCCCCGGACAGACCGTTTCCCCCATCTCTCCGGGGGCCACCAGGATTCCACCCACCTGCCCCTCCAGCGTCCTGAACACCTCCCGGGTGATCGCGTGGATCGCTTCTCTGCCCAACGCCGCATGGGGATTGCAAAGGAGACCAACCGTTTCCATGATTTTTTCTCCTTTCGAACGGGCCCCCGCTCCAGAGGAACGCCCTGTGGGGGAACGCCTGAGGGTCTTTCCCGGCGGTGCGCCTGTTTTCGACGGGCAGGGTTTTCTCCGCCGGCATGCGAGAGCAATATCCTATGGCGGTTCGGTGGTGAATAGCAAGACCCCCCATCCAATCTCATTCTGTTCCATACGTTCAATATACCGGTGCTGAGAGTGGTTGCCGTTCCGTCGATGGAGGGGTGCTTCTCAGGCGAGAAACCCTGCTGGAGTTCATCGAGAAGGTGCTGCCGGAGGATTTCGACGTGGAAAAAGCCGCCGAATTGATGGTGGTCGTTCCATTGTAGATCAGGGGAGAGGATGGCGGGGACAGGTTCCGATGCGACGGGCCAGCGGAATGGGCGCGGGGAAACCCCGAGGCCCCAAAACCACCCTGTCCATGAAATCCGCGGATTCAGCGGCTCTGGTTAACGGAAAACAATCGGGTTTCCCCGGGTTAAAATTTAAACTTGGGGCCGAACAGGATGCTGTATCTGGACATGTGATCGAAATCAATAGATCCGGATCCGGAATAATCGTAACTGTATGCGTCACCCACTGAGTAGGCCCAGATGAAATCGCCGGAAACCCCTACGGCGAGCCAGTCCACGATCCAGACATCGACACCTCCCCCCACTTTGATTCCCGCATAAAAATCCCATCCGTCGAAGTTGATGAGGGGCATATCCGTACCGATGTTGGCGTAAAGGTCGACCGGCCCGATACTGCCGCCGAAAATCCCGCCAAAGAACATATCGATCACCTCCATCTTGTCCGGAGGATTTACCCCCACAATACTCGACTCGGCCGAATAGCTCGTGTAGGTGACGCCTCCCTGAATACCGCACACCCATCCCCTGGCGAAGTTCCCCCCCAGGACCAGACCTCCGCCCAAACCGCCACCCACATCTAAATCTTCCGTGGATGTAATCATCCCGCTGTATGTTCCCACCGGCCGCAGGAAGAACCCGTTACGCTCTCTTTCCACGGCGAAAACCGTCGTGGAAGCAAGGAACGATAAACCCATGACAACCACGAGCAGGAACATCACTCTTTTCATGAATCCCTCCCGGTTTAAATGTTTTTCTTAATGTTACGTTTTTTTATAATTAATCTGGCCGTAAATAATATGGCAAATTTTGGTGCGTGTCAATCTGCCCGGATAAAAGACGTTTTCGGCTTATCAGCGCATGCAGGGAAACAGCTGTGGGTCGAGGTCGAGCGGTTTGAATATTCACTCGAACCCAGACCCAGAACAGGAAGGCCAAGCGATGGTTTCTCTTTCGAGATCAAGAAGGGGTGCAGAAGGATCGAGCCGTTCCGAATGCCATGAGGTTCGTGCTCAAACCGCGGGAAAACATGGAAGGGCCATCACGGTGTCTGTTTGGATTTCTTTGCTTCCTCCACCGTCCTCCTGGCCTCCTCGACCGCCTTTTCTATCGCCTTTCTCACGTCGGGTTTGATGTCAAAAACGAACCCGTTTTCCCTGCAGAACTTCTTGGTTTCCCGGATCTCCTCCAGCAGTTTCCTGGGGATCGTCACCCTCAGGAGCGTGGTCTTCTCTTCGTGCATCTCCTCCATCTTTCGCACGACCATTGTCTCACCTCCTTGTCTGAACCTATTCCATGCCTTCTTCTATGGCTAAAATTAATAGCAAATATTAATGCTCCTATTGATGCTTTTATTTTTAGCATTTGTTATTGACATCCGTCAAGGCAATGATTATCCTTCCATGTATCCAAAAAACAATCCAGTACTTCATCCCCTTATGAAAGGAGATAAAGGATGACCAGCCTTCTCAAGCTGAAAGAAATCATTCAGGAAACAATCGACAAGGGCGCCACCTCCGTGGAACAGATCCACAAGGCCATCGCCGCCATGCCGCTGGAAGCCCTGGAAAAGATCGAACCGCTGGAAGCCACGGTCCAGACCACGCGGAAGATTCAGGAGGATACCATCGGAAACGTTTATGAGATCATCCGAACGGTCAATCGCGAGGTGGGGACCCTGGCGAAAGACCTGCTGACAAAAGCAGACACCCTCGAGAAAGAGGAATCAGAAAACTTTTAAAGAAGAAAAACAGATAGCGGGGGTGCTCCATGATAAAGCGTGTTCTCCGCTGGTCGCTCCTCACCCTTGCAGGGGTGGTGCTGACCCTTTGTCTGGCATCCGGCGGCATGTCGGCCTATCTTTTCTACCAGTACGGACCGCTTCTATCCGATCTGCTTCATGCGCAACTGGACCTGAAGAAGAAGATCACCGCATCCGTGGATTCCCGGTTCCCTGTGGACATCGAACTGGATCACCGGTTCCACTTCCGACTCCAGAAAGACATCCCCCTGGAAATCCCGATCCGGGCCACGCTCCAGGTACCCGTGGATGAAACCTTTTCCATCCCGATCACGGACTCTTTTTCCGTGGAGATGGACAGCCCCCTCCTCATCGACGAACAGATCAGGGTGCGCAGCGAAGTACCCCTTGACATGAACGTACAAACCCGGATCATGGGAATGGACCTTTCCGTTCCCATCCAGGGAGCGGTTCCCATCGACATCACCTTTCCCCTGAGGCAGGAAGTCGGGATCCGGCGTGCCCTTACCCTGCGGATGACCAAACCGCTGCCGGTCCGGATCCGACAGGTACTGGAAGTGCCGGTGAGCTTCGTGTTGCGGGGGGTCCTGCCCGTGGATGAAGAGATCACGGTCCCCATCGAAACCTTGATGCAGGGGCAGATCGCCATACGGGACCCGCTGCCTTGCACCATTGAGATGAACGTCAGCGCCCGAGACTGGGGCAGGGGAATCCGGATCACCCGTTGATCCATCCAGGGAAGACTACGGGGAGAAAATGAACGTGCCGGGAAAAACAGACACCCCCGCCGGGCGCATGGCGGTTGCCGCGGTTTTTCTCCTTACATGGGCCCTGTTCGTCACCGGTCCTTCCGTAACGGTCTCCCTGGCGCAGACCGACCTGTCCGTGTTTCAAAAAGAAGGGGTGGACAAAGCACAGAAGAGCCTGGACCGCTATGAGTGCCACCTGCAGGCCCTGCTGACAGCGGGGACACCCCCGGAAAGTTCTCCATCCGCCCCCGACCCGCCCCTGCCCATAAAGGAGCGTTCTTTCCGAGGCCAGAAGGTGATGAAAGAACAGGAAAAGATGGAAGAGTGGAAAAAGCAGACCTACTACAACCGGGCCGTGCGCTCCT
>CAYTRL010000227.1:0-9530 GCA_964439795.1 uncultured Thermodesulfobacteriota bacterium
TCAGGGGGGTATAAGGGTCAAGCCCGGAATGACGAAAAACACAGTACCCGCCTTGTTCATGTGATCAGGCTGTTAACCAGGAGAATTCAGGGTTCGATCAAGCTATCAGCAGCAGGAGGCGGGCGACTTCTTTCCATTGAACCAGGTCTGAATGATGTAGGCCGCGCACCCCACGCCGGGCGTCACTCGGACGGCCTCGGTGGGGCAGTTGGTGGTACAGGCCCCGCATTCCATGCATCCGTCGCGGTCCACGATCTCGGCCTTCTTCCCGTTGACCCTCATCACGCCGTGGGGACAGACCGTTTCACAGGCCCCGCAGCCGATGCAGGCGTCCGTGTCCAGTTGCAGCGTGGTCACCCCGGGCAGGTATCGGAATTCGTTCATGGTGTTGTACCTCCTTTTATACGGTAAAGGCCGATGCGACCCAGACGGTTACGGCCAGCAGCAGGGCGGCCGCCTGCAGGGGGATTGCCTTGCGCATCTCCTTCTCCACCCCCGTGGGTGAGGTGAAGGTGGAGGACCCCGTAAAGTTCATGGCCAGGTAGGAAGACAGGGAAACAGTGAGCAGGAGGAGGGCCCTGACGCCCAGCCAACCTGCACAGCCCCAGGCCACGGCCATGAACGCGACCCCGGCCACCCCCCCGGTGAGGGCCCCCTTCTTTGAAAAAGCGGTCCCGGGGAGCCAGGGCAGCAGGACCGGGGTGATGACCGCTCCGGCGAGGATACCCGCGGCCAGGGCCAGTGCCCCCAGGAGACCCCGGGACCAGGCCGCTTCAAAGGAAAAGATATGAGGCCCGATACCGGAAAGAACAAAGATCAGGAGCAGGGCGATTAGCACCGGCTTCTTCATGTAGGAGATCTCCACCGGTACCAGGACCGTCCTTTCCGCCGTGGTGAAGGTCACCCGACGCGCGGCCGGATCGGCGCTCATATCCGCCCGGAGGAACGGCTTCAGGTCCCGGGCCCGCACGGGCCCCCAGACCACCCGGAAACCGCACCGTTTCTTCACCTCCGGAGCGGAAACGCCGGTGGCCCCCAGCTGCGGCAGGATCAGCCTTCGGTGCGAGACCCGGCGGTCCAGGTCAACGGCCTTTACCTGCCGAACCAGTTCGTCGGTCCCGAAGATCTTCTTGCCGGCCGCGCACCAGACATTGATCCCGCGCGTGTCCAGCACCAGGATCCAGACGTCCAGCCCGTCAAGTTCGCGGCGCAGGGCATCGAAGCTGAGCTTGTAATTGGCGGTGACGAGCACCTCCGACTCGGGTCCGGGCCTCCCTGCGCAATAGAGGCCCGGGGCCACCCGGTAGTTTTCCCGGACGCCGCCCAGGCGCACCGACACCGTGCCCAGCAGATCGGGCCGCTCCAACCGGGTTTTGACCCGGGGGACCGGACCGGCCTCCGTTTCCTCGAACCCCTCCACGAAGTGCCAGAGCCGGTAACCCGGCCGTTCCAGCGCGCTCGCCGGCGGCCCCGGCGGGGGCCCGCAGCAGGGCTCGGATGCATCGAAACAGGCCGGGGATACGGACTCCTCGACCGCCGGCCCGCAGCAGGCGCAATCGGAATTTCCGGTTTCTCCGCTTACGGATTTTTCTTCCTGTGCTGCATCCATTGAATACCTTCCTTTCATTTTGGTCATGCATGGGCCTCAGAGCGAGGCAACCATCTCCTGGAAAGCTTCCAGTACCGTCTTGTCCACGCAGTAGCAGACGGCCGGTCCCTCCACCTCCCCCTTTACCAGCCCGGCCTGCTTCAGGCTCTTCAGGTGCTGGCTGACCGTGGACTGGGCCAGGGGCAGGATTTCCACGATCTGCCCGCAGATACAGCTGTCCACGGCCCGAAGGTGCTCGAGGATCCGGATGCGTGCCGGGTGCCCCAGGGCTTTGCAGACGGCCGCAAAGGCTTCCACGTCCAGGGGCCTTTCCTGATTCGTGCCGGCGGTCTCATTTTCCTTCATCGATCTCCACCTCCCTGTCTCTCATATTATCGTATATCTACGATAAACGATTAAAGGTTTCCTGTCAACCCTATTTTTATTTGTTTTTATTTGTACTGGGAGGCGGTCGAACAAGGAGGGGCATACATCCTTTTCCGTCATTCCGGACTTGATCCTTATACCCCCCTGATCCTTATACCCCCCTGATCCTTATACCCCCCTGATACGTAATCCCGTTCTTTCAGGCACTTCCGGATCCCCACTTTCGAGTGGATAACAAGAAAACCCCATGGATCGATACCCCCTTGCGTCGGGATGACGGAAAAACATAGAATCTCCGTATGCCTGTGGCGGACTCGGACATGACCCGTCCGAGCCTGTTCGTTCAGGTTGAATTCGCTTTTCACGTATGTCTATACTCTTGTGGAAACGAGATCCGGTGTTCCTGTCGGTCAGCATAAAGCTTTGCATTTCAAGCATCCGCCTCCTCGGGAAGATGAAAAAAAACGCTCCTCCTCTGATCGCCGTGATCCTCCTCGTTGCGTGCCTCGCACTCCCGGCGCGGGGAACGCCAGGGGACACTTCTCCCCCGGTTCGTGAAAAAGACACTTCCGGACCGGCAGCGGACATCCGACCACTCGATCAACTCCGCTACGGGGTAACCCCCTACCTCCCGGAAGGGATACTCATCAACGAGTATGCACCCCTCATGGAGTACCTGTCGTCCCGCCTGAGGATCCCGGTGCGGCTGGTGGTCGCCCGGGACTACGCGGACCTGGTAAACAAGCTGGAGCGGGCCGAGGTGGATCTGGCCGCCTTCACCCCCCTGTCCTACGTGCGGGCCAAGCGGGAAGACCCCTCCCTGAAACTGCTGCTCACGGAGATCGTCCGGGGGACCACCAGCTACGCCTCCTACATCATCGTTCACAGGGACAGCGGCTTTGAAAACCTGGAGGACCTGCGGGGCAAGCGCTTCGTGTTCGTGGACCGAAACTCCGCCTCCGGGTATCTGTTCCCGTACGCCTTTCTGCTGAAAAACGGGCTCGACCCGGAGACCTTCTTCGGAGACGTCCTTTTCTCCGGAAACCACGTCAAGGCCATACGCCTCATCACCGAAAAGAAGGCGGACGCAGCCGCCATCTCCTCCAACAGCCTGACCACCGCCCGCGATGCGGGCATCCGAACGCGTTCACTCCGGATCTTCAAAAAGGCGGGCAGGATCCCTCACGATACGCTCTGTGCGCGGGCCGGGCTCGATCCCGGGCTGATCCGTCAGATCACGGAACTCCTGCTGGAGATGGACACGCGAACCGATCAGGGCCGACAGATCCTGGGGGAGGCCATCGGCATCAACGGCTGGGTGGAAGTAAAGGACGAGCATTACGCACCCGTGCGGGAGGTACTGGAGATCGTGGAAACGCACGAAAAGACCTCCCCGTAACAGCCTGTGGAAAAGTCCAGTTATAGCAGGCTGTTCAAAAGGTGCTAGAAAAGACACGCGATTTCTGAATCTGGCTGGCGGAATGCATGCATGTTGTAACCACACAGAAATCGCGGGGATGCAAGGCGCATGACAATTCCGCGTTTGCTTACAAGTGATGCGGAATTGGACACGTCATCCGAAGGACTGACGTGCCCGCAGGGTGAGGGCCGGTGGTCGGCCCGAATCCAATCCTGAGGAAGGAGGCGTACCTTAGGAGTACGTTGACTGACGAGGGATAAGTGGAACGCAGCAGGTGGTGCTTTTTCAACGGCCTGCTAAGGTGAATCACATGGGTATCCGAACCAAACTCATCCTCTTCGTAGTGGGGTTTCTGATCCTGGTCCTCGCCGTGCTGGGGTCTTTTTCGCTCCAGCTCCAGCGGGAGATCTACGACGAAGAGATCTTCAACCGTGGCCGCTCCCTGCTGGAGGCCCTGTCCATTCCCATCTCCATGGCCCTGGCCAACATGGAGATCGAGTCCCTGGACCGGTACGTTGCCCGGGTCCAGGAAGGAGGCCGGGCAGCCACCCTGGACATCCTTTCGGTGATGGTGATGGACTACGAGGGCCGGGTGGTGGCACACACCGATCCCGACCAGTTCGGGAAGCTCCTGGACGACCCGTTCGCACGTCGGGCCATGCGGGTCGACCGGTCCCTGGCTCTTTCGGGCTCCACGGACGGACATGCCTGGATGAAGGTTTCCCTGCCCGTGGTTTCCGGGAAGCGGTGGGGGACCCTGATCGCGGTGTTCAGCATGGACCGCGTGGAACAGCGGATCTCCGAGAGCCGGAACCGGGTGATCATGGAGACGCTGCTTTTCATCTTCCTCGCCGGGACCGGCATCTTCCTCATCCTCTCCCGGCTGGTGGTGCAACCGATCCGGGAACTCGCCGACACATCCCGGAAGATCCAGGATGGAGACCTGGAAGCCCGGGTGAAGGTCCGAAAGGAGGTCAGCAGAGACGAGGTCGAAATGCTCAAGAAGCGTTTCAACCGCATGGCGGAGGAACTGCAGGGGATCACGCAGGACCTGGAGGAAAAGGTGCGGGACAGGACCCGGGAACTGCAGAAAACCAACCAGGAACTCAACCTGGCCAAGGACCAGCTGGAAGAGCTTGCGATCACGGACGGCCTGACCGGCGCCTTCAACCACCGCCACCTCAAGCACACGCTGGAGTTCGAAATGCAGAGGCAGCAGCTGCGCACACACCCCCTCTGCTACGTCATGATCGATGTGGATGACTTCAAGCATTTCAACGACACGAACGGTCACCCCGCGGGGGACGAGGCCCTGCGGATCATGACCCGCCTGCTCAAGGACAACGTCCGGGAGGTGGATTTCATCGCCCGGTACGGCGGGGAAGAGTTCGCGGTCATCCTGCTGGACACATCCAGGGAACAGGGGATCCCCATCGCGGAGAAGATCCGCAAGGCCGTGGAAGACTACCCGTTCCCCGGGGAAATGAGACAGCCCGGGGGCAACCTCACCATCAGCCTGGGCCTGGCCGCGTTTCCCGGGGACGCTTCGGACATGGAGGAACTGATCCGGCACGCGGACGAGGCGCTGTACATGGCCAAGAATAAAGGGAAGAACCGCCTCGAATTCCTCCCGTAACGGCCGGATCGGAACCCTCGCATCCCCGAAGATAAAAGGAGACACCGCCGGATGGGTCCCGAGAGGCGCAGAAGATGGGTGACCCTTCTCGCCATGACCGGCTCCCTGTCCATGATCATGATCGACCAGACCGTGGTCAGTGTGGCCCTTCCCCGCATCCAGCAGGATCTCGACCTTTCCCAGAGCGGTCTCCAGTGGGTGATGAACGCCTACATCCTGGCCCTGGCGGCCACGGTGGCCATGGGCGGCCGGCTGGGGGACATCCTGGGCCGCCTGAAGGGGTTCGTGGGCGGGGTGATCCTGTTTGCCGCGGCATCGGCCGCCTGCGGCATGGCGCAGAGCGAGGCCGCGCTCATAGCCGCCCGCGTTCTGCAGGGGATCGGGGCGGCGTTCATGCAGCCCGCCTCGGCGGCCATCGTCACCAGTACCTTCCCCCTGAGGGAACGGGGCAAGGCCATGGCCGTATACGCGGGCGTTGCCATGTCCCTGATGGCCGCGGGCCCCCTCCTGGGGGGGGCCATCACGGAATACGCTTCGTGGCGCTGGGTGTTCTGGATCAACCTGCCGGTGGCGGCCGTGGCCGTCACCCTGGCCCTGGTCTTCTGCCGTTCGGAAGACACCTCCACCCGGGAACCGGTGGACCTGGCCGGTCTCCTGTTTCTGCTGCTGGGCATGCCGGCTCTGGTGTTCGGGATCCAGCAGGGAAACGCGTTCGGCTGGTCCTCCCCGATCACCCTGGGATCGATCTTCGGGGGCCTGACCCTGATCGGGGCCCTGGTTCTCGTGGAAAGACGGGTTCCCAACCCCCTGATCGACGTCAGTCTCTTCGAGAACCGTTTCTTCCTCGCGGACGCGCTGCTCCTGTTCTTCATCCAGTTCGGACTGGTGAGCCAGACGGTGTTCCTGTCCGTGTACATCCAGAAGATCCTGGGGTTCTCCCCCTTGAACACGGGCCTGTCGCTGCTGATCCTGGTGGTCCCGGCCGTAGCCGTGTCCCAGTTGGCCGGGCGCATCTTCGACCGCGTGGGCGTCAGGCCCCTGGCCATGGCGGGAAGCCTGCTGATCACCCTGGGGTTTCTCTCGCACTCCCTGCTCCTGCAGCGGCAGGAGTTTATCTGGGTGATCCCGGGCATGTTCCTGTTCGGGACAGGCGCCGGCCTGGTCCTGACCCCGGCCAACACCGACGGCTTGAGCCGCCTGCCGCAGGACAGGAGGGGTCAGGGATCGGGCCTGCTCCAGACCCTGCGCCAGCTGGGCAGCACTCTGGGACTTGCGGTGATCGGGACGCTCTTCGCCGGGGTGGAGCGCGCCGGGATCCACCGCCTGGTTCAGGGACAGGGAGGGCCGGAGGGGGACCGGTCGCACCTGAGCACGCTCCTGCTGGACGCGGCCGAGGGAAAAACCGCAGCCCTGCAGGAGCTGTCCGGATCCGAGCCGGAACTTCTCTCGGATCTTCATGCGGCGGCCACACGGGGGATCGAAGCCGGATTCTCTCTCTCCACGGTGGTCATGCTGCTGGCGCTCCTGGTGGCGGTGTTCATGATGCGCTCCGGCCGCCAGATGCAGGAGGGGTGACATGTTGTACCTAAAGAGCAGGGTCCGTCGAACCATGAAGGTCACCATCCAACCCGTTTTCCGCGACCGATCCAGGGCTGCCCCTGAAGTACATCTCAAGGGGCGGGCCCTTTCCCATCGAGTTCCTCGAGCCGTGAAGGCCGGGGTCTTTCTTTTCCTCGTTCCGGGGCTTGCCGGGCTCTCCCTCCTGTCCGTCCCCTCACCCTCCCGGGCGGAGGGGACGGACATGTCAGGAGGAACAAGAATAGAAGGCGGAGTCGTTCTTCTCCCTGCCCCCAGGGAAAAGGGCCGGACCTCGCTGGAAGAGGCGATCGCCTCCCGCAGGACGCGGAGGCGTTTCAACGCCGATCCTTTGTCCCTGGAAGCCCTCTCCCAACTCCTCTGGGCCGCCCAGGGTATTACCGGGGAAGACGGCCGTCTCCGCGCGGCCCCGTCGGGAGGCGCCCTGTACCCGTTGGATGTCTACGCGGTGGTGGGCCGGTCATCCACGGAAGGTCTGAAGGCAGGCGTGTACCGTTACCTTCCCCATCGCAACGGGCTCCGGAAAATCCTCTCAGGAGACCTTCGGGACTCCCTTGCCCGGGACTGTCTGGATCAGCAATGGATCGCCCAGGCGCCGGTGTCCCTTGTGGTGACAGCGGAATACGAACGGATCGAAAAGAAGTACGGCGCCCGGGGCCGACGGTATGCGCTCATGGAGGCGGGCCATGCCGGTCAGAACATCTTCCTTCAGGCCGAGGCGCTCGGTCTTTCCGCGGGGATCGTGGGCGCCTTCCGCGATGACCTGTTGAGCCGCTCCCTCCACCTGCCGACCTCCCACCGCCCCCTTCTGGTGATGCCGGTCGGTCATCCCGAGAAACCCTTTTAATTTTTTTTACATTTCTTTTACGTTGCCATGACAAATCCTGCTTTCTTTTTCTTCTGCTATGGTAGAAGATGAAAAATCAGATTCACGGCTGGATGCTTCCTATTTTGTTGTCGTACACAGGAGTCCCCGCCATGCCCTCTCAGCCCCTCTACCACCCTCCGCTCCTGGCCCAGATGATCGTCACCGGCCTCAACAGCTTTCACGACCGACCCTGCCTCTACCTGGGGGACACGATCGCCTCGTACCGGGAAGTGCGACAGCGGACGAGCCAGTTCATCCAGGCGCTGGCATCCAAGGGCGTGGGCCGAGGCTCACCGGTGGCGGTGCTCTCGGCCAACCGGCCCGAGGTGCTCTACAACATGGCTGCCATGATCGTCAGCGGCTGTCGCGGAACCCCACTGCACCCTCTAGGCTCCCTGGATGACCACGCCTACGTGTGCAACGACGCGGAGATCGAGACGCTCGTCTACGACCCCGCCTATTTCGGGGATCGGGCCCGGGACCTGAAGGAGAAGGTCCCCTCCCTCAAGAACCTCCTCGCCCTGGGTCCTGACGAGGACGGGGAGGACTACGGCGCCCTGGCGGACCGGTTCCCGCCCCAGCCCCTGGTTCCGGCCGCCGTGGACCCGGACGACGTGAGCGCGCTCGTGTACACCGGGGGGACCACGGGCAAGCCCAAGGGTGTCATGGCCACGGCTCGCTCGGCCGCATACATGACGATGATCCAGATGGCCGAGTGGGAGTTTCCCGACGAGATCCGCATGCTCGTGGCCACGCCGCTGTCGCACGCGGCGGCGGCCCTGTTCGTACCGACCCTCATGAAGGGGGGCGCCATGTACGCCATGCAGGGCTTCTCGCCAGACGAGTTCTTCGGCATGATCGAGAAACACAAGATCACCACAACCTTCCTCGTCCCGGTGATGATTTACGTGCTGCTCGACGCCCCGCAAGCCGAAAGCGCCGACATGTCCAGTCTCGAGACCCTCTTCTACGGGGCGTCGGCCATGAGCCCGGCCCGCCTTGCCGAGGGCATCCAAAAGTGGGGGAAGATCTTTTTTCAGGTCTACGGGCAGTCCGAAGCGCCCATGGTGCTCACCCACATGAAGAAGGGCGAGCACGATCTCCAAAAGCCCGGCAGGCTGGCATCCTGCGGCCGCCCGACGCCCTGGGTGCGGCTGGCGCTGTTGGACGACGACAACCGCGAGGTCGCTCACGGGGAAGCCGGAGAGGTCTGCGTCCAGGCCCCCCTGGTGATGGCCGGATACCACCAGCGCCCCCGGGAGACGGAGGAGGCGTTTGCCGGCGGATGGCTGCACACGGGCGATGTGGGACGCTTTGATGACGACGGCTTCCTCACCATCGTGGACCGCAAGAAGGACATGATCGTGAGCGGGGGCTTCAACGTTTTTCCACGCGAGGTGGAGGATGTCATCATGACCCACCCCGCAGTGGCCCAGGTGGCCGTCATCGGCGTGCCCGACGACACCTGGGGCGAAGCGGTCAAGGCCGTCATCCAGCCCCGCCCGGGGGAAACCGTACCCGTGGACGAGATCGTTGCCATCGTGAAGAAAGCCAAGGGCTCGGTCCATGCCCCGAAGTCGGTGGACATCGTGGAGGCGATTCCGTGCTCGGCCCTCGGAAAGCCCGACAAGAAAGCCCTGCGCCAACGATACTGGGGAGACCGGGACCGCGGCGTGAACTGAGTCACCGGACCGGGCCAGCAAATAACTTGGCACACACGGACATAAATACGGTCACAAATTCGAGGCGGCTCCCGTGGGGATATTGCGAGCGAAGTCGTAACGAATTGGAGATTGCGAGCGGAGCAAAGTCGAAGATCGCGAACGAAGTGACGCGACCTCCCAGCCCAGTGGGAAGTCCTGCTGTACCGGGGGATTGCCGCGTCGCCTTCGGCTCCTCGCAATATCCGTACGAACCGTTATCGTATTCGCGCCAACAAGTACTTCGAACCGGGGAATCCCCTGTTCATTTTTCACGCTTCCAACCTGTCAAGGAGAAACCATGGCAGACAAGACCTTTGACGCAGTCATCGTGG
>CAYTRL010000228.1:0-9527 GCA_964439795.1 uncultured Thermodesulfobacteriota bacterium
CGATGTGATGCCGGACAACCCCAAGTTCAGGTATGACATCCACGAGGTCTTCGACCTGATCGTGGACAACGGCGTGTTCTTCGTGATCAAGGAGGACTTTGCCCCCAACCTGGTGGTGGGGTTCGCCCGTTTCGACGGCATGGCCGCGGGCATCGCGGCCAGCAACCCGGATGAACTCAGCGGCATCATGGAGCCCGACTCCTCGGACAAGTACGACCGGTTCATGATGTTTCTGGACAGCTACAACATTCCGCTCATCACCCTGTCCGACACCACGGCCTATCCACCCGGCGACAAGTGGGAGCGGATGGGCGTCATCCGTCACGGGGCCAAGAACCTCCACGGCTACTCCAACCTGACCAACCCCAAGGTGACCATCGTGCTCCGTCGCTCCTACGGCGGGTCGAACATCACCATGGGCTGCTCCAAGATGGGGCCGGATTTCATCTACGCCTGGCCCACCACCGAATTTGCCCCCACGGGACCGGAATCGATCGTGCAGGCCGTGTTCAACAAGGAGCTGGCCAAGGCCAAGGAAGAAGGCAATTACGACGAGGTGCACGACTTCTACCTGAACATCCTCAAGGAGCAGTTCAGTGTGATGAACCTGGGCAAGGGGTTCACGCATTTCTACACCGTGCACGAGGCCATCGATCCGCGGGACACCCGGCCCCGCATCATCCGGGCGTTGCGGGCATCGCGGAATAAACGGGAAGAGATCCCGGCGAAAAGACGTTGGATCAAACCGGCGTAAGGGTGAGCTGGAGGGAATAAGAATGGGCAAACGAATGAACGAGGCCATACAGAAGTACCTGGACATTCAGGAGAAGAACCAGCAGGGAGGCGGTCAGAAACAGATCGACCGGCAACACGACCGCGGCAAGCTGCTCGCCAGGGAACGGATCGACATCCTGATCGACCCCGGCACATTCAACGAGCTCGGTTCCTGTGTGAACACTACCGGAATCCGGATCGACGGCAGGTATACGGATGCACCCTGCGACGGGCTTGTGCTGGGCACGGCAGAGGTCCACGGCCGTCTGGTGATGGTTCAAGCCTCGGACTTTACCGTCCTGGGCGGATCCACCGGCATACAGACCATGACGAAAACCGCCCTGGCCATCCAGCTGGCCGCCCAGTGGGGGATCCCCATCGTTCACCTGATGGATTCCTCGGGAGGCCGCCTGGGATACCGCCAGATTCCCATGGCCGGCTTTGACTGGCATTTCCGAATTCAGTCCCAGTACTCCGGGGTTGTCCCGCAAATCACCGTGCTGATGGGTCCCTGCATCGCCGGCGGGGCGTACCTGCCCACGCTCTGCGATTTTCTGTTCATGAGCCGCGTGTCGGCCAACCTGTGGCTGGGCGGTCCGCGCCAGACCCAGGCTGCCACATCGGAGGTGTTCGACCGGAACGTGGGCGGCCCGGACTACCACATGCAGCTTACCGGGACCTGCGACCTGGTCGGAGAAGACGACAGGGAGACCATCCTCCAGTGCCGTGAAATGATGCGCTACCTGCCGTCCAACTGCCGGGAAAAGCCCCCGCGGTGGGAGCGGACCGACTCGCCGGACCGCGAAGTCAAGGTCCTGGAGGAGCTGGTTCCGGACGACTTCGAGCAGACGTACGATATGCACGATGTCATCAAGGCCCTGGTGGATGACGGTGAGTACTTCGAGATCAAGGACGAATACGCAAAGAACCTGATCTGCTGCTTCTGCCGCTTTGACGGCCGGGTGGTGGGCCTGGTGGCCAACAACCCCAAATATCCAGGCAGCACCCTGGAGGTGGATACCTGCGACAAGTACTACCGCTTCCTGCAGGTTTTGGATGCGTACAACATCCCGCTGGTGAACCTGACGGACACGCCGCCGGTGGTGCCGGGTGAGAGCGAAGAGGCCCGGGGCCTGCTCCGGCACATCGGCAAGATCACGGATGTGTATGCATCGACCACGGTGCCCAAGATCGGTGTTGTTCTGCGCGAGGCGTACGCGGACGCGGGAAGCCTGATCATGAGCGGCTTGAAGGGCATGGGAGCGGACCTGACCTTTGCGTGGCCCATCGCCTGCTTCGGCGTGGAGGCATCCACCCTGGACTACGGCCGGGTCCTGGGCGACAGCATCGAGGAGGATGCGCACGACGCCTACTGGAAGTTCTCCCGGGAAAAGGCGGACGCCTTTGCCGCGGCCCGTTCCTGGACGGCCCAGGTGGTGGACGAGATCATCCTGCCCCGGGACACGCGCAAGAAGATCATCCAGGCGTTGAGGCTTCTGGAGAACAAACAGGAAACCCTTCCGGTGAGGAAGAAGACGCACGGCGCACCCCCCACCTGACGGCCCACAGGAGCACTGCCTGGAGGCAACCAACCCTCCGTCATGAACACATCGTGCATAGGAGAAACAGATGAACGACAAAGCCATTCTGACATGCGCCTTGACCGGCGTTCTGACCGACCCATCCATGGCGAACCTCCCGGTCACGCCGGAGGAGATGGCCGAGGCGGCCCAACAGGCCTGGGACCAGGGGGCCACGATCGTCCACTGCCATTTCCGGGATCAGCAGCCCGGCAAGGGCATGCTGCCCACCTGGGACGTGGACGTGGTCACCTCGATCATCGACGCCATCCGGGACCGCGTGCCGGGCATCATCATCAACCAGAGCACCGGCGTCATCGGACCCGACATCTCCCAGCCTGCGGCCTGCCTGAAAGCGATCCAGCCGGAGATGGCGGCCTGCAACGCGGGGACGATCAACTATCTCAAGCTCAAGAGCGACGGCACCTGGGCCTGGCCCCCCATGGCGTTCGACAATCCGGTGGAGAAGGTCCAGGCCTTTCTGGATGTGATGACCGCCAACGACATCGTCCCGGAGTTCGAGTGCTTCGATTCGGGGATCGTCCGGAGCGTGGCCCTGTACAAAAAGGCGGGCATGTTCGAGGGGGACCCGCACATATCCCTGGTCATGGGAGTGGGCAGCGGCCAGCCCGCCAAACCCGAGTGGATTCCACTCCTGAAGAACGAAATGATGCCGGGAACCCACTGGCAGGTGATCTGCGTGGGGCGCAAGGAGGTCTGGGACCTCCAGCGGAAGGCGCTGGAGGAAGGCGGCAATGTGCGCACCGGTCTGGAAGACACATTTTACCTGCCCAGCGGCGACAAGGCACAGAACAACGGCGAGCTGGTGGAGGCCCTGGCAAGGATCACCCGGGAGGTGGGCCGGGAGATCGCCTCGGCGGAGGAAGCCCGGCAAATCCTGGGAATCAAGGGAGCTTGAAAGAGCATTAAAATCTATTAATACATCCATTCATTCAGGCTGTTCAAAAAGGTTTAGATGCAAGGCGCACGAGAGACCGAGGATGGAGGCGTACTTTGGAAGTACGTTACACGCACTTTCAGTGCGTAGCCCTGACGAGGGAGGAGTGGAACGCAGCAGATGAGCCTTTTTCAACAGCCTGACAACCTTGAACGCTTTCAGGAGTGAATAAGCCATGAGCAAGAAAGTTGAAGTGAGAGCGCCCATGTCCGGAGTATTCTACAGAAGTCCGGCTCCCGACCAGCCGGCATACGTTGAGGTGGGGGACACGGTCAAGAAGAAACAGGTGCTGGGCCTCCTGGAAACCATGAAGGTCTTCCAGAAGATCAAGTCGCCGTCCGCCGGCAAGGTCGTCGAGATCGTGGCCGAGAACGAAACGCCGCTCAGCGATGAAGACTTGATCTTTGTCATCGAGGCCTGAGCAGGAAAGGTGAGACGGGGGGTTGAAGCATGGACTTTGCCTTCACACAGGAAGAACGGGACCTCCGGGAGGAAATCGAAGCATTCATCAAGGATGCACTGCCACCGGACTGGGATGAACGGGTCGTATACTGGCCGGGAAGCTACGGGACCATGCCCCAGACGGAGACCGAATTCCAGGAGATCACCCGGAAGTTCAACCGGCTGCTGGGGGAAAAGGGATGGCTCAGCCTGGGCTGGCCCAGGGAGTACGGCGGCCAGGGCTCGGCCATGAAGGCGGCCGTTGCCGGAGACGTACTCTCCTACTACCGGGTCCCCGCGGGCGGGATCGCCGCATCCATCGTTGGCCCCAGCCTTATCCTGGAGGGCAGCGAGGAACAGAAGCAGGAGTTCCTGCCCCGGATCGCCGGTGGGGAGATCGGCTTCTGGCTGGCGTACAGCGAGCCGAACGCCGGCTCCGACCTGGTCTCCCTGAAGACCAGCGCCGTGGACGACGGAGACGCGTTTGTCGTCAACGGCCAGAAGATCTGGAGCAGCGGCGCACACGTATCCGAGTACGGCTGGGCCATCGTGAAGACCGACCTGGAGGCGCATCCTCACAAGAGCGCGACCTTGATGATCATCCCGAACGACATCCCCGGGGTGACGATCAACCCGATCATCAACATCTGCGGCAACCACTCTTTCAACGAAGTCTTCTTCGATGATGTGAGGGTGCCCAAGAAGTACGTGGTCGGTGAAGTGAACATGGGCTTTTACTATGTCATGCTGGCCCTTCAGTTCGAGAGGATGACCATCGGATCCGGTGCCTTCAGGCGGGTGCTCGAGGAACTCGTCCAGTTCGCCCGGGAAAACGAACGCAACGGCCGGCCTCTGTCCGAAGATCCCCGGGTGAGGAAGGAGCTGGCGGCCCTTGCCATCGAGATCGATGTCTTTCTTTCCTTTTACTGGCAGTCGGCCTGGATGCAGGACCGCGGCCAGGTCCCGGAACTGGAGGCCTCGGCCCTGAAGCTCATCTTCACGGAACTCAGCGTGAAGCTGGCCAATACGGCCATGGACCTGCTGGGCCCGTACGGACTGCTGGACAAGGGGTCCATACGGGCGCCCTTCGACGGCAGGGTCGGGATGGGATATCTGGACTCGATCTCCGGCCCGATCGGCGCCGGGACATCGGAAATTCAGAAGACCATCCTCGCCACACGGGGGCTGGGCCTGCCCCGGGGAAGATAGATAAAGGAGGGTTGCCGTGGAATTCGAGCTGAATGAAGAACAGAAGATCCTGCAGAAATCGGCAGCAGATTTCCTGAGGGCGGAGTGCCCCAAGGAACTGGTCAGGCGTCTGGACGAGAGCGAGGACCATCATGCACCCGAACTGTGGCGCAAGATGGCCGAACTGGGCTGGATGGGCCTGCACCTGCCCGAAGAATACGGGGGAACGGACCTTTCGTTCCTGGAGATGGCCGTACTGATGGAAGAGATGGGCTACAACATCTGTCCCGCTCCGTTCATCTCCACGACCCTCCTGGGAAGCATCCCGGTCCTCCAGGCCGGCACGAAAGACCAGAAGCAGGAGATCCTGCCCGGGGTGGCCGGCGGCGAGATGATCCTGACCATGGCCCTGACCGAGTCCGACGGCGGATACGAGCCGTCGGCCCTGAAGGTCGCGGCCACACGCTCAGATGACTCGTGGGTCCTGGACGGTCGAAAGCTCTTCGTGCCCGACGCCCGGACGGCGGACCGCATTCTCTGCGTGGCTCGGACCCGCGAGGGATCGGACCCGGAGACGGGCCTGACCCTCTTCCTGATCAAGAGGGACCACCCGGGGGTTGCCGTCACCTCCCTGAAGACGATTTCCAGGGACAACCAGTGTGAAGTGGCCTTTGACAATGTCCGGCTGGATTCGAACAGCGTCATCGGACCGGTGGATCACGCATGGCCTATCGTCAAGTCCGCCCTGGACCATGCCGCTGTTGCCCGTGCCGCCGAAACCGTGGGCGCCATGCGGGCGACCCTGGACATGACGCTGGAGTACGCCAAGGAGCGGGTTCAGTTCGGACGTCCCATCGGCAGTTTTCAGGCGATCCAGCATTACCTGGCAGACATGTGGGTGGACTTGCTCGGCACGCGCAACCTCGTCCTTCGGGCTGCATGGAAACTCTCCACCGGCGAACCGGCGGACCGGGAGGTGAGCATGGCCAAGGCAAGGGCCGGAGCCATGGGCCGCAAGGCCACCACCATGGGCCACCGGATCTTTGCCGGCATCGGGTTCACCATGGAACACGACCTGCACCTGTACCACCGCCGCACCGTGGCGGCGGATCTGGCTTTCGGCGGTTCCGATTTTCATCACGAGCAGGTGGCAAGGAGTCTGGGACTCTGAGACAACACAACCGATGAGGTACACAAAGGATGTTTTCCAAGATACTCATAGCCAATAGGGGTGAGATCGCCCTGCGGGTCATCCGCGCGGCCCGGGAACTGGGGATCGCCACCGTGGCCGTCTATTCCGAGGCGGACAAAAAAAGCCTGCACGTCCGGCACGCCGACCAGAGCGTCTGCATCGGACCGCCCATCAGCGCGAAAAGCTATCTCAACATGGAGGCGATCCTCGATGCCGCAAAACAGACCGGGGCGGATGCCGTGCATCCCGGTTACGGCTACCTGGCCGAAAGCGGCGCCTTCGCCCGGGCCTGCCGGGACGCCGGCCTGCTCTTCATCGGTCCCCTGCCGGAAACCCTGGAGTTGGCCGGCGACAAGATCCGGGCCAAGAAAGCGATCCACGAGGCCGGCGTGCCTGTGGTGCCCTCCAGTCCGGGCGGAGTGGCGTCCGTGGAGGATGCCGCTGCTTTCGCTTCTGAAATCGGCTATCCGGTCATGATCAAGGCCGCGGCCGGAGGGGGCGGCCGCGGCATCCGTATCTGTCCGGACGAAAAGGTGCTGCGGGAGGATTACGCCATCGCCCGGGCCGAGGTCCGGGCGGCCTTCGGCGATGACACGCTGTACATGGAGAAATGCCTGGTGGACCCCCGGCACATTGAGTTTCAGGTGCTGGCCGATTCGCACGGGAACGTGATCCACCTGGGCGAGCGGGAATGTTCGATTCAACGGCGTTATCAGAAACTGATCGAGGAAGCGCCCTCCCCGGCCGTGACGCCCGAACTGCGGGATGTCATGGGCCGGGCCGCCATCGACGCGGCAAAGGCCGTGAACTACCTCAACGCGGGCACCGTGGAGTTCCTGCTCGACCGGGACGGCCGTTTCTACTTCATGGAGATCAACGCACGCATCCAGGTGGAGCACCCGGTCACGGAAATGGTCACCGGTGTGGATCTGGTCAAGGAACAGATACGACTGGCCGGCGGCGGCAAGCTCGAGTACACCTTCGATGACCTGAACCTCAAGGGATGGGCCATCGAATGCCGGATCAACACCGAAGATCCGGACAACAACTTCATGCCGTCACCCGGGACCATCGAGACGTACATCCCTCCCGGCGGATTCGGCGTCCGGATCGACACGCACCTGTACCAGGGGTATGCCCTCCCCGTCTTTTACGACTCGCTCGTGGCCAAGCTCGTCGGTTACGATCTGACCCGGGACGGGGCGATCCGCGTTCTCAAGCGGGCCCTTCGGGAACTCACGATTCAACCGGTCAAGACGACGATCCCCCTGTTTCTGAAAATTCTGTACGATCCCGACTTCCGGAAAGGCGACATCCACACCGGCTATATCAAGAAGTTCGTTCCGGATGAGGAGGAGGACGACGACGAAGATGACGACGAATGAGGCTGTTTTTCGATGGTCGTCATCGATTCGAGGACAGGCGGCCCCCTGCTGACCGCACGATGAAAACGACCCGTGAACGGGTCTTACGAAACGGAGGAACAACGAATGGGAACCAGCATCACGCACGCAGACCAGATCTACTTCGGTGAAGACCACGACATGCTGCGGCAGACCGTCAGAGATTTCGTGACAAAAGAGATCAATGCGAACCTTGACGAATGGGAGGAAAAGGGTCAATCACCCCTTCATGACCTTTTCAAGAAGATGGGGGACCTGGGTCTCCTGGGGATCCGGTACGATCCGAAATACGGGGGACAGGGACTGGACTACTGGTATGAATTGGTCTTCCTGGAGGAACTGGGACATATAAGGGGCCTGGGTCTTCCGGTGGCCATCGCCGTGCAGACACACATGGCCACCCCCGCCATCGCCGAGTTCGGCAGCGACTATCTGAAGGAAACCTACCTGAAACCGGCCGTTGCCGGAGAGATGGTGAGCTCCATCGCGGTCACCGAACCCGGGGCGGGCTCCGATGTACGCGCACTCACTACGAGCGCCAGGAGAGACGGCGACTCGTACGTCATCAACGGGTCCAAGACCTTCATCACCAACGGCATCCAGGCGGACTTCCTGACCCTCCTGGCAAGGACCAGCGACGAACCCGGGTACCACTGTTTCAGCCTGTTCGTTGTCCCCACCGATCTGCCGGGCTTTGAGGTCAGCAAAAAGCTCGACAAACTGGGCATGCGGAGCAGCGACACGGCCGAACTCTTCTTCGACGATCTTCGTGTGCCGGCCGAGAACCTGATCGGCCGGGAGGGAGAGGGGTTCATCTATCAAATGCGGCAGTTTCAGCATGAACGGTTTTCGGTGCTTCCCTCGGCATACATCACCACCATGGACATGATCGACATGACGGTGGAATACCTCCGGGAACGGGTCGTGTTCGGCAAGCCGCTGATCCACAGGCAGGTCCTGCGGCACCGCCTGGCGGAATGGCTGACGGAGATCGAGTGCATCAAGCAGTTCACCTATCACATCGTCAGGATGAAATCGGCCGGCCTGGACGCCACCCGTGAAATCTCCATGGGAAAGCTGAAGGCAGCCCGGCTGTTTCAACAGGTGGCGGAAGGGTGTCTGCAGATGTACGGCGGGATGGGGTGCATGAACGAAACCCTGATCTCCCGCTATTACCGGGACGGCCGGGTGTTCTCCGTGGGAGGCGGCGCGGATGAGGTCATGTGCGAGGTCATCTCCAAGCTGCAGGGGTTCGGCTGACGCGGCAAAACCGCAAGCTTTCAGCATTCAGCACTCGGTTTTCGGCTCCCCCCCCCTTGCGCATGAGGCGTGCTGCTGTAAGAATCTATGGTTAAAATGTGGATGTTTTGATGGGTTACACTCAGGGTTGTTGAAAAACAGTGATTCTGTGGTTTCCGTCATTCCGGGCTTGACCCTTTGACCCCCCTGACCCGGGATCCAGTACTCTTCTGCATAATCAATTGAAATGGAGAACCGGATGACTGTCCCCGTTCAGATCGAGAGCAACGACCAGAACAAGACCGTATACCGCGTGACGACCCACCGGAGAACCATCACCGAAACCGACATCGTGAACTTCGTGAACCTCATCGGCCTTCACGAGCCGCCTTTTATCGACATGGAGTGGGTGAGCCAGGCCATGCCCGGAGTGCACAACAAGCGGTTCGCACCGGCCCCTTTCCTGATCTCCCTGGGGATGGGACTGATGGCCGGCCGGATCATGGACGTGGTCCTGGCCATCACCGAGAAGGAAAAGCTGGGCGCCTTTCACGGAATGGTGGGGGTCGAGGCCAGGGTGAAGGGGCCTGCGTTTCCGGGAGACACCCTGTACGTGGATCTCGAAGCTTATGTCGATCGGACAACGAGCAGGGGCCAGACGCTGGTCGACCTGAGACACCTTCTGAAGAACCAGAGAAACGAGGCCGTGGTGGACTTCACGGTGAAGATCCTCTTCGAACCATCCGGATAGG